>JAJZNB010000204.1 GCA_021848085.1 Actinomycetes bacterium
CGGGTCTCGACCTCAGCGACGCGGCTGAGGGCGCCGGCGGCCCCGCCGCCGGTCACGGGGCGTCGCTGCCGGCCGCGCCGCCACCTCCGCCAGGCACCGGCCGCCTCGGCGGTCGCACCCGGCGCAGCACCCGCAGCGACCCGCAGGCCGAGTCCTCGGTGAACTCCCCGGACCTCAGCGCCGCCAGGTACAGCTCGTAGGGGGGGCGGCCGCCGTCGGCGGGCTCGGGAAACACGTCGTGGATGGCCAGCAGCCCACCGACCGCCACCTTGGGCGACCACCCCCGGAGATCGGCCCAGGCGGGAGCCTCGCCGTGGCCGCCGTCGATGAAGCACAGGTCGAGCGGACCGCCCCAGCGCGAGGCGACGGTGGGGGAGTCGCCGACGACACCGACCACCACCGCGCCGAGCCCGGCCTCCTCGACGGTGCGGCGCCAGAACGGCAAGGTGTCGATCCGGCCGGTGCGGGGATCGACCAGGGTGCGGTCGTGGTGCTCCCAGCCCGGCTGGTTCTCCTCGGAACCGTGATGGTGGTCGACGCTGAACAGCACCGCCCCCGTCTCCTCGGCCGCCGCTCCGAGGTAGACGCTGGACTTGCCACACCAGGCGCCGATCTCCACGAAGGTGGCGGCGCCGCTGGCTCGGGCCCCCGCCTGCCGGGCCGCTTCGAACAGCGCTTCGCCTTCGTCGTCGGGCATGAAGCCCTTCACCGTCCGGGCTCGGGTCAGCAGCCGCCGGCGACGCCGCACGTCGGGGCCGGCCCGACCGGCAGGGGTGGGGGGGCCGGTGGTGCTGGAACGGCCGGCGGGGCCCGAGCGGCCGGCGGGGCCCGAGCAGCCGGCACGGTCCGACGGGCTCATCGCCTCGTCGTGCTCGGCTCGGCCCCGAGCCGCTGCACGCCGGCGGCCAGCGCGGCGTGGGCGGTGGAGCGCAGCCGTTCGGTGAACCGGACGTTGACGCCCAGACGTTCCACCGCCTGGTCGACGGTGCGTTGCCCGCTGGGGATGGGATGGGCGGCCAGGAACTGGCGGACCTCGGCGGCAAGCGCCGCGTCGCGGCACAGCAGACGCACCCCTGACAGCATGCGGGGCAGGATGTTGACCGGCGTCCGGGCTACCAGCTGCTCCCAGCCTTCCGCCACCCGCAGCCAGGTGGCGGCACCGTGCTCACGGTGGGCGAGCAGCATGCTGATCACGAACGGGGCGTTCTGCGAGCGGACCTCGGTGGTGGCCAGGGCGAAGGTCCGCTCGGCCAGGGCCGGCTGCGGAAAGGCCGTCAGCGCCATCAGGTAGCGCATCTCCTCCTGCGGGGTGTCGGGGGACCGGTAGCGCTGCAGGTACCGCTCGTAGTCGGCTTCGGTGCCCGTGAGCGCCGCCACCTCCACCACCGCCGCGGCCAGGTCGGGCAGCAGCGGGGCGCCGCCGCGCAGGGCCTCGTCGTGGCGGCGGGCCGCCTCCGAGCGCACCGCCTCGTCGCGCCCCACGTTGGCGAGCGTGGTCAGCAGCTGGGCCCGCAAGGTGGCCACCCGATCTCCTTCACCGGCCGTCGGCGCCCAGCCCAGCGCGGCGAACACCGGTCCGATCAGCGCCCGGGTGTAGGCGGCCAGCAGCGGGATGTCGTCCTCGTCGAGGGCGTGGTCGAGGAAGGCCAGCGCCCCGGTGGCCTGACCCCACACGTCCGGGTCGCGCTCGTCGCCGAGCGCCTCGGCCAGCACCAGCAGGTCGTCGAGATCGGAGCGCCCGGCCACCACCGCCGCCCAGGTGTCGCCGAGGAGGTTGAAGCGCTCCAGGGCGTCGAGCTGGCTCAGCGACGACGCCAGGCGCCGCAGATGGCCCGGGCGGTAGCGGACCCGGTAGTAGCCCGACCCACCGGCGTTCACCACCAGGTCGTCGCCGCCGGTCAGGGTGGACGGCTCGTGCAGCAGCACCCGCTGCTCGCCGGCGCCGGAGAGCGAGCGGGCCAGCAGCGGCACCCGCCACCCCGACCCGATGGCGCTGGGGCCCTCGGCCGGGGCCAGCATGAACGGCTCCTGGGTCACCCGGCACGTCCCGTCGGTGCTGGGCTCCACGCTCACCAGCGGGAACCCACCTTGGAGGATGAAGGTGTCCATGATGTCGCGCACCGGCTCCCCGGAGGCGGCTTCGATGGCGTCCCAGAGGTCCGACGTGTCGGTGTTGGACAGCCGGTGCCCGTCGAGGTAGCGGCGGATGCCCTGGCGGAAGCGTTCGGCGCCCAGGTAGCGCTCGAGCATCCGCAGAACGCTGGCGCCCTTCTGGTAGGTGAGCACGTCGAACATGCCCTGGGCCTCCTCGGGGGGGCCGACGGGGTACTCGACGGGCCGGGTGTGGTGCAGCGCGTCGGTGGCCAGCGCCACGTCGCGCTCCATGCCGAAGCTGACCCAGCGCTGCCACTCGGGGCGGAAGTGGTCGACGCACAGCAGCTCCATCAGCGTGGCGAACGCCTCGTTGAGCCAGATGCCGTTCCACCACTTCATGGTGACCAGGTCCCCGAACCACATGTGGGCGATCTCGTGCGAGATGACGTCGGCGATGCGCTCCAGCTCCACCCGGCTGGCCCGAGCCGGATCGACCAGCAGCGCCGTCTCGCGGAAGGTGACGCAGCCCAGGTTCTCCATGGCCCCGAAGGCGAAGTCGGGGATGGCGACCAGGTCGAGCTTGTCGGCCGGGTAGGGGATGGCGAACCAGTCGGCGAAGAACCGCAGGGCGTGGGCGGCGACCTCCAGGGCGTAGCCGGCCAGGTCCGCCTTGCCCGGCACGTGGACGACCCGCACCGGCGTGCCGTCGACGTCGACCGGCGCGGTGGCCTGCAGCGGGCCGATCACGAAGGCGACCAGATAGGTCGACATGGGGATGGTGTCGGCGAAGCGGACCCGTCGGCCTCCGCCCGGCAGCGTCTCGGAGGACAGCTCCGGTCCGTTGGAGAAGGCGGTCATCCCTTCGGGCACGTCGAGGGTGATGCTGAAGACGGCCTTGCGGTCCGGCTCGTCGAAGCAGGGGAAGGCCCGGCGGGCGTCGGTCGCCTCGAACTGGGTGGTGGCGATGGTGCGGAGCGCGCCGCTCTGGTCGACGTAGGTGGAGCGGTAGAAGCCCTGCAGCTGGTCGTTGAGCACGCCGCTGAAGGCGATGTCGATGGTGCAGGGGCCGGCCGGCGCGGCCTGCTCCAGGTGGAGGGTGAGGCGCTCGTCTGCGCCGGTGGCGACCTGGGCCGGCGTCGGGCCGGGCTCGGCGCCGGCTGCGGTCAGCGACGCCCGGTCGATGCTGAGCTCGGCTGCGTGCAGCACGATGTCGGCTGTCGGCTGCACCACCTCGGCCTCGATGCGCACCGTGCCGCGGAAGGTGGCGGTGTCGAGGTCGGGGGCGAGGTGCAGCTCGTAGCGGTGAGGCACCACGTGGCGAGGCAGCCGGTGAGCGGCCGACACGTCGTCGGAGCCCGCCGCAGACGGTCCACCGGCAGCGGCGGCCGGGGTGGGGGAGTCGCTCATGGGAGCCGAGGCTACTGGTCGTCGTCGGCCACGGCCGGGAGGCGGCTCGCGCGTCGGCGTTGTCGTCCCCGCCGTCTCGGGCGCCTGGCACCGGGGCGTGGCTGGGCTTCCCCGGTTGGTAGCGTCGGCGTCCATGACCGACTCCGGCCAGGCCGAAGGGCCCCTGCACGTGGTGGCGGTGGGATCCGCCCTCGTCGATGTGCTGGCCCGCACCAGCGACGACCAGCTCGACCGCCTGGGGCTGGTGAAGGGGGCGATGGCCCTCGTCGACCGCTCCCAGTCGGCCACCATCTACGGGCAGATGGCGCCGGGCACCGAGGTGTCGGGCGGCTCGGCGGCCAACACCGTCGCCGGGGTGGCCGCCTTGGGCGGCGCCGCCGGGTTCATCTGCAAGGTCGCCGACGACGAGTTCGGCGACCTGTTCGTCCACGACCTGTCGGCCACCGGCGTGGTGCTGGGCCGCACCCCCCGGGCCGCCACCCAGCGCCCCGACGGCGCGGAGGCGGCCACCGGCCACTGCCTGGTGTTCATCACCCCCGACGGGGAGCGGACCATGGCCACCCACCTCGGGGTGGCCTCCACCTTGGGTCCCGACGACGTCGACCCGGCTCTGGTGGGCCGGGCCCAGGTGGTCTACCTGGAGGGCTACCTGTGGGACCTGGAGCCGGCCAAGGCGGCGCTACGGCGGGCGGTGGAGTTGGCCCACGCCGCCGACGGGCTGGTGGCGCTCACGGTGTCGGATCCCTTCTGCGTGGAGCGGCACCGGCGCGAGTTCCTCGACCTGCTCGAAAGCGACGTCGACGTGCTGTTCGCCAACGAGCAGGAGGCGGTGTCGCTGTTCGGCACCTCGTCGTTCGACAAGGCGGTGACGGCGGTGGAGGAGACCGGCCTGCTCGCCGCCCTCACCCGGGGCGCGGCCGGCTCGGTGGTGGTGGGCCCCCATGGTCCCCAGCCGGTGCCCGCCGTCCCGGTGGAGCAGGTGGTCGACTCCACCGGCGCCGGCGACCTGTTCGCCGCCGGCTTCCTCTACGGGCTCACCCACGGCATGGATCCCGAGGCCTGCGCCGCGCTGGGCGGGGTGTGCGCGGCGGAGGTCATCTCCCACGTCGGCGCCCGACCCGAGGCCGACCTGCGCCGCCTGGCCGAGCAGGCCGGGCTGGCGCGGTGAACCGGCGCCGGCACCGGCGCCTCCCGACGGCCCGTCGCCTCCGTCGACCGGCGAACGGCGCCGGCTGGGGCGGCGGTCAGCCCCCGGCGTCGCCCTCGGGATCCGGCGGCAGGTAGACGAAGTCGAGGTCGGCCAGGCGCACCAGCGCCGAGGCCAGCCAACGAGCCAGCTCGCCGACCGGCCCGGCCAGCTTCGAGGTGTCTTCGAGCACCGCCTCCTCGAGGCGGAAGGTGCCCTGGTAGCTCGTCTCCACGGCGAAGCGCGGTCCAGGCTCCCCAGGCTCGTGGACCTGCTCGATGACCGGCGCCGCCCGGACGAGCAGGTCCCCGCCCAGGGCCGGCACCTCCTCGGGCAAGCAGGCCAAGACGGCCGCCAGATCGGGCGAGGCGGCCAGGCGCTGCTGGCGCAGCACCACCTCCACCACCACCTCGGGCAGGTCTTCGGCCGGCTCGCCGATCGACCAGGAGCGGTAGACGCTCTGGCTCCAGGTGGGCCAGTCCACCGAAAGGTCGGCCCGGACCCGCGGCGGCTGCTCCTCGCCGGGCAGCGAGTACGACGTCTCCCACGACACGTCTCCCAGAAGCACGTCGACTTGGAAGCGCTCCTCCACCGCCTGCCGTTGCAGCAGGGCGGCGTCGAGGGCGCCGCGGATCTGGCCGATGAAATCCAACAGGACGTGGTCGAGCATGGCCACGCCGAGGCTACCGTTCCTGACGTGGAGCCGACCCGTCGCCGACCGTGGACCGAGCGCCGGGTGCTGGCCTACGCCCACCAGGGCGGGGCCTTCGAGGCGCCGTCGTCCACCCTCTACGCCGTCGAGCAGGCCCTGGCCGCCGGGGCCACCGGCATCGAGCTCGACGTCCATGCCACCGCCGACGGTCACCTGGTCGTCGGCCACGATGCCACCGTCGACCGCACCAGCAACGCCTCGGGGGCCATCGCCGCGCACTCCTTGGCCGAGCTGCGCCGCCTCGACAACGCCTACTGGTGGGTGCCGGGCACCGACGTGGCACCCGGCCTTCCCGACCGGGCCTATCCGCATCGGGGGAAGGCGCCCGCCGACCGCCGCTTCACCGTCGCCACCTTGGCCGAGGTGCTCGACCTGCTCGACGAGCATCCCGACGTGGCGCTCAACCTCGACATCAAGGCGACGGCCCCGACGGTGCCCCCCTACGAGGAAGCGCTGGCCAAGGCGCTGCTGGCTCGGCGCTTCACCGACCGGGTCATCGTGGCGTCGTTCGTCGACGCCGCCATCGACGCCTTCGCCGCCTTCGCCCCGCCCATCGCCACCTCGGCCGGTCCCACGGCGGCCGCCGCCTTCCACCAGGCGGTGCGCCGCGGTGCATCCCGGCCGCCGCTGCGCCACGTGGCCCTGCAGGTCCCGGCCCGCTTCGGTGACACCGAGGTGGTCGACGAGGCCCTGGTGGCCGCCGCCCACACCGACGGCCTGGCCGTCCACGTCTGGACCATCAACGACGAGCCCGAGATGCAGCGCCTGCTCGATCTCGGCGTCGATGGCATCATCACCGACCGCCCCACCCCGCTGGTGGCCCTGCTCGTCGGCCAGGGCCTGGCCTACCGCCCGCTGGGCTGACTGGCGCTGGGCCGGCTGGCGCTGGGCCGGCTGGCGCTGGGCCGGCTGGCGCTGGGCCGGTCGCTCAGGCGCTGGCCGCTCAGCCGCGACCGGCGTTGGGGCGCTTGCCGTGGTTGGCCTTCTTCTTGCGCCGCGTGACCCGCAGCTTGGTGGTGCGCTTGGACATGGCAGGCGATCCTACATGGCGGGCCGCGGCGCCTTCCCCACCGCCCGGTCGGGCTGGCGGCGGCGGAGCCGGACGGCGCCGACGACGGAGGTAGCGTCGAGGAGATGGAGCGCCTCGGTCTGGTCGGTCTGCCCAACTCCGGCAAGACGTCGCTGTTCAACGCCCTCACCGGAGCCGACGCCCCGGTGGCGGCCCATCCGTTCACCACCACCGAATCGGCTCAGGCCGCCGCCCCGCTGCCGGATCGGCGCCTGGACGCCCTGGCCGCCATGAGCCACAGCCGCAAGGTGGTGCGCGCTGGGGTGGAGGTGGTCGACATCGCCGGGCTGGTGTCGGGCTCTTCCACCGGGGAGGGGCTGGGCAACCGGTTCCTGGCCGGCATCCGCGAGGTGGACGCCCTGTGCCTGGTGCTGCGGGCCTTCGGAGATCTCGAGGTGGTGGGGGAGAGCGACCCGCTGCAGGCGCTGGGGGTTCTCGAGCTCGAGCTGGTGCTGGCCGACGTCGCCACCGTCGAGGCCCAGCTCGACAAGCGGCGCAAGGCGGCCCGGGCCGACAAGAGCCTGGCCGCCGAGGTTGCCGCCATGCAGGCGGCACTGCAGGTGCTGTCGTCGGGCACGCCGCTGTACCGGGCCGGGCTCGACGACGCCGAGCAGCGGGCCCTGCGCAAGGGCCTGTTCCTGCTGACCGACAAGCCGGTGCTGGTGGTGGTCAACCTCGGCGAGGATCAGCTCGAGCAGGCCGACGCGCTGGTGAAGCCGGTGGCCGACGAGCTGGCCGGCCACGGCGAGGTGCTGGGGGTGTCGGTCAAGCTCGAGGCCGAGGCGGCCCGTCTCGATCCCGCCGAGCGCGGCGAGCTGCTCGAGGGGCTCGGCCTGGGCGAAGGGGCACTGGCCCGGGTGGCCCGGGCTGCCTACCACCTGCTGGGCCGGCGGGTGTTCTTCACCACCGGCGACAAGGAGTCGCGGGCCTGGAGCTTCCGGGCCGGCGCCTGCGCGCCCGAGTGCGCCGGGGTCATCCACTCTGACCTGCAGCGCGGCTTCATCCGGGCCGAGGTGATCCATTGGGACACGCTGCTCGAGGCCGGGTCGTGGGCGGCGGCCAAGGCCGCCGGCAAGATCCGCCTCGAGGGCAAGGACTACGCCGTCGCCGACGGCGACGTGCTCGAGATCCGGTTCAACGTCTGAGGCGCCGATGACCGAGACCTCGTGGTGGCTGCTGCGCGGCGACGAGGTCCTGGCCACAGCCGAGGTGGTGGGCAGCCTCGCCGCCCGCTCCAAGGGGCTGGTGGGCCGTGAGCGCTTCGACGGGGCGCTGGTGCTGCGCCGCGCCAGCGCGGTGCACACCTTGGGCATGCGCTTCGCCGTGGACGTCGCCTTCCTCGACGGCGAGCTGGTGGTGCTCGACCTGTGCACCATGGCACCGTGGCGCCTGGGCCTGCCCCGGTGGCGGGCCCGCCACGTCCTCGAGGCCGAGGCCGGTGCCTTCGAGCGCTGGAACCTGCGCCGAGGGGACCAGCTCGAGCTGCGCCAGGTCCCGTGAGCGTGCCGGAGCCCGGCCGGCTGGTGCTGGTGGCGACTCCCATCGGCAACCTGGCCGACCTGTCGCCCCGGGCCGTCGACACCCTGGCCGGCGCCGACCTGGTCTGCTGCGAGGACACCCGCCACAGCGGCCGGCTGCTGACCCGGGCCGGGGTGCGCCCGGCCAGGCTCCTGTCGTTGCACCAGCACAACGAGCAGCGGCGGATCCCCCAGGTGCTCGACGCCCTGAGGGCAGGGCAGACGGTGGCGGTGGTGAGCGACGCCGGCACCCCCGGCGTGTCCGATCCCGGCGCGGCGCTGGTGGCGGCGGCGGTGGACGCCGGCATCGCCGTCAGCGTGGTGCCCGGACCCAACGCGGCGCTGGCCGCGCTGGTGGTGAGCGGGCTGCCCACCGACCGCTTCTGCTTCGAGGGGTTCCTGCCCCGCAAGGGATCCTCTCGGCGGCGGCGTCTGGCCGAGCTGGCTGGCGAGCCGCGCACCGCCGTGCTCCACGAAGCACCCGGCCGCCTGGCACCCACCTTGGCCGACCTGGCTGCCGTCTGCGGGGCGGAGCGGCCGGTGGCCGTGGTGCGGGAGCTGACCAAGCTCCACGAGGAGGTGTGGCGTGGCACCGTGTCCGAGGCCGCCGCCGTCTTCGCCGATCGTGAGGTGCGTGGCGAGGTGGTGGTGGTGCTGGGCGCCGCGCCGGCCGGCTCGGTCGGGGCCGACCCCGTCGGCGACGACGCCATCGCCGACGCCCTGCAGGCCTCGTTGGGGGAGGGCAGCAGCGTCAAGGACGCGGCGACGGCGGTGGCCGACGAGCTCGGGGTGCCCCGACGGCGTGCCTACGGGCTGGCTCTGGCCCTGTCCCGACGGAACATCGACGGTGCCGGCGGCGTTGGACCGCCCGAAGCGCCCCGCTGACAGGAGGAGGAGCGATGGGACCGTTCGACGCCCTCGACGAGACCCAAGCACCGGCCGTCGAGCCGACCGACATCCCCGACGGGCTGGCCCGGGCCACGTTCGCCGCCGGCTGCTTCTGGGGTGTCGAGGAGCTGTTCCGCCACGTGCCGGGGGTGGTCGAGGTGATCTCCGGCTACACCGCAGGTCACGCTGCGCATCCCACCTACCGCCAGGTGTGTTCGGGGACGACCGGGCACGCCGAGGCGGTGCTGGTCACCTTCGACCCGGCTCGAGTCAGCTACGACCAGCTGCTCGAGGAGTTCTGGCGCCACCACGACCCCACCACGCCCAACCGCCAGGGGCCCGATGTCGGAGCCCAGTACCGCTCGGGGATCTACACCCACTCCGACGAGCAGCAGGCCCAGGCCGAGGTGTCACGCCAGCGCTGTGCCAGCCGCTTCACCCGTCCCATCGTCACCGAGATCCGTCCGGCCACCACCTTCTGGCCGGCGGAGGCCTACCACCAGCGCTACACCGAGCGCACCGGCCGCGGCGGCTGCCACGTGGCCAACTGGTAGGGCACGGGCAGGTAGGGCACGGGCTGGTAGGGCACGGGCCGAGGCTGGCGCACAGGGTGGGGCACGGGGTGGCGGGTCGGGCACGTGGCCACCCGGTGGGCGAGCTGCCGCCGGGCCGGCGAGCGGCCAGCTGGCCCGGGGCGGTGGCGTCCGGCGGCGCCCCGGTACCCTAGGGCCCGTGCCACCGTTCTACGTGACGACGCCGATCTACTACGTCAACGACGCGCCGCACATCGGGCACGCCTACTGCACCGTCAACGCCGACGCCGTGGCCCGCTGGCACCGGCTGGCCGGCGACGACGTGTTCTTCCTGACCGGCACCGACGAGCACGGCCTGAAGGTGGCCCAGGCGGCCCAGGCCAACGGCATGTCGCCCAAGCAGTGGACCGACGCGCTGGCGCCGCGCTTCCAGGCGGCATGGAAGGACCTGCGCATCTCCAACGACGACTTCATCCGCACCAGCGAGCCGCGTCACCACCGGACCGTGCAGCGGTTCCTGGAGCAGATCCACCGCAACGGCCACATCGTCAAGGACACCTACCGGGGTTGGTACTGCGTGGGCTGCGAGCAGTACTACGCCGAGGATGAGCTGGTCGACGGCAGCTGCCCGGTGCACGGCCGCCCGGTGGAGTGGTACGAGGAGGAGAACTACTTCTTCCGTCTGAGCGCCTTCCAGGAGCGTCTGGTCGACTGGTTCGAAGCCGACCCCGAGCGGGTCCGCCCCGCCGCCAAGCGCAACGAGGCGCTGAGCTTCGTCAAAGGCGGCCTCCAGGACATCTCGATCACCCGCACCTCCATCGACTGGGGCGTGCCGGTGCCGTGGGACCCGAGCCACGTCTTCTACGTATGGTACGACGCGCTGGTCAACTATCTCACCGCGATCGGCTACGGCGAGGACGAGCCGCGCTTCGCCACCTGGTGGCCGGCCGTGCACCACCTCATCGGCAAGGAGATCATCCGCTTCCACTGCGTGTGGTGGCCGGCGATGTGCATGGCCGCCGGCATCGACCCCCCAGCCCACGTCCAGGTGCACGGCTGGCTGCTGGTGGGCGGCGAGAAGATGTCGAAGTCCAAGCTCAACCAGATCGCTCCCGGCGACCTGACCAGCGACTTCGGCGTCGACGCCGTGCGCTACCACCTGCTGCGCGACACCCCGCTGGGCTCCGACGGCGACTTCTCCTACGAGGGCATCACGGCCCGCTACAACAGCGACCTGGCCAACAACCTCGGCAACCTGCTGGCCCGGGTGGCCACCGTCGTCGGTTCCAAGTGCGCCGGCATCGGCCCCGCTCCCGATCCCCACAGCCGCCTGGCCCCGGTGGCCACCGAGGTGGTGGCCGAAGCCGCCGGAGCCTGGGCGGCGTTCCAGCCGGCCGCCGCCCTCGAGGCGACCTGGCGCCTGATCCGCGAGACCAACGCCGAGCTCGAGGCGGCCGAACCGTGGAAGGCGGAGCCGGGCCCTGCCGTCGACGCCGTGTTGGGCTCAGCCCTCGAGGCGCTGCGGATCGTGGCCCTGCTGGCCAGCCCGGCCATGCCCGACACCGCCGCCGACATCTGGCGCCGCCTGGGGCTGGCCGGACGGCCCGAGGAGCGGCGCATGCCGGCCGACGGGGCCTGGGGCGGCTACCCCGGCGGGTTGACCGTGGAGAAGGGCCAGCCGCTGTTCCCTCGGCGCAAGGGGTGACGGTGCCCGCCTCTGCAGCCCGGCCCCGCTGGTTCGACTCGCACTGCCATCTCCAAGACAGCTACAGGCATCTCCAAGACAGCTACCGGCATCTCCAAGACGGCGAGCGGCACAGCGACGACCGGCACAACGACGACCGGCACAACGACGACCGGCACCGCGACGACCGGCACCGTGACTCCGAGGCCGAGGCGGCCACCGACTTGGTGGGTGTCGGTCGTGGCACGGCGGCCGCCGGGGTGACGGCCTTGGTGTGCGTCGGCACCGACGTCGCAAGCTCACAGCAGGCGATCGCGGTGGCCGAGGTCCTGCGCACCGCAGGGGACGTGGAGGCGTGGGCCACCGTCGGCGTCCATCCCCACCACGCCAGCGACGGGACAGCCGAGGTCGCCCCCGTCCTCGACGCCGCCGCCGCCGACCATCCCGGGGTGGCGGTGGGGGTGGGCGAGTGCGGCCTCGACTACCACTACGACCACTCGCCTCGGCCGGCGCAGCGCCGGGCCTTCGCCGAGCAGATCGCTCTGGCCCGGCGCCGAGGGCTCACCCTCGTCGTCCACACCCGCGACGCGTGGGACGACACGGTCGACCTGCTGCGGGCCGAGGGCCCTCCAGAGCGCACCGTCATCCACTGCTTCACCGGCGGGCCCGACGAAGCCCGCCGCTTGCTCGACCTGGGTGCCTACCTTTCGTTCAGCGGCATCGTCACCTTCACCAACGCCGCCGAGGTGCGCGCCGCGGCGGCGCTGTGCCCCAGCGACCGGCTGCTGGTCGAGACCGACACCCCGTTCCTGGCGCCGGTGCCGCACCGGGGCCGCCCCAACCGCCCGGCGTGGGTGGCGCTGGTGGGCGAGGCGGTCGCCGCTGTCCGGCAGGTGGAGCCAGCCGAGCTGGCCGCCACCACCGGCGCCGCCACCCGAGCCGCCTTCGCCCTCGGGTGAGGAGCGGCGGTGGTCCTCGGGTGGCACCGTGAGCCGGCTGCCTGGGTGACCCTGTCTCGGCGCGACCTGGTGCGCCTGCTCGACGAGCACGGCCTGCACCCCAGCCGGGCGCTGGGGCAGAACTTCGTGGCCGACGCCAACACCGTGCGCCGCATCGCCCGGCTGGCGGCGGTGGGGCCGGCTGACCGGGTCCTCGAGATCGGCGCCGGGCTCGGCTCGCTCACCTTGGCCCTGGCCGACACCGGGGCGTCGGTCACCGCCGTCGAGATCGACCGGCACCTGCTGCCCGTTCTGCGCCAGCTGGTGGAGCCCCGCGGCGTGCGGGTGGTGGCCGGTGACGTCCTGCGCCTGGGCTGGGACCAGCTGCTCGTCCCGGCCGGCAACCACCCGGCTGTCGACCCCGACGAGCCGTGGACGTTGGTGGCCAACCTGCCCTACAACGTGGCGGTGCCGGTGGTGGCCCGGGTCCTCGACGAGGCCCGCACCGTCACCCGGCTGCTGGTCCTGGTGCAGCGCGAGGTCGGGCTGCGCCTGGCCGCCGCTCCCGGTGACGAGCACTACGGCGCGGTGTCGGTGAAGGTGGCCTACCACGCCACGGCCATCGTGATCGGCAAGGTGCCGGCCTCGGTGTTCGTCCCCCGGCCCAAGGTGGAGTCGGTGCTGGTGCAGCTGACCCGGCGCCGCCGGGTTGCCGTCGACCCCGCCGCCGTCGCGCCCGAGCGGCTGTTCGCCGTGGTCCGGGCGGGCTTCGCCCAGCGCCGCAAGATGCTGCGACGTTCTCTGGCTGGCGTGGTGGACCCCGCCGCCTTCGCCGCCGCCGGCATCGACCCGGCGGCGCGTGCCGAGGAGCTCGACGTGGACGCCTGGGGGAGACTGGTGCGATGCGATCCGAGCCGCTGAGCGCCCCGGTCACCTTGGCCGCCTTCGCCAAGGTGACCCGGACGTTGCGGGTGGTGGGCCGGCGGAGCGACGGCTACCACCTCCTCGACGCCGAGATGGTCAGCGTCGACCTCGCCGACCAGCTGACCTTCACCGACACCGGCACCGGCACCGGCACCGGCACCGGCACCGGCACCGGCACCGGCACCGACGCGGCCGGCGGCGAGCTGGTGGTCGTCGACGAGGTGCCCGGCGGCCTGGCGCCCCAGGCGGTGCCCAGCGGAACGGAGAACCTGGTCAGCCGGGCGCTGCAGCTGGTCGGCCGCCGGGCCCGGGTGCAGCTGGTGAAGCGGATCCCGCCGGGGGCGGGGCTCGGCGGAGGGTCGGCTGATGCCGCCTGCGTGCTGCGCTGGGCTGGCTGTGACGACCTCGGCGTGGCTGCCCGGCTCGGTGCCGACGTGCCGTTCTGCCTGGGCGGCGGCCGGGCCCGGGTGAGCGGCATCGGCGACCAGCTGCAGCCCCTGCCCTTCGAGCGGCGGACGCTGGTGCTGCTGCTGGCTCCCCTGGCCGTCCCCACCCCCGCCGTCTACCGCCGCTTCGACGAGCTGGGCGGGCCTCGCGACCCGTTCGGCACCAACGATCTCGAACCGGCCGCCGTGTCGCTGGTCCCCGAGCTGGCCGCCTGGCGCGACGCCTTCGCCGCCGCCAGCGGTCGCCGGCCGGTGCTGGCCGGCAGCGGGTCCACCTGGTGGGTCGACGGCGGCCTCGGGCCGCTGGCCGACCGGCCCGGGTCGCGTCGCGGCTGGCTGACCCTGGGCGGGCAGCGGGCAGCGCTGGTGGAGGTCACCACGGTGGCGGGTTCGACGGCCGACGCCGGCCGGGGCCGGCCCGACGATCCACCGCCGGTCGACGGTGCCGGCTGGGCCGAGCCGGCCTGACGCGACAATCCCGTCCCCCGAGCAGGGGACGGGAGCCCGAAGCTGCCGCCGCCACCCGGCCGGTGCCGGCCGGGTCGCCGTGCCTACTTGCCGGCAGCCCTCCGCTGCCAGCGAGTGGCCTTGAGCATCTTCTTGTGCTTCTTCTTGCGCATGCGCTTGCGGCGCTTCTTGATGAGCGATCCCATGACCCCGGCGAGGTTAGTGGCCGCCGGCCGCCCGCCGCCAAGCCAGGGCCGAAGCGCCGGCGCCGCCGGGCCTGGAAGTCGGGCGAAGACGGGCATGTGATCCCCCGACGGCCAGCGCCGGCCGGCGGCAGGCTGCCCATCGGCCCGGGGTCGTCTTGGGCATGTGATACTGCAATCGACGCTGTCCGGGGTAGTTCAATTGGCAGAACGCCGGCCTTTGGAGCCGGATGCTTGGAGGTTCGAGTCCTCCCCCCGGAACCGACCAGAGGGGGGATGCCGTGGGACCAGCCTCGTCATCGTCGCAGCGCCTGTCGCGCCGCCAGGTGCTGCAGGCCGGGCTGGCCGGGGCGGCGGGGTTCGCCGTGGCGGCCTGCGGGTCTACCGTGCGCCGGGCCGCCTCGGTGCCGGCGGCCGGCTCCGACCTCGAAGCGGTCAGGCACGTGGTGTTCCTGATGCTCGAGAACCGTTCCTTCGACCATCTGTTCGGCTCCTACCGGGGGGTGCGAGGCTTCGACGACGCCGGCAACCGCGCCGCCTTCTCACAGCGGTGGCCGGGCGGCGCTGCGCCGGACGGCCGGCTGCTGCCGTTCCACCTCGACACGGCCACCCACGACGCCTCGTGCACCTGGGATCTCACCCACAACTGGGGGCCCCAGCACGCCTGCTGGGACCACGGCGCCATGGACCGCTTCGTGGCCACCCACATCGCCCCGGCCAACGAGGGGCCAGTCCACGGCCCGCTCACCATGGGCTACTACACCCGTGCCGACCTGCCGTTCCTCTACGCCCTGGCCGACGCCTTCACCATCTGCGACCGCTACCACTGCTCGGTGCTGGGTCCCACCCATCCCAACCGGCTGTTCGCCGTATCGGCCACCAACGACCCGGGCGGCACCGCCGGCGGCCCCGTCCTGGTCACCAGCTCGTTGCTGTCGGCCCAGTTCAGCGCCCGGTGGACCAGCATGCCCGAGGTGCTCGAGGACGCCGGGGTGTCGTGGAAGGTCTACGACCCGGCCGGCGCCCAGTACCAGCCGGGCAACCCGGCGTCGATGCTGATCTCGGACAACATCATGCTGTACTTCTCGGCCGCCGAGGATCCGGCCTCGCCGCTGCACCAGAAGGCGTTCGGGCCGATCTACCCCAGCGACTTCGCCGCCGACGTGGCCAGCGGGCAGCTGCCGTCGGTGTCGTGGATCATCCCTGCCCTCGGTCACGACGGGCATCCGCCGGCCCCCATGCAGCCGGCCGAGGCCCTGGTCGACCAGGTGCTGTCCACGCTGGTGGCGAACCCCGAGCTGTGGGCCTCCACGGTGCTGTTCGTCACCTTCGACGAGAACGACGGGTTCTTCGACCATGTCCCGCCGCCGGTGCCTCCGGCCGGCACCGCCGGCGAGTACGTGACGGTGTCACCACTGCCGGCGGCGGCGGCGGGGGTGGCCGGCCCCATCGGCCTCGGGATGCGGGTGCCGATGTTGGTGGTGTCGCCGTTCAGCCGGGGCGGCTACGTCTGCTCCGACGTGTTCGACCACACCTCGCAGCTCCGGTTCCTCGAGACCCGCTTCGGGACCAAGGTGCCGAACCTGTCGGAGTGGCGCCGGCGCAGCACCGGGGATCTGAGCGCCGCCGTGTCCACCGCCGGGCGCGACACCACCGTGCCGAGCCTGCCGTCCACCCCCGATCCGTCCCCGGTGGTGAAGGCGCAGTGCACGGCGATGCAGCTGCTGGAGCTCGAGTCACCGATGGGGGCCTACCCCATCAGCTTCCCCCAGCGCATGCCCACCCAGGAGCCCGGCACCGCCCGACGCCGCCGGCGCTGACCACCGGCGCCGGCCGGGCGCCCGGCGCGCTGGGCTGCTCAGTTGACGGCCACAGCCTCTCAGTTGACGGCCACAGCCTCCAGCACCGGCTCCGGGACGAAGCCGGGGGCGATCATCAAGCGGAACTGCATGGCGTGCTCGCAGCGGCGGCAGCGCACGGCCCGGGGTGCCACCCGGCACGACATGTAGCCACCCAGGTGGGGGTGGTCGTAGCCGGCGCAGCGGCGCCCGTCGAGCTCTTCGGAGCAGAAGGCGACTGCGCCATCGCGGTGCAGCACCAAGCAGCCGTCGCACATCGTCGTCACCTCGTCCACCAGCCCGCCCTTGCGACGGGTCCCACCACGGCCCCGCCGATCTGGTGGTCGGCGACACCATGTGGAGGTGACATCGGCCGTTCAGCCCCGGAAGTGGAGCAGATTCCGGTCAGCGAGGGGCCCGGCCCGAGGAGCAGCCTCGGCCCTTCGGTCAGAGGCGGGGGTCAGCGGCGATCGCCTGCGCCACCGCCACCGCCACCGGGCCGCAGCGCGGGCACCACGAGCCGGGCGGCACCACCGCGGTGCACGCCACGAAGGTGGCGTGGTGGTCGAGGTCACGAGCACGGTAGCAGCCGTCGCTCAGCTCGGCGCTGCAGAAGGCGACCCTGCCGTCGCGATGCAGCACCAACGTGCCACTGCAATGGTCCCCCCCGGTCATGAGACCAGCATGAACCGTCGCCAGGCCCGACGGCAGGGTCAGCCGTCCGCTCCCCGCCGGGGCCAAGGTCCCGACGGGTGGGGGACCAAGGTCCCGACTGGGGAGGACCGAGAGCCCACCAGCCCCGACGGCCCCGACAGGATGGAGCCCCGACAGGATGAAGCCCCGACAGGATGGAGCCCCGACGGCACACGGTGCGCAGGCGGCCCGGCGTCGGGCGGGAAGCCGACGTCGGGGCGGGGTCAGCCCCGAGCCTGGCGGGCCCGGGCCCGCTGGCGGCCGCGCACAGCCTGGTCGAGGACCACCTTGCGCAGCCGGACGGCTTTCGGCGTCACCTCGACGCACTCGTCCTCGGTGATGAACTCGAGGGCCTGCTCCAACGACAGCGCCAGCGGCGGGGTGAGACGCTCGAGCTCCTCGGCGGTGGAGGAGCGGATGTTGGTGAGCTTCTTCTCCTTGGTCGGGTTGACGTCCATCTCCTCGGCGCGGGCGTTCTCCCCGACGATCATCCCCTCGTAGACCTCGGTGCCGGGTCCGACCAGCATCGTGCCGCGCTCTTGAAGGCTCATGAGGGCGTAGGTGGTGGTCACGCCCCGGCGGTCGGCCACCATCGACCCGTTGCGGCGGGTGCGCAGCTCGCCGTGCCACGGCTCCCACCCGTCGAACACGTGGTGCAGCACCCCGGTGCCGCGGGTCTCGGTGAGGAACTCGGTGCGGAATCCGACCAGGCCCCGGGCCGGCACCCGGTAGTCGAGCCGCACCCAGCCGCTGCCGTGGTTGACCATCTCCACCAGCCGGCCCTTGCGCAGGGCCAGCAGCTGGGTCACCACCCCCAGGTACTCGTCGGGGACGTCGACGGTGACCCGTTCCATCGGTTCGTGCAGCGTGCCGTCGACGTCGCGGGTCACCACCTGGGGCTTGCCCACCGTCAGCTCGAAGCCCTCCCGGCGCATGGTCTCCACCAGCACCGCCAGCTGCAGCTCGCCGCGGCCTTGGACCTCCCAGGAGTCGGGACGCGCCGTGGGCAGCACCCGCAGCGACACGTTGCCAACCAGCTCGGCGTCGAGGCGGCCCTTCACCAGCCGGGCGGTGAGCTTGGCTCCGTCGGCGCCGGCCAGCGGGGAGGTGTTGATGCCGATGGTCATGGCCAGGCTCGGCTCGTCCACCACCAGGGGGGGCAGGGCCCGAGGGTTGTCGGCGTCCGACAGGGTCTCGCCGATGGTGACGTCGGCCAGGCCGGCCACGGCCACGATCTCGCCGGGCCCGGCTTCGGCCACCTCCACCCGCTCGAGCGCCTCGGTGGCGTACAGCTCGGTCACCTTGGCTCGCTCCACCCTGCCGTCGAGCCGGCACCAGGCGACGGTGTCCCCGCGGCGCAGCGTACCGTGGTGCACCCGGCAGATGGCCAGCCGGCCGACGTAGGGCGAGGCGTCGAGGTTGGTGACCAGCGCCTGCAGGGGAAGGTCGGGGTCGAAGCGCGGGGCTGGCACGGTGGCGACCATGGCCTCGAACAGGGGGGTGAGGTCGGTGCCTTCCACCCCCGCCTCGGTGCTGACCCAGCCGGCGCGGGCGTTGGCGTAGAGCACCGGGAAGTCGATCTGGTCTTCGTCGGCGTCGAGGTCGAGGAACAGCTCCTCCACGTCGTGGACCACCTCGGCCACCCGGGCGTCGGCCCGGTCGACCTTGTTGACGACCACGATGACCGGCAGGCGCGCCGCCAGCGCCTTGCGCAGCACGAACCGGGTCTGGGGCAGCGGCCCCTCGGAGGCGTCTACCAGCAGCAGCACACCGTCGACCATGGCCAGCCCCCGTTCGACCTCTCCGCCGAAGTCGGCGTGGCCGGGGGTGTCGACGATGGTCAGCTTCACCGGGCCGACGTGGACGGCGGTGTGCTTGGCCAGGATGGTGATGCCCTTCTCGCGCTCGAGGTCGTTGGAGTCGAGGACCCGGTCGGTCAGCTCCTGGTTGGCGCGAAAGGCACCGGTCTGGCGCAACATGGCGTCGACGAGCGTCGTCTTGCCGTGGTCGACATGGGCGACGATCGCCACGTTCCGCAGGTCGTCGCGGGTCTGCATGGCTGATCCAGGCTAGCGGGGTGCGGAGCCGCCCCGGCGCGCCGGCGGCCCGTCGCCCGGGGGACGGCGGCGTTCGGCGGGGCGGCGGCGCTCATCAGCACCTGGTGCTCTGGGTGGTGAGGAGCGCTGGGAGGTGAGTCAGTGGCTCCGGCGGTCCGTGCTGGCGATCTTGAGGTCCTCGACGCAGATGACGTCGTAGTCGCTGACGAGCGCCCTGGCCGTCTTGTGGTGGAAATCTCGTCGTTGGTTGGCCATCTTGCGATGCCGGGCTGCCACGGTCTCTGTGGCCGCCCGGGCGGTTACCACCGGGCCATGTCCGGGTGGATCTGGCGGATCTCTTTCAGCCGGGCGGACTGGGTGCCGTAGCGATCCGGCATCTTCGCCCGCCCAGCCCCGAAGAGCCAGCAGGGTGTCGGACGACCCGCCGGTAGGGGTCGCGGCGTTCTTGGAGCGCCGCGTGGTGCAGCTCCCGGTGAGCGCACCCGCCGGCGTCCGAGCCAAGCGACCTCGGCCCACAGCACCGGTGACGTGCGAGCCCGGAAGTGTGTGCCACCTCGGCTGGCGAGTCGGTGGGGCGCTCACAGGGAAGGTCGGGCCTGCGGCTTGAGCCCCGATCCCCCTGACGGCTGAAGCCGCGAGTCCCCCCGGGGCGATCTGATGGACCCAGGAGGACGTGCATCGGGAGGCGCCCAGGCTCGGGAGTCGTCGACGGGACGAGGTGCACCACGGCGGTACCGCGGCGGGTTGGGGTGGACCGACGTTCGCCCCGGTGCCAGGGCCGGCCCGGCCCGCCCCGCCGGGATCGGCCCGGTTCAGCGGAAGTCGCGAGATGGCGGTACAGCGACCGGTCCGAGGTCGAGGGGAGCGATCTTCTCCGCCACCACCGCCACCACCCCCTCCATCCGTTCCAGGCGGCCGCGCACCAGCAGGGCCCGAGCGCGCCGGGCCGTGTGGCGCCAGCGCAGCCAGGCTCCGGGGGAGCAGATGACGTTGACCATGCCGGTCTCGTCCTCGAGGTTGAGGAAGACGGTGCCGCCGGCGCTGTCGGGCTGCTGGCGGTGGGTCACCACCCCGCCGACGAGGACCTTGCCGTCGGTCTCGGCGCCCAGCAGCCGACCGGCGGGGATCACCCCCAGCTGGTCGAGACGGGGGCGGATCAGCTCCACGGCGGTCGGCCCCACGGTGAGGCCGGTGGCCCACACGTCGGCGTCCGCCTCCTCGACGGCTGACAGGTCGGGCAGCGGTGGCGCCTCGTCGCCGACGACCAGTCCCGGGAGCCGTTGGGCGGTGGCGTCGGCCAGCGGGCCGGCCGCCCACAGGCCCTGGCGCCGGCCGGCCAGCATCTCGGCGCCGTCGCGGGGAGGGAGGCCTTCGAGGGCGCCGGCGGTGGCCAGCGCCTCGAGCTGGGTTCGCCCCACCCCGGTGCGCCGCACCAGGTCCTCCACCGAGGCGTAGGGGCGCCCTGCGGTGATCCGCTCGGCCATCGCCTCGCCCAGCGAGCGGACCGACCCCAGCCCCAGGCGGACGGCGGGCTGGGGCCGGTCGGATCCCCAGCCGGCCACCGGGGGGGCGGTGCCGGGATCGCCGCCGGCGGGGCCGTCCCAGGTGCCGGCGGGGCCGTCCCCCCAGGTCAGGGAGGCCTGCGCCACCGACAGGTCGACATGGGGGCGGTGCACGGCCACGCCGTGACGGCGGGCGTCGGCCACCAGCGACTGCGGCGACCAGAACCCCATGGGCTGGGAGTTGAGCAGCCCGGCGCAGAAGGCGGCGGGATAGTGCAGCTTCAGCCAGGCGCTGGCGTAGACGAGGTAGGCGAACGACACGGCGTGGCTCTCGGGGAAGCCGAAGTTGGCGAAGGCGGACAGCTTGTCGATGATCTCCTCGGCCACCGCCTCGGTGATGCCCCGCTCGGCCATGCCGGCCAGCAGCCGGCCGCGCAGGCGAGCCATGCGCGCCGACGACCGCTTGGCGCTCATCGCCTGGCGCAGCTCGTCGGACTCGGCCGGGGTGAAGCCTGCCGCGTCGATGGCGATCTGCATCAGCTGCTCCTGGAACAGCGGCACCCCCAGCGTCTTGCCCAGCGCCCGGGCCAGCAGCGGATGGGGCGGGTCCGGCGGTTCGAGCCCCTGCCGGCGGCGGATGTAGGGGTGGACCGACCCGCCTTGGATGGGGCCGGGCCGGATCAGGGCCACCTCCACCACCAGGTCGGCGAAGCAGCGCGGCCGGATGCGGGGCAGGGTCGCCATCTGGGCCCGGCTCTCCACCTGGAACACCCCGACCGTGTCGGCCCGGCTCAACATGGTGTAGACGGCGTCCTCCTGGGGCACCAGGGCCAGGTCGACGTCCACACCGTGTGCGGCGCGCACCAGGTCGACGGTGCGGTGCAACGCCTCGAGCATGCCCAGGCCCAGCAGGTCGAACTTCACCAGCCCGACGTTGGCGCAGTCGTCTTTGTCCCACTGCAGGGCGCTGCGCCCGGGATGGCGGGCCCACTCCACCGGGCACACCTCCACCACCGGCCGGTCGCACAGCACCATCCCACCCGAGTGCAGCCCCAGATGCCGAGGGAAGCCCAGCACCTGCCCGGCCAGGGCGGCCACCGGGGCGGGCAGCTCCTCGACCTCGCCGGGTCCTCCCCGGCTGACCTGCTTCGACCAGCGGTCGACCTCGGCTGGGGAGTGCCCGAAGGCCTTGCCCATGTCACGGATGGCCGACCGGGGCCGGTAGGTGATGACGTTGGCCACCTGGGCGGCGTGGTGGCGTCCGTAGCGGTCGTAGATGTAGGCGATCACCTCGTCGCGCCGCCCCGACTCGATGTCGACGTCGATGTCGGGCGGTCCGTCGCGTTCGGGGGAGAGGAACCGTTCGAACAGCAGCCCCAGCGCCACGGCGTCGGCCCGGGTGATGCCCAAGGCGAAGCACACCGCCGAGTTGGCTGCCGAGCCCCGCCCCTGACAGTAGATGTCGCGGCGGCGGCAGAGCTCGACGATGTCCCAGACGATCAGGAAGTAGCCGGCGTAGCCCAGCGCCTCGATGACCTCGAGCTCGTGGTCGATCTGGGCCCAGGCGCCGGGCACCCGTTCCGCCTGCCGAGGTCCGTAGCGCTCGGTGGCTCCCTGCCGCACCAGCTCGGCCAGCCAGCTCTGCTCGCTGTGCCCGGCCGGGACGGCGCAGCCGGGAAGCCCGGGGGCCAGCAGCTGCAGGTCGAAGGCGCAGGCCCGCCCCAGCTCGGCGGCTCGGGCCACCACGCCGGGCCAGCGGGCGAAGCGCCGCTGCTGCTCGGCCGGCGAGCGCAGCTCGGCGGCAGGGGCCGGTGGCAGCCACCCTTCGAGATCGGCCAGCGGTCGGCGGGCCCGCACCGCGGCCAGGGCGGTGGCCAGCGGCCAGCGGGACCGGGTGGCGTAGTGGACGTTGTTGGTGGCTACCGGCTCCACCCCGTGGGCCAGGGCCAGCTCGACGAGGGCGTCGTTGCGGGCGGTGTCGAGCGGGTCCCCGTGGTCCCACAGCTCCACCGCCACGTGCTCGGCGCCGAAGGCGTCCACCAGCCGCTGCAGCTGCCGGCCGGCGGCAGCAGGACCCTGGCGCACCAGGGCGTCGGGCACCGTCCCCTTGCGGCAGCCGGTCAGCACCAGCCACCGGCCGTCGTGGTGGCCGGCCAGGTCGGCCAGGTCGAACCGGGGCCGCCCCTTGGCGCGGCCGGCCAGGTGGGCCTCGGCCAGCGCCCGGCTCAGGCGGCCATAGCCCTGCGGGTTGCGGGCCAGCAGGACCAGGTGCGATCCGGGCGGGTCGACGGTGCCGGTGCGGGCCGGGCCCGGGCCCGGCGGCGGCGCCAGGGAGATCTCCGCGCCGAACACCGTCGGCAGCCCGAGGGCCCGGGCGGTCGCGGCGAAGCGCACCACCCCGTAGAGGCCGTCGTGGTCGGTGAGGGCCAGGGCCTCCAGCCCGAGGCGGGCCGCCTCCTCGGCCAGCTCCTCGGGATGGGAGGCGCCGTCGAGGAAGCTGAAGTTCGAGTGGCAGTGCAGCTCGGCGTAGGCGGACATCAGTCGTAGACCCCTTCCACCGCCCATCCCCCCCGCTCCACGACCAGCAGGTAGGCCCGGCCGGCGGCGGTCACCACCTGCATCCGGGCACGGCGTCGTCGCCCGCGCGGCGACCACCAGCGCTCGTCGCTGGGCCAGGGGCCGGCCCAGGCGACCACCGCCGTCCACGGTCCCGCCTCCACCGACAGGCGGCCCGGAGCGGTGGTGGCCAGCCCGGCCGCGCTCACCCCCACCGGGCGGTTCCCCGTCCCCTGCAGCTGCGCCGGCCGGGGCGGCACGAACACCAGCGCTGGAGCCGGGCTCGGCACCTGCCCGGGCCACGGCGACCCCGCCGCGGGCCCTGGTGCCGAGCCCGGTGTGGCGGCGCTGTTGCTGATGGTCGCAGGGCCGGTCGCCGCCGGACAGGGCACCAGGCGGATCCGTTCCGCTGGTCCGCGGCCTCCTTGCAGACGCCCCAGCATCGCCGCCTCGGGCCCCAGCAGCTGCTGCACCGCGGTGATCGCCTGCCCGGCGCGGGCCTCGGCTGCGGCGGCCTCACCCCAGAAGCCGAACTGGCGTGCCGCCCGCGTCAGGCGGGTACCGGTGTCGGCTCCCCGCCTGGTCGCCGGCCGTGGGGGGATGCCCGCCGGGTCGCGCCGCACCTGGCGCCAGCCGGGGAGCTCCCCGTCCTCGGCCCGAGCCACCCGATGGCAGGCGGCGCCGTCGTTTCCGAACCGGGCCAGCACCTGGCGGGCCGGCAGGGCGGCGAACCGCTCCAGCTCGCCGATCCCCAACCGGTGCAGCAGGTCGGCCAGCTCGGGTCGCTCGAGGGTGTCGACCGGCCACGGCGCCAAGAAGGCGGCGCTGCCTGCCGGGGGTATCACCACCGGCGCTCCGGCCGGGCCGGCGGCGCGGGCAGCCAGCACGGCAGCGAACAGGCCGTCGGCCACCCCCACCTCGGCCCGCCCCGCCGTCCCGTCGGCCCCGGCGACGGCGGCGACAGCGGCGGCCACCTGCCGGGCCAGGGCCGCATCCCCGCCGAAGTAGCGCGCCGGCCCCCGGGTGGGCACCGCCACGATGCCGGGCCGGACCAGCTCGGCCGACGGTGAGAAGTCCTCCGCCGCGGCCTGCACCCGCTGCGACGCCCGCTGTTCGCGTCCCAGCTCGCCGTCCACCAGCAGGTCGGGGCAGCGCACCACCAGCAGGCGCTCCACCGTCGCCCCTTCAGCCCAACGCTGCTGGCCGCCCGCCGGGGCCCGGCAGCCACAGCTCCACCCGCCGCCCCTCCGCCGCGGCGTGCCGGCCGCCGGCGACCACCGCCACCCGCCGCCGGTGGAGATGGCCGTACCCACCCCCGACTCCCTCCCAGCCGCCGGTCGGGCGGTGTCCTCCTCGGGCCGGACCGGTCCGCCCGGAGGAGGTGGCATCGGCCGGTTCCACCGGTTCCACCGCCAGGCGCACCTCCGCCTCGGGCCAGCCCCGGCGGTCGATGAGCGCCACCAGCACCGCTCCCCGCTCCCGGACCCGGGCGGTCAGGCGCCGGGCGAGGCCGACCCCCACCGTGGAGGCGCCGACCACCACCACGTCCATGCCGTCGAGGAGGGCGGCAGCCGCCTCGGCCCAGCGGGCGCCGGGGCGGGGCACGAGCACCAGCCGCCCCAGGTCCACCCCCTGCTCGGCGGCTGCCACCAGGCCCACGTCAGCCAGACCGACCATGGCGGCCCACGCCCCAGCCGCCACCGCCGGGGCCACCAGGGCCAGCACCAGGCTGGTGGCCCCGGCCCCGTCCGCCTGCACCGCCACCACCGTCCCCCGCCGCAGACCGCCGGAAGGAAAAAGCGGCGCCAGCAGCGGCGCCACCGGCAGCCGCTGCTGTGAGCTGCAGGAGGTGGGACGGACCCGAGCCGCCAGCCGGGGGTCGAGCCGGCCGGCGCCGGGATGCCCGGTGCTTTGATGCCCGGTGCTTTGATGCCCGGTGCCGGGATGCCCAGTGCTTTGATGCCCAGTGCTTTGATGCCCGGTGCTTTGATGCCCGGTGCTTTGATGCCCGGTGCTTTGATGCCCGGTGCCGGGATGCCCGGTGCTTGGGGTACCGGGCGGCGCCAGGGTGGGCGCTGAGGTCGACGTGGACGCCGAAGCGGACGAGGACCCGACGAGATCGGTCACCCCCCCACTGTAGGCGAACACATGTTCGATGTCCCCTCGACGTGAGGCTGTCCGATCGGCCCAGCGGTGCTGCTCGGTGCTCCAGGCGCCTGGCTGCTCGGTGCCGCAGGCGCCTGGCTGCTCGGTGCCGTAGGCGCCTGGCTGCTCGGTGCCGCAGGCGCCTGGCTGCTCAGTGCCCCAGGTCGATCCCGAAGGGGCGGTCTCCCGGATGCCGCCGGCCTTCCGGATGCCGTTGGCTGGCCCCGGGCGGCTCAACCGGTCGCTGTCGGCTCTGACCTCGGGCGGCGCTGCGCCAGGGCTCTTCAGCGAACCACGGGGTGAGCCGTACCCAGCTCATGCGGTTGCGCTCGTCGAGCACCAGTGCGAAACCGCCATGCCCCTGGGCCAGCTCGTCGAGGGGTAGCCGGGGGCGTCGGACCGTGGCGTGGGTAACGCTGGGCGGTGTCGGCCAGGGCTGGGCCCGGCGCCCCAGCAGTCGGGACAGCAGACCGGGTATCGGCGGCGGCTCCGGCACGCTGACCGAGCGGGTGACGACCTGCTGCTCCCCGGCCAGCGCCGAGAGCGCCCGCAAGGTGGCCGTGTCCCCGATGCCCGGCAGCACCACCGTCACACCGAACAGCGACAGGAACCCCGATGCCGCCTCTCCCCAGCGGCTACGGGCCTGGGACAGGTCCTGCAGACAGGCCAGGGTCACCAGCCCCTGCCCTCCGCCCTCGCTGACCATGGCCGGCAGATCGTGCAGCGGGGCGATGTTGGCTACCTCGTCGAGCGCCAGCAGCACCGGCGGTCCGGCGGCTCCGGCCGCGGCGCGCCGGTAGGCGGCTGCTCGGACGTCGCTCAGCAGGCCGACCACCAGCGGGGCGACCAGGCCCTGGTGGCGCCCCGTGGCGCAGAGGTACAGGGTGGCACCCGACGCGCAGAAGGCGTCGGCGTCGAAGTCGGGCCGTACCGTGCTGGCCAGCGCCGCCTCGCTGCGGTAGGCGGCCAGCACCCCCGAGGCGGTCGACCAGATGCCGCTCTGCTCGCGCTCGTCGGTGGCGGCGATGCCGGCCAGCAGGTCTGCCGCAATGGCGGCTCCTGGGGTGCCGGCGGTGTCGAGGATGCCGAGGGCCGGTCCGGCCTGGTGCCGGTCGACCCACGACAGCACCGTGCTCATCGGGACCTGCTCCACGCTGGCGGCGTGCAGCAGCGGGGCCAGCAGCGCCTCGGCCCGCTCGGTCCAGTGGTCGGTGGGCCGGTCCCGGCCCGAGGCGCCGCGGGTGGCGCCCACCACGGCCCGGGCCAACAGCAGCGCATCGTCCCAGCGGCCGGCGGCGGCCACCGGCGACCACCGCAGCGGCTCCGTGCCCGACGGCAGCGTTACCGTGCCGCTGGGGTCGTAGACCAGGCACGGGCCCTGTGCCGCGCGAGCCGCCACCGTCGCCTGCAACACGTCGGGCTTGGTGGAGGTCGACACCACCGGGCCGGGTGCGGCAAGCACCGACGGCACGACCAGCGACGAGGTCTTGCCCGACCGGGGCGGCCCGAGGACCAGCACCGCACGTTCCCGGCCGGCGAAGCGCACACCCTCGGGGGCGGCGCCGAGGTAGACGCCGCCGCCGGCCGCCGCCCAGCGGTGCACCATCTCGGCCGCGGCCCGGGCCCGGTTGTCGCCGACGCCGGGGCTGCTCAATAGCCCGCCGCCAGGTCGACGACGTCGGGCAGCGGCCGGCCGGCGGCGAAGCAGCGGAGCTTGTCGACGAAGCGGGCGGCGAGCCGTCCCGACAGGTCGGGCGAGGACCAGGTGGCATGGGGCAGCACCACCACGTTGGGACGTCTCCACAGCGGGTGCGCTGGCGCCAGCGGCTCCTTCACGAAGGCGTCGAGGACCGCACCGCCGAGAGTGCCGGCGTCGAGGGCGTGCACCAGCGCCGCCTCGTCGACGATGCCGCCGCGGGCCACGTTCACCAGCCAGGCGCCCGGCTTCATGGCGGCGAAGGCGTCGGTGTCGAGCAGGTTGGCGGTCTGGGCGGTGAGCGGCAGGAGA
>JAJZNB010000055.1 GCA_021848085.1 Actinomycetes bacterium
CCCCTTACGTCGAGCTGGAGACCCTGCTGCGCCGGGTGGAGCAGGTGGCCGACGGGTCGGGGGCCGCCTGGATCGTCCACCACGACGCCGACGAGATCCGGCAGGCCCCCTGGCCGGGGGTGGGGCTGCGCGACGCCCTGTACGCCCTCGACCGGTGGGGGTTCACCGTGGCCGACCACACGGTGGCCAACTTCGTCGCCACCGACGACCGCTGGCTGGCCGGGGGCGACCTGCCGGGCCACTTCGGCCACCTCGAGCTGGGTGAGGCCGCCGGCCACTTCCTCCAGGAGAAGGCCTGGCGCCGCCCGGCCGACGGCCACGTCGAGATGGCCTCGTCCGGCGGCCACCTGGCCGTCCACCCGGACAAGCGGGTGTTCCCCTACAAGCTGCTCACCCGCCACTACCCCATCCGCTCCACCGCCCACGGCCAGCGCAAGCTCCTGGCCGACCGCCGGGCACGCTTCAGCCCGGCCGAGCGCCGCCGCGGGTGGCACACCCACTACGACCTCCTCGGCGAGCGGCCCGACCTGGTCCGCCCCGACACCACCTTGCTGGTGCCCGCCGACGCCCTCGACGGTCCCCTCCTCCTCCAGCGCCTCACCGGGGCCGGCCTCCCCGGCAACCCGTTCCCCGGCGAGGGGCCGGCCGGTCCGGTGCCTGCCGAGGCGGTCCCGGCCGGGGCAGCCGCCGAGACGGCACTGGCCGCCGGGGAGCTGGCCGCCGGGGAGCTGGCCGCCGGGGAGCTGGCCGCCGGGGAGCTGGCCGGTGGCGGCTCGGGGCGGGGGGGTGGCGGTCGGCAGGTGCTGGTGCGGGTGCAGTCGGTCCTGTACGAACCGTCGCCGGCCTCGCTCGCCCGGTACCTGCGGACGCTGGCCCAGTCCATCGGGGTGCTCACCGGGCGCCACCCGGAGGTGACCGTCGACGTGGCCCTGGCCGACAACAGCCCGGTGGCCACCTACGACGACGACGGCCTCGAGCGGGCCCGCTGGGGGTTCACCGGGTCGGGGACCCGGGCGGTCCACTACCGGCACCTTCCCGACAACCCGGGGCACGGGGGGGCCCACAACGCCCTGTTCGCCGAGCTGGACCGGCCCCAGGTGCTGGTGGTGTGCAACCCGGACACCGTCCCTGCCCCGACCCTCCTGCTCCGCCTGGTCGAGCGGCTGGCCCACGACGCCACCGTGGGGATCGTCGAGGCCCGCCAGCTGCCGCTCGAGCACCAGAAGGACTACGACCACACCCGCGGCGACACCTCGTGGGCGTCCGGGGCCTGCTGCGCCGTCGAGGGCGAGCTGTACGGCTCGCTCGGCGGGTTCGACGCCGACACCTTCTTCCTGTACTGCGACGACGTCGACCTTTCCTGGCGGTGCCGCCTGCACGGGGCCCGCGTCGTGTACGAGCCGGCCGCCCGCATCCTGCACGACAAGCGGCTCTCCCCGGGGGCCGCCGAGCAGCCGTCGGACGTCGAGATCTACCACTCCGGCCTGGCCAGCCTGCTGCTGCCCTGGAAGTACTCCCGGCCCGACCTCGCCGACGCCCACGTGGTCGACTTCGCCCAGTCGCCCCTCCCCATCCATCACGCCGTGGCCGACGCCTTCTCCGAGCGCCGCCGCGACGGCCGGCTGCCGGCCCCGATCGACCCGGACCACCAGGTGGGCGACTTCTCCACCTACGCCTACGCCCCGCTCCGCTTCGACTATGCCCGCTGACCTTCCATGCCCGCTGACCTGCCGATGAGCGACCGGTACCACTTCGCCTACGCCGAGGCCTCCCCGTACGGGCACGCCGTGCGGCTGCTGGCCGAGCACAGCCACGTGGCCGACGGGGTGGTGGTGGACCTCGGGTGCGGGTTCGGGGCGATCGCCGAGCCGCTGCGGGACCGTCGGCTCGGCTACGTCGGGCTGGACCTGGAGCCGTCGGGGGTGGCCGACCTGTGCCACCGGGGGTTCGAGGGGGCCCTGGTCGACCTGTCCCAGCCGGACCGGCTGGCCGGGCGGATCGACGAGCTGCTGGCCGGGCGGCCGCTGGCGGCGCTGTGCGCCCTGGACGTGCTGGAGCACCTGACCAACGGGCCGGCCGTGCTGGCGGCCCTCCGCCAGGTGGCCATCGACCACGGCCGGGTGGCCCTGGTGGTGTCGATCCCCAACGTGGCCCACCTCGACCTGGCCGCCAAGCTGGTGGTGGGACGGTGGGACGTCACCCCGACCGGGCTGCTCGACGAGACTCACGTCGCCCTGTACGCCCCGGCCCGCCTCGACCAGGCATTTGCCGCCGCCGGCTGGGCCGAGGTGGGGGAGGCCGACTTCGAGCTGGTCGAGTCCGACCAGCACTTCCCGGCCGACGCCGCCATGCTGGCGCCCACCCCCCTCCACCACCTGCTGGCCGGCATCCGCCGTCGGGCCGCCCCGGGGGCGACCACCAACCAGTTCGTCCGCGCCTACGTCCCGGCCGCCGTCCCCCCGCCGCTGCCTCCCCCGGAGCAGCCGGCCCCGTTCCTGTCCGTCCTGGTGGTCGACGGGGGCGACGACGACCGGCTGACCGACGCCCTGGTGGCCCTCGACGCCCAGGAGCTGCCCGACGGCGAGCTCGACGGGGGGCCGGCCAGCGTGGAGGTGGTCTGCTGCACCCTCCAGCCCACCCGGGCCCGCCGGGAGGCCCTCGAGCGGCTGGTCGCCCCGTTCGCCGGGCGCCTCGCCGGGCGGACCCGCCTGGTGGCCGTCGACCCGCCTGCCGGCTCGTCGCCATCGGCGGCCCGCGCCCTGCTGCTCGACGCCGGCCTCCAGGCCGCCACCGGCCGGTACGTCACCGTGCTCGACGACGGCGACCTCCCGTTCGCCCACTGGCTCGACACCTTCGCCCGCCTCGCCGCCACCCGTCCCGGGGCCGTCGTCCGCAGCCTGGCCCTCTCCCAGCACCGCCACCGGGTCGCCTGGCCGGGCGGTCGCAACGGCGACGAGCCGGTCGCCGTCGCCCAGCTGGCCTCCGCCCCCCGCTTCGACCTGGTCGACCACCTCGCCCACGGGGGCACCCCGCCCGGCAGCTACGCCGTCCCCCGTACCTACTTCACCCACCTCGGCGGCCGCTTCGCCCTCGGCACCCCCGGGCTCGAGGACGACCACCTCCTGGCACGGGCCGCCATGATCTGCGGCCTCCACGACGACCCCACCACCGCCGTCCTCCTCTGCCGACCACCCGCCGAGCTGGCGGCGGCGCCCGCGCCCGACCGGTCCGCCCTCCTCGCCGCCCTCGACCTCGAGCCACTCCTCCTCCCGGCCGGCTCCCTTCTGGCCCTCGCCGGCGGCGGCGAGCCCGCTGCTGGGGCTGGGGCTGGGGCTGGGGCTGGGGCGGAGGCCGCAGTGGGGCCGGAGGCGGAGGCGGAACCCGCCACCGATGGGCAGGCGGCCGTCGCCCGGGCGGAGGCGGAGCGGGATGCGGCGGTGGCGGCCCGCCAGGCGTCCGACCAGACGCTGGTGGCGGTGCGGGCCGAGCTGGCGGCGGCGCGGGCCGAGCTGGCCGCCATGCAGGCGTCGGCCAGCTGGAAGGTGACGGCGCCGCTGCGCCGTTGGAACGACCGCCACCCCCTCTGAGCGACCGTCACCCCGCTGAGCCGCTGGAAGCCCGCTAGACGACCGCACCCCAGCGGAACCGCTGGAGGCCCCGCCGGGCCGTGGCGGCTGCACAACCGCGGCAGCTCCGACGATTCCCAGGCCTCGCACAGGTGACCGTCAGGGGTCGTTGAGCTTGGTTGCCAAGAATGGGGTGGTGCCCAGCGGGGCGTCCGGCAGGCGGAGTTGGCGCCTTCCGGGCGTCCCGGGGCATCGAGCCGGAAGGAGGGTGGCCCGCCCCGCCGTGCTGGGGCCCGGGCGACAAGGAGGCAGCGATGCGCACAGCGGCAGGCAACGACGCACCGACCGGGGCGGCCGACAGGACGGGAGGAGGCGGGAGCCGGAAGGTGACGGCGATCCTCGCCGGTACCGCCCTGGCAGTCGGCGGGGTCGGTGCCGGGCTGGCGGCCACGCTGACGACACCGGGAGCGGCCCCGATCACCCGTGCGGCAGAGGCGGTGTCCCACGGGTCGACCGCCCCGGGGACCATCGACGCCGCCACCGTCTCGGCCAAGGTGGACCCGGCGGTGGTCAACATCAACACCACCCTCGACCCGCTCGAGGGCGGTGGCCGGGCGGCCGGGACCGGGATGATCCTGACGTCCAACGGGGAGATCCTGACCAACAACCACGTGGTGCAAGGAGCCGACACCATCACCGTGTCGATCCCGGGACACGGCCGCCACCTGGCGTCGGTGATCGGGACGGTCCCGACCAGGGACGTGGCGCTGCTCAAGGTGAGCGGGCTGTCCCACCTTCCGACCGTCCACCTGGCCGACTCCTCGACGGCGGTGGTCGGGACGCCGGTGGTGGCCATCGGCAACGCCCTCGGCCTCGGCGGGTCCCCCACGGTGACCACCGGGGCGGTCACGGCGACCGGCCGGACCATCACCGCCAGCGACTCGACCGGGGCCCACCAGGAGACCCTGCACGGGTTGCTGCAGCTCGACGCCGAGATCGTCCCGGGCAACTCGGGTGGGCCGCTCGTCAACGCCAACGCCCAGGTGGTCGGGATGGACACGGCAGCCCTG
>JAJZNB010000252.1 GCA_021848085.1 Actinomycetes bacterium
CAGCGGCGCCCACGGCAACAGCGGCGCCCACGGCAACAGCGGCGCCCACGGCAACAGCGGCGCCCACGGCAACAGCGGCGCCCACGGCAACAGCGGCGCCCACGGCAACAGCGGCGCCCACGGCAACGGCGGTGGCGGGTACCGCAACATCGGGCGCGGCCGGGGCTGATCCTCCGGCGCGGATGCTTGCCCGTCGCGCCTTGACCGCCGCGACGGGCGGTGCCGGCTCATGCCTGGGCGCGGCGGGCACCGGCGGCGGGCTGAGCGGCAGGCCTCCGCAGCGGGCTGAGCGGCAGGCCTCCGCTCGGAACCTCGGGGCTTGTCCGACTGAGGCGATCTGGCTGACGCGGGCCGGTTGAACCTGCTCAGTGGCCCTTGCCCGGGTGCTTGCCGGGCGGGCCCGGCGCCGGGGGCAGCGTCGTGGTGGTCGTCGTGGTCGTGGTGGTCGTGGTGGTGGTGGTCGGCACGCCGAGCGCGTTGGCGATGCCGGCGACGTCGGCGACCAGGGTCGACGCCATGCTGGCGGTGATCCCGCCGGCGGTGGCTCCGGCGGCGATGGCGGCGTCGATGTTGCCGAGGTCAGCGCTCTCGGCTGCCGCGTCGCCGGCGGCCTCGGCGCCAGCCAGGCTGTCGAGGTCTCCGAGGATGACCTGCCCGGCCTGCTGGCTGACCGTGCCGGCCGCCATCCCCTGCTCGGTGTCGCGGAACAAGGCGGTGGCTGCCTCGGTGGCGTTGGGCACCGCGGTGGTGGAAGGCACCGTCGACGTCGATCGGGTGGTGTGGGCCGCACCAGCCCGTGGCACCGGGCGGGAGCCGCTGGCCAAGGCCCAGCTGCCCAACCCGATGGCCAAGACGGCCAGCACGGCCACCGCCGTCTTGCCGCGGTACCCGCCCCAGCCGGCCAGCCAGCCGGTCCGCCGCCCCCAAGGGTCATCCGACGGCAGGGCGGATCCCGGACCCGGGCTGGTCGGCTCCGGCCCCGAAGGCCGGGCTGCCACCGCGGTCGGTGTCGGGGTGGGCAGCGCCCGGGTCACGGTGCTGGTCGGCATCGGGGCCGGCTCGCCGTCGCCGGCGACGGCCGGCAAGACAACCGGGTGAAGCCCGGCTGGCGGGCGTCCGATGGCGGGCTGCCAGGCGACACGGAAGCCGGGGGCGTCGAGCATGCCGGCCACGTCGGCGGCGCTGGGGCGTCGCTCGGGGTTGTGGTGGACCATGGCGTCGAGCAGCAGCCGCCACGGCCCGGGCACCTCAGCCGGCACGCTGAGCGGATGGGCCAGGCGTCGGGCGATCACCTCGGCCGGGGTGCCTTCGAAGGTCCGTCGGCCGGTCAGGCACTCGAGCAGGATCACCCCCAGCGACCAGATGTCGGCGGCGGGGCCCACCCCATGGTGCTCGATCTGCTCGGGGGCCATGTAGGCGGCGGTGCCCAAGGTGGAACCGGTCAGGGTCAGCGACGAGGCGTCGACCAGGCGGGCGATGCCGAAGTCGGCCAGCCGGACCCGGTCGTCGGGGCCGAGCAGCACGTTGGAGGGCTTCAGGTCGCGGTGCACCACGCCGCGCCCGTGGACGTAGTCCAAGGCGCTGGCCAGCGCCACCCCGACCCGGGCGGCGGCGGCGGTGCCCAGGGGTCCCTGGCGCAGCCGGGCGGACAGGGTGGGACCCTCCACCAGCTCCATCACCAAGAAGGCCTGCCCCTGGTGGACCCCGGAGTCGATCAGGCGGACCAGGTTCGGATGGGTGAAGCCGGCCAGGGCCTTGGCCTCTTGGGCCATGCGGTCGGCCAGTGTGGGGTCCGGGGAGCGCACCATCTTCACGGCCACGGCGTCCCCGCCGGCCTGGTCGACAGCCCGGTAGACGTTGGACATGCCTCCCTGACCGAGCAGGCGGTCGATGCGCCACCGCCCCGCCACCAGCTCGCTGGCCTGCAGCTTCGGATCTGGCATCAGCAAGACGCTAGCCAAGCCCGGACGACACGCCCCACCGGGGACGTTCGCCCCTGGGAGCCGACCGTCGGGGCAGCCAGGCTCGATGCCGGAGGTCGGCATGGGCGAGCGGATCGTGGTGGGGGTGGACGGCCCAGCCGGTTCACGGCAGGCGCTGCGGTGGGCCCGGCACGAAGCGCAGCTGCGCGCCGGTGTGCTGGTGCCGGTGGTGGCCTGGGAGAGCCCCTACGACGTCGGCTTCGGCCAGAGCGAGATGGTCTGCGTCCCCGTCGACGCGGCCAAGATCGGCGCCGGTGCCCACCAGCGGCTCGATGACGCCCTACGCCCGGTCAGCGGACCGGAGGTGGCGGTGGAGGTGGCGGTGGAGGTGGAGGTGGACGCCGCCGTCGTGCACGGTGCGGCCGCCCAGGTCCTCGGCGAGCGCTCAGCCGACGCCGCGCTGGTGGTGATGGGATCGCATGGCCGCGCCGGCTTGGGTCGGCTTCTGCTCGGCTCGGTGAGCGCCGCCTGCGCCCACCACAGCCGCTGCCCGGTCGTCGTCGTGCCGGTCCCCGCCTGGCGAGCTTCAGGTGAGGCCGAGCAGGCCCAGCAGGGCCCGCAGGGGCTGGCCGCCCACCTCGGCGGCGACGGCCAGAGCCCGGGGGATGTCGAGGTCGTCCATCAACGACGCCACCACCTGTTCGGCCGTGCTGTGGCTGTTGCCGGGCCGGGCGCTGGCGCTGAGCAGGTGGTCGAGGTCGGAGGCAGCCCGGCGCAGGTCCTCCTCGTCGAAGTCCCACGGCTCGTCCCAGCGGCGCCGCAGCAGCAGCAGCCGCACCGGCGCCGGGCCGTAGCGGTCCAGCAGGTCGTGGACGAAGACCAGGTTGCCGGTCGACTTGGCCATCTTCTGCCCTCCCACCAGCACCGTGCCGACGTGGAGCCAGGAGCGGGCAAAGGGCCGCACGCCGGTGAACGCCTCGGCCAGGGCTGCCTCGTAGGCGTGGTGGGGAAAGGCCAGGTCCGAGCCGCCGACGTGAAGCTCCAGGCTGGGCCCCAAGGTGGCCACCGCCATGGCGGCGCACTCGGCGTGCCAACCGGGGCGGCCGTAGCCCCAGGGGCTCGGCCAGCGGGGTTCGTCTTCGGCCGAGCGGCGCCAGACGGCGACGTCGAGCGGATCGTCTTTGTCGGGGTCGTCCTGGTCGCCGCCGCGGGCGGCGGCCAGCTCGAGCGCCTCGAGACGCGACAGCCCGGCGTGCTGGTGGACCTCTCCGCCGCGGAAGTAGACGTTGCCAGCGCGGGCGTAGGCGGCACCGCTGGCCACCAGCTCGGTGGCCAAGGCGATGACGTCGTCGACGTGGTCGAAGCTGCGCGGCTCGTAGGCGGGCCGGGCCACACCCAGCTCGTCCATGTCGTGCTCGAAGCGGTAGGTCTGCTCGGTGGCCAGCGACCGCCAACCCACCTGCTGGGCCCGGGCCTGGGCCAGCAGGTGGTCGTCGACGTCGGTGATGTTGCGGCACACCTCGGCGTCCACCCCGCCGAGGCGGAACACCCGGGCGGCCAGGTCGGCCCACACGAAGGTGGCGGCGTGGCCGAGATGGGTGGTGTCGTAGGGAGTGATGCCGCAGACGTAGATCCGGGTCCGGCCCAGGACCGGCAGGCGTGTCGGCCCGATGCGCAGGACCGGAGGGGTCTGGAGCCGGGCGTCGACGACCAGGGAGCGGATGTGGCTGCCGACGTCGGTGGGCCAGTGCGTCGGGGGCGGTTCCGACGCCCACTCCCTCCACGACAGCGGTCCTGCCTGGTCGGCCATGGCCACGCCTCCTTGCGACCCGGGCACCCTTCGGCCGCGGGTGTCGGTGACCGTAGTGTGTCGGGGCCATGCGGGGCAGGGCCGGAGGTCCTGTCGCCGGCGGGCGCCGGGCGGCCCGGGAGCCAGCTCCCGGGCCCGGCGCCGGTGCCCGATGCCGGCGCTGTGGCTGTGGTGGCCGACGACGCGGCCGTCGAGGTCGCCGTGGTGGTCGAGGTGGTGCTCGGGCCCGGTGACGCAGCGGACGAGCGGCGGGGGCTCGCAGGCCGGCCGTGCAAGGATCGGGGCCGGACCCCGATCGAAGCCGACAGGAGGTGCGCCAGGTGAGCGAGGCCGCGACGCGACTGGTGGAGCTGTCGATCGAAGAGTGTCGCCAGCTGCTCGGAGCGGACCATCTCGGTCGGCTGGCCGTCATCGTCAACGGCAAGCCCGACCTGTTCCCGGTCAACTACCGCTTCGACGGCGAGCGGATCGTCATCCGCACGGTACCCGGCACCAAGCTCAGCGCTGCCAACCTGGCCTCGGTGGCCTTCGAGATCGACGGCGTCGACGAGGGCGGCCGCCGGGGCTGGAGCGTCGTCGTCCACGGTCTCGGTTACGACGCCACCGACGCGCTCGACCCCAAGAGCGAGCTGGTGCGAAGCCTGCCGGTGGATCCGTGGGTGCCACCCGGCGAGGTGCACTGGTTGCGGATCGAGCCCAGGGTCATCACCGGGCGGCGTCTCGCCTGACCTGACCTGCCCCGCCCTGCCCCACCCTGAAGCGCTCAGCTCGCAACTGCACACCGTTCGCAACTAGCTAGGCTGGCGCCATGTTGCGTCCTGGAAGCTGGACCAGCCCTGCGGGTGGAAGTCCCGTCCGGGTAATCGCCGGAGAGCCCGGTAGCAGGCCCCAGCTCGTCGCCGAG
>JAJZNB010000061.1 GCA_021848085.1 Actinomycetes bacterium
GGCCGGCCCACCCCATCTCCTCGAGGGTCTTCACCAGCGACGCCTCGGTGAACCGCGGCGGTGGCTGGGTCGTGTGGTCCTTGGGTTCGAGGCCGACGGCGGTGACGGTGTCGCCCTCGCGCACCGGCGGGAGGCGCACCTCCCGGTCGGCCCGCTCGGCGTCGGGATCGTCCGATCCCTCCACGTAGGCCCGCAGGAAGCCCGGGAAGGTGACGACGGTGCCGCTGACGGAGAACTCCGCCGTCCGCTCCGCGCCGGCCCCCTCGGGTGTCCCGGCCAGGCGGACGGTGGCGCTGGTCCCGGTGGCGTCGGTCATCTGGGAGGCGACGGTGCGCTTCCACACCAGGTCGTAGAGCCGTAGCTCGTCGCCCGACAGGGCGTCGGCGGCCTGCTGCGGGGTGCGGAACACCTCGCCAGCCGGGCGGATGGCCTCGTGGGCCTCCTGGGCGTTCTTCACCCGCCGCTCATAGCGCCGGGGCTGGTCGGGGACGTACTCGGCGCCGTAGAGCTCGACTGCCTGGCGGCGGGCCGCGGCCAGCGCCTCGTCGGACAAGGTGGTGGAGTCGGTGCGCATGTAGGTGATGAAGCCCTGCTCGTAGAGGCGCTGGGCGATCTGCATGGTCCGCTGAGCGCCGAAGCGCAGCTTGCGGCTCGCCTCCTGCTGCAAGGTGGAGGTCATGAACGGCGGGGCCGGGGAACGCCGGTAGGGCTTGTCCGAGACCGAGGTGACGGTGAAGGGACGTCCGGTCAGGGCCTGGGCCAGCTCGGCGGAGTCGTGGGCGCCGAGCAGCACCACCGGCCCCCGGGCGGCCAGCTCGCCGGCTTCGGAGAAGTCGCGGCCGGTGGCGATGGGCGTGCCGCCGACCGACACCAGCCCGGCGCTGAACACCTCGCCGCCGGCGGCGGCGAAGCTCCCCTCGATGTCCCACCACGACGCCGCCCGGAAGCGCATCCGCTCACGCTCTCGCTCCACCACCACCCGGGTGGCGACGCTCTGCACCCGGCCGGCGGACAGCCGGGGCATCACCTTCTTCCACAGCACCGGCGACACCTCGTAGCCGTAGAGACGGTCGAGGATGCGGCGGGCCTCTTGGGCGTCGACCATCCGCCGGTCGAGCTGGCGCCACTCGTCGACGGCCCGGGCGATGGCAGCCGGGGTGATCTCGTGGAAGACCATCCGCTTGACCGGCACCGTGGGCGCCAGCACCTCGCTGAGGTGCCAAGCGATCGACTCGCCTTCGCGGTCCTCGTCGGTGGCGAGGTACACCTCGCTGGCCTGGCGCACCAGCTGCTTCAGCTTCGCCACCACCGACTTCTTCTCCTGGGCGACGACGTACAGCGGCTTGAACCCATTGTCGACGTCGACCCCCAGCCGGGCCCACGCCTCGCCCTTGTAGGCGGCCGGCACCTCGTCGGCCCGGCGCGGCAGGTCGCGGATGTGGCCCACCGACGACTCCACGATGTAGCCGTCGCCGAGCAGCCCGGCGATGGTGCGGGCCTTGGCCGGGGACTCGACGATGACCAGCGGCTTGGCGCCGGAGCGGGAGGTGGTTGCGATATCGGGCATGGTCGTGTGTGAGCGTGGAGGCTGGTGCCGGGCCTGTCAACCCGGGGTCGGCGCACGGCCGCGTCCCCGCTGCCCCTCTGCGACCGAGCCGACCCCCGGGCGGGGTCGGGCCGGGCCGGCCTAGGGGGTGACGGTGGCAACCACCGGCGGCTCACCCTCGACGATATCGGTCGTCTCGCCGAAGCCCTCCGTCTTGCGCTTGGAGAAGGCGATGGCGCCGATCAGGACGAGCAGGGCGACCCCGGACACGGCGAAGCGCACGTCGTTGTGGCGCATGGTGATGACGGCAGGCAGGATCAGCAAAGACACCAGGTTCATGACCTTGATCAGCGGGTTGAGTGCCGGCCCCGCGGTGTCCTTGAACGGGTCGCCGATGGTGTCGCCGATCACCGCCGCCTTGTGGGCCTCTGAGCCCTTGCCGCCGTGGTGGCCGTCTTCGATGTACTTCTTGGCGTTGTCCCAGGCGCCACCGGAGTTGGACAGGAAGTTGGCCATCAGCTGGCCGGTGAGGATGGTGCCGGCCAGGAAGGCGCCGAGGGCCAGGTAGTTGATCCCGAAGCCGATGATGACCGGGGACAAGATGGCCAGCAGGGCGGGGGTAGCCAGCTCGCGCTGGGCGGCGGCGGTGCAGATGGCGATGACCCGGCCGTACTCGGGCTTCTCGGAGTAGTCCATGATGCCGGGGTGCTCGCGGAACTGGCGGCGCACCTCCTGGACCACGGTGCCGGCGGAGCGGCCCACCGCTCGGATGGCCAGGCCCGAGAAGATGAAGGCGATCGAACCGCCGATGAGCAGGCCGATGAAGGTGGTCGGGTTCGACACGTTGATCTGGGTGAGCGGGTTGGTGAACAGCTGGCTCGGCGAGATGTGCGGCAACAGCTGGGCGCCGATCGTCTCGATGAACGCGGCGAAGAGCGACACCGCGGCGATCACGGCCGAGCCGATGGCCACACCCTTGGTGATGGCCTTGGTGGTGTTGCCCACCGCGTCGAGCGACACCATGACGCGCTCGGCGTCGCCGGTGAACTCACCCGACATCTCGGCGACGCCAGCGGCGTTGTCGGAAACCGGGCCGAAGCTGTCCTCGGAGAGGACCATGCCGGCGGTCGACAGCAGGCCGATGCCCGACAGCGACACCAGGTACAAGGCGAGCTCCACGTTGCCGTGGGCCAGGAGCACCGACACGCCGATGGCGACGGCGATGGCCACGATGGCCCACACCGTCGACTCGAGCCCGACCGAGATGCCGGCCAGCGTGATGGTGGCCGGGCCGGTCCGGGCCGACTCGGCGATCTCCCGCACCGGTCCCCGCTCGGTGGACGTGAAGTGCTCGGTGATCTGGCTGGCCACCAGGGCGAGGACCACACCGGTGAGCACCGCGTAGAAGGCGTTCATGTAGTGCAGGTACAGGCCGGCGACGAGACCCGCGGCCAGGACCGTGAGCGCCGCGGCGGCCCAGAAGCCGCGGTTGATGGGGGCCATGGCGTTGCGGTCCTTGGCCCGCGCCCGCACCAGGTGGACGCCGATGGCGGACGCCACGATCCCGAAGGCCGGGACGATGAGCGGGAACACCACGGCCCGGGCCGGGTCGGCCGCGTAGCTCCCACCTAGCGAGCGGAAGGCCTCGAAGCCCAAGATGATGGCGGCGATGATGGTGATGACGTAGGACTCGAAGACGTCGGCGGCCATGCCGGCGCAGTCCCCCACGTTGTCGCCCACGTTGTCGGCGATGGTGGCGGCGTTGCGGGGGTCGTCCTCGGGGATGCCGGCCTCGACCTTGCCGACCAGGTCGGCGCCGACGTCGGCGGCCTTGGTGAAGATGCCGCCGCCCACCCGCATGAACAGGGCGAGCAGCGAAGCGCCGAAGCCGTAGCCGACCAGCACCGACGTGGCTGTGTTCTGGAAGGTGAAGACGATGACCGTGGCGCCCAGCAGGCCGAGGCCGACGGCCAACATGCCGGTGATGGCGCCGGTGCGGAAGGCGACGCGCAGCGCTCCGGGCAGCTTGCCGTCGCGGGCGGCGGCGGCGGTGCGGACGTTGCCCCGCACGGCCAGGCTCATGCCGAGGATGCCGGTGGCCCCCGAGCAGGCCGCGCCGATCAAGAAGCACAGCACCCGGTAGCCGCCCGCCGCGCCGAACGACAGGGCCACCGTGCCGTCGGGTCGCACCACCTTGGTGGCGGTGAAGAAGATGAGGACGGCCAGCGGGATCACGATGATGCCGATGGCCTTGAACTGCCGGGCCAGGAAGGCCTGGGCGCCCTCCTGGATGGCGCGGGCGATGTCCTTCATGGTCTGGGTGCCCTGGTCGGCGCGCAGCACCCCGCGCATCAGGACCAGCCCGGTGCCGATGCCGAACAGGGCCGCCGCCAGGGCGACGACCAGCCAGGCCTTCTCCGCACCGGACAAGGTGAAGGCCTGGTATCCCCCTTCGGCGGCGAGGAGGTGGGTCATGACCTGCTGCTCCCTTCCACGAGCCTGCGTCGAGATCCCGGCAGTGGGGAGGACCCGGTCGACTCGCGATCCATCGTGACGCTGCGCGTCGGGGAAGGCCCAGTGCGTCCCCCGTGGTCGGGGCCGAAGGTTAGCTGACAGCACCAGCCGGTGAGCAAATGATCCGCCCAGGTCGACGGGTGGGAGGTGACCGCCGGCACCGTGGACCGCTCAGGTGGCGGCCCGGGGTGCCAGCCAGCCGGGGTGGCGCTGCGGTCGTGCAGCAGCCCGGCCCAGCCGGTGCCGTAGCCCCGGCGCGGCACCCCGCAGCTCGTCGGGGGTGAGCGTGCGGGCGTACGGCAAGGCCCGGACGGTGGCCAGGTCGAGGCGGTCGACCAGCACGATCACGACGTGGCGGGGCAGGACCGGGGCGGCGGAGGTGAGCCTGGCCCCGAAGCCGGTGCAGCTGGTGTTGGCGGCCAGGATCACGATGAGATGAGCAGCGCGCCGGTCGGCGGCAGATGGTCGGTGATGGGCAGATGGTCGGTGATGGGCAGGTGATCGGTGATGGGCAGG
>JAJZNB010000171.1 GCA_021848085.1 Actinomycetes bacterium
CACCGTCCTGGCCCTGGTGGTGGCCATCCCGCTGGGGATCCTGCAGGTGGTGCGGCGCAACAGGCTCGAGGACTACGTCATCACCGGCCTGTCGTTCATCTTCTACGCCATGCCGTCGTTCCTGCTCGGCACGGTGCTCATCTGGTTCTTCGCCGTGGACCTCCACATCTTCTCGGTGGAGGCTCCCCAGGGGCAGACGGTGGGCGCCATCCTCGGCGATCCCCGGGCCCTGGTGCTGCCGGTGGTCACGCTGGCGGCCATCACCATCGCCGCCTTCAGTCGCTACATGCGCTCCTCGATGATGGAGACCATGACCCAGGACTTCATCCGCACGGCTCGGGCCAAGGGCGCCGGGCCGCGGCGGGTGCTGTTCGTCCACGCCCTGCGCAACGCGCTCATCCCCATCGTCACCCTGCTGGGCCTGTCGTTGCCAGCCATCGTCAGCGGGGCGGTCATCACCGAGGACGTGTTCAACTATCCGGGCATGGGGAAGCTGGCCGTGGATTCGGCTTTCAACGTCGACATCCCCACCTTGCTGGGGGTGACCTTCGTGGTGACGGTGGCCACCATCGTCGGCAACCTGGTGGCCGACATCCTCTACGCCGTGGTCGATCCGAGGATCCGCTATGCCAGCGCCTGACAGCGACGGGCGGCGCCGGCGGCCGGGCATCGCCGGGCGGGTCCGGCTCCACCCGCAGGCGGCCCAGGCCAAGGCCGGTACCGGAGCGGCGCCGCTCACCGCCGGCGAGGCTCGCCAGCCGGTCGGCCATCCGCCGTCGTCACCGGTGGCGGCCGCCGTCGGCTCGACATCGGAGGCGGTGGCCACCACCACCGACCTGCCCGGAGCGGTCCTCACCGAGCCCGCCGGCGGGCAGGTGATCAGCCGGGGGGGGATGGCCGGCCGCATCGTCCGGACCTTCGTGGAGAACAAGCTGGCGGTGGCCGGCCTGGTGATCATCGTGGCCGCCTTGCTGTTCAGCTTCGTCGGCCCGATGCTCTACCACACCAACCAGACCAACGCCTCGCAGGCGCTGCTCGACTCGATCCAGAACGCACCGCCGGGGGCGGGGCACCCGCTGGGCACCGATCCCAGCGGCTTCGACATCCTGGGCCGGCTGATGGTTGGCGGGCAGATCTCGCTGATCGTCGGCTTCGCCGCGGCGGCCATCGCCAGCGTGGTCGGCGCCCTGTATGGCGCCATCTCGGGCTTCTTCGGCCGGTGGCTCGACGCCTTGATGATGCGCATCGTCGACGCCTTCCTGTCGATCCCAGTGCTGTTCCTGGCCATCGTGCTGGCCGTGATCTTCCGCCCGTCGCTGCCGGTGTTCATCTTCGTCATCGCCTTCGTGTCCTGGCTGGTGCCGGCCCGCCTGATCCGGGGCGAGACCCTGTCGCTGCGGGTGCGCGAGTACGTGCAGGCGGTGCGGGCCATGGGCGGGCGGCGCAGCCGGGTGATCCTCCGCCACATCATCCCGAACACCATCGGCACCATCATCGTCAACGCCACCTTCAACGTGGCCGACGCCATCTTGCTGCTGGCCGCCCTGGGCTTCATCGGCCTGGGCGTGCCAGCCCCGCAGACCGACTGGGGGTCGATGCTTTCGAACGGGGTGAGCTACGCCCTCGACGGCTACTGGTGGGAGATCGTCCCCGCCGGCCTGTGCATCGTGCTGGTGGTGGTCGCCTTCAACTTCATCGGCGACGCGCTGCGCGACGCCCTGGAGGTTCGGCTGCAGCAGCGCTAGGCGCCGAGGCCGCCCGGCGCCCGCCCTCGGCCCCGGACCCGATGGCCCGGTTCGGCGGGGGCCGGCCGGCTCGTCCCTGCCGGTGCGGCTGGCCGGCGGAGTCGTCCGATCAGCCGGCGCTGCCGGCGGCGGTGGCGGTGACGGGCTGTTGCGGCGCCGGGGGGCGCAGCGGGAAGTGGCAGGCGGCGAGGTGCTCGGCGCCGAAGGGACGCAGCGGCGGCTCGATCTCGGCGCAGGTGTGTTGGGCGTAGGGGCAGCGGGTGCGGAACCGGCAGCCCGAGGGGGGATTGACGGCCGACGGCAGCTCACCGTGGACGTGGCGGGTCTCCTTGGCCCGCTCCCGGCGAGGGTCGGGCTCGGGGACGGCGTCGAGCAGCGCCTGGGTGTAGGGGTGGGCGGTGCGGGTGAAGATGTCGTCGACGGGACCGACCTCGACCAGCTTGCCGAGGTACATCACGCCGATGGTGTCGGTGATGTAGCGGGCGACGGCCAGGTCGTGGGTGACGAAGATGTAGGTCAGGCCGTGGCGGGCCCGCAGCTCGGCCAGCAGGTTGAGGACCTGGGCCTGCACCGACACGTCGAGGGCCGACACCGGCTCGTCGGCCACGATCAGCTTCGGTTCGAGGATGAGGGCGCGGGCCAGCCCGACCCGCTGGCGCTGACCGCCCGACAGCTCGTGCGGGTAGCGGTCGGCGGCCGAAGCGGGTAGGCCGACCTCGCCCAGGATCTGAGCCACCCGACGGCGCTGGCTGTCATGGTCGCCGATGCGCTGGACGACCAGGGGTTCGCGCAGGATGGTGCCGACCCGCATGCGCGGGTCGAGCGAGGCGTAGGGATCCTGGAACATGAGCTGCAGGCCGCGGCGACGGCGGCGCAGCTGCTCGCCTTTGAGCCGCTGCACGTCGACACCGTCGAACCACACCGAGCCGGAGGTGGCCGGCTCCAAGGCGACGGTCATGCGGCCGATGGTGGTCTTGCCGCAGCCCGACTCCCCCACCAGCCCGAACGTCTCGCCTTGGCGGACGGCCAGGGACACGTCGGAGACGGCGTGGACGACGCCGGTGGAGCGGCGCAGCAGCCCGGCCGAGCGCACCGGGTACTCCTTCACCAGGTTGCGCAGCTCGACCAGCACCGGCCGGGCCGCCAGCTCGTCGCGCCGGAGCTTGGCCAGGGCGGCCACCGCGGCGCCGGCTTCAGTGTCGGCCACCACGTCCCCGGCCGACACCGCCTGGGCGGCCGCCACCGAGCGGTGGACCGCCCCGTCGTCGCTGCGGCCGACCGGGTGGTAGCAGGCGGCGACGTGCCCGAAGGCCGAGCCGGGCTGAGCGGCCAGCGGCGGGTCGCTCTCCCAGCAGTCGCGCTGGGCGTAGCGGCAGCGGGGCGCGAAGCGGCAGTGGCCGATCGGTTCCGACAGGTCGGGGGGCAGCCCGGCGATGGAGCGCAGCGGCACGCTGCGGTCCTGGTCGATGCGAGGCACCGACGCCAGCAGCGCCTCGGTGTAGCGGTGGCGCATGGCGGTGAAGATGTCGCCGGTGGTGCCCTGCTCCACGATCCGCCCGGCGTACATCACCATCACCCGGTCGGTCCGGCCGGCGATGACCCCCATGTCGTGGGTGACGAGCAGCACCGCCATGTGCAGCCGCTGGCGCAGCTCGTCGATGAGGTCGAGGATCTGCGCCTGGATGGTGACGTCGAGAGCGGTGGTGGGCTCGTCGGCGATGAGCAGCTTCGGTTCGCACGACAGGGCCACGGCGATCATCACCCGCTGGCGCAACCCGCCCGACAGCTGGTGGGGGTACTGGTCCATGCGCTCTTCGGGTTGGGGCATCTCCACCAGCCGCAGCACCTCGAGCGCCCGCTGGTAGGCCTGCCGCTTGGTGACCCGGCGGTGCAGGCGGACGGCCTCGGCGATCTGCCGGCCGATGCGCATGGTGGGGTTGAGCGACGTCTGCGGGTCCTGGAAGACCATGCCGACCTCGTTGCCCCGCACCCTGCACAGGTCGTGTTCGGACAGACCGACCAGCTCCCGGCCGGCCAGGCGGATCGAACCGCCGGTGATGTGTCCGACGTCGGGCAGCAGCCGCATCACGCCGAGGCCGGTGGTGGTCTTGCCGCAGCCGGACTCCCCCACCAGGCCGACGCTCTCTCCCGCCTCGACCTGTAGCGACACCTTGTCGACGGCCTGCACCGTGCTGTGGCGCAGCCGGAACTCGATCTGCAGGTCGCGGATGTCCAGAACAGGGCCGTCGCCGCCGGGCATGCCCCGAGCCTATCGGCACCCACACCCCCGCCACGGACGCCGGGCGCCGGACGCGGCCATGCCACCGGTCCTGGTGCACCCTGGCGCCGTGGGCCGCCCGGGCCTGCCGGGGGGCGGGTATCGACCCCTTCGGCCTCCCCCGGTGCCGCCGACCGCCGGCCGAGCGCATCTGGACCTCACCCGCGCCGCAGCCCCCCGCCGGGGCGGGGGGCTGCGCTCGAAAGAGCTCCGGCGGCGTCCTACTCTCCCAGGGGGTCTCCCCCCAAGTACCATCGGCGCTGGCAGGCTTAACTTCCGTGTTCGGGATGGGAACGGGTGTGGCCCTGCCGCTATGGCCACCGGAAACCGTGCGCTCCCCGGCAGGTTGCCTCCCGGAGCGGCGAGATCGCCGCCTTGAGCGTTCCATAGCGAGCACGAACGAGTAGGTCTCCAAGCCCTCGGCCGATTAGTACCGGTCGGCTGAACACATTGCTGTGCGTACACCTCCGGCCTATCAACGTGGTCGTCTGGCCACGGGCCTTACCAGGTTAACCCTGTGAGAGACCTCATCTTGGAACG
>JAJZNB010000221.1 GCA_021848085.1 Actinomycetes bacterium
GCTCTGGTGCCGCACCCCCCCGGCCAGCACGGGCCGCACCGCCTTGGCCGGCACCGGAACGAGCGTGGGACGGTCGGCCAGGTCGGTCTCGATGGCCTGCTCGGCCCGGGCCTGGCTGAGCAGCAGGTCGGCGCCGTCGCCCAGGCGGTTGGTGCGGCCGAAGTACTCGGTGCAGTCGGTCATCACCTCCAGGAAGGAGAAGCCCCGGTGGTCGAGGGCCTGGGCGAACAGCTCCTCGAAGGAGCGGGTGCGGTAGCTCTGAGCCCGGGCCACGAAGGTCGCCCCGGCCGCCTCGACCAGCCGGCCGGCGTCGAAGGGGCTCTCGTGGTTGCCGGCCGGCGACGTCGACGTGTAGGCCCCGGTGATGGTGGTGGGGGCCAGCTGCCCGCCGGTCATGCCGTAGATCTCGTTGTTGAACAGCACGCAGGTGAGGTCGATGTTGCGCCGCGCCGCGTGGATGAGGTGGTTGCCACCGATCGACAGGCCGTCGCCGTCGCCGGTCACCACGATCACGTGGAGGTCGGGGCGGGCCAGCTTCAAGCCGGTGGCGAAGGTGAGGGGCCGGCCGTGGGTGGTGTGCAAGGTGCAGGCGTCGACGTAGCCGACCACCCGGCTGGAGCAGCCGATGCCGGCCACGAAGGCGACGTCGTCGAGGGTGTCGAAGCGCTGGGCGAGCACCCGGAGCATGGCCTCGAAGACGATCCCGTGGCCGCAACCCGGGCACAGCATGTGCGGCATCATCCCGTAGCGCAGCAGCCGCTTCTCGGGGCCGGCGCCCGGGCGGGGGCCCTGCAGGCGCCCGTTGGTGCTCACCGGCTGCGTGGCGGCGTCGCCCACCGCCGCGCCGTCGAGCGCCGCCGGTGGGCGGGCTGCGGTGGTATCGGTCACGCCCGGACCCCCTCTCTCGTGGCCGACAACACGTGCTCGACGAGCTCGTCGGCGGTGATGACGCTGCCGCCCGCCTTCAGGTACGGGACGACCGGCAGCCCACCGTTGGTCAGCCGCTGCACCTCCGGCGCCCACTGCCCCCGGTTCATCTCGGCCACCACCACCATCGAGGCGCCGGCCAAGGCGTCGGCCACCGAGGCCGCCGGCAGCGGCCACAGCAGCCGGGTGCGCAGCAAGCCGGCCCGCACCCCGCGGTCGCGCAGGACGTCGACCGCCGCCTTGGCCGTGCGGGCCACGATCCCGTAGGCGACCAGCACCACCTCGGCGTCCTCGAGCCGGTAGCGCTCGCAGGGCACGGCGTCGACGGCGGCGGCCACCTTGTGCTCGAGGCGCTCCAGCAGGGCTGCCACCTTGGCGTGGTCCGACATCGGATAGCCCCGCTCGTCGTGCATCAGGCCGGTCACGTGGAACCGGTAGCCGCGCCCGAAGTCGGGCATCATGGCCACCCCCGCCGGGTTGGGTTGGTAGGGAAGCGACGAGGGGGACGGCGGGCCGCTGGGGCCGGTGCGCCGACCCAGCTGGGCGGCGGTCGGTGGCGCCAGCCGCACCCCCTCGCGCATGTGGCCGATCACCTCGTCGTAGAGGACCGCCACCGGGGTGCGCAGCGTCTCGGCCAGGCGGAAGGCCTCGATGGTGAGGGTGTAGACCTCCTGCACGCTTCCCGGCGCCAGGGCGATGGTGGCCCGGTCGCCGTGAGACCCCCAGCGGGCCTGCATGACGTCGCCTTGCGACGGCGAGGTCGGCAGGCCGGTGCTCGGGCCGCCCCGCATGACGTCGATCACCACGCAGGGGATCTCGGCCAGCGAGGCGAAGCCGAGGTGCTCCTGCATCAAGGTGAAGCCGGGGCCCGAGGTGGCCGTCATGGCCCGCCGGCCACCGAGGGAGCCGCCCAGCACCGCGCCCATGGAGGCGATCTCGTCCTCCATCTGGATGAAGACGCCGCCACGCCCGGGCAGCTCCCGGGCCAGCAGCTCGGCGATCTCCGACGACGGTGAGATCGGATAGCCGGCGAAGAAGCTGCACCCGGCGGCCAGCGCCCCGCGGGCGCAGGCCTCGTTGCCCTGGACGAGCAGGCGGTCCGGCATGGTCATCCTCCCTGCAGTGCGCTGGCGGCGGCCGGGGCCGGCGCCGCCAGCACGTCGATGGCGAGATCGGGGCACAGCCAGGCGCACAGCCGGCAGCCGGTGCACCGCTCGGGATGGGCGAAGACGGCGACGTCGAACCGGTCGAGGGCCAGGCACCGTTCGGGGCACACGGCCACGCAGATGTTGCAGCCCTTGCACCAGCTGCGCTCGATGCGGACGGTGGGGGCCGGCGACGGCGACGCCGCGGCGGCCGGGGCGGTGTCCTGGCCGGATCCGGCTGCCGGCGGGGTGGCGGCCTGGACCGCCTGGACCTGATCGGCGAGCCCCCGGCCTCGGGTGAAGGCGGTCATGTTGTCGTCGCGGGCCTTGGCCGGCACCCAGGCGGCGATGGCCGCCTCCCAGGCCTCCACCGGGAACGGCAGCAGCAGCGACAGAGCGCCCAGCAGCACCGTCTGGGCCACCACCGGCGCCTTGGCCGCGGCGTCGCCGGCGACGGCCAGGGTGTCCACCGCCACCACCCCGGGCGGGACGGCGGCGCCGGGCTCGGGATAGACCGGCACCGCCTTGCGGTGGTCGAGCATGGCGGCGGGCGGGACCCGCCGCTCGGTGCCGACCAGAGCCACGCCGTCACCCTTCAGATAGGTCAGGGCTCGCAGGCCCTCCTCCCACTCGAAGGCCACGATCCAGTCGGCCGACCCCGGTTCGACCATCACCGAGTGGATCTCAGGCCCGAAGCGGACATGGCTGACCACGGTGCCACCGCGCTGGGACATGCCGTGGACCTCGGACTTCTTGACGTCGAAGCCGGCGTCGAGCAGCACCTGGGACACCAGGTTGCTGGCCAGGATGACCCCCTGCCCCCCCACCCCGGCCACCACCAGGTTCCCCGACGCCAGCGGGGCGGCGGCCGCCTCGGCGGCGCCGGCGGTGCCGTTGTGGCGCCCGGCGCTCATCGGACCGCCCCCGCCGGCTCCGCGGCCGAGGTGGCGACCCCACCAAGCAGCCCGGCTGCGCCGTCAGCGCCCGCCGGCTGGCCGTGGGGCTCCACGTCTCGCTCGGACACGATGGCGCCAGACGGGCAGAGCTGGGCGCAGACGGTGCAGCCCGAGCAGGCCGCCAGGTCGATCCGGACCCGGGGTGGGCCGGCGGCGACGACCTCGTCCCAGACGATGGCTGGGCAGCCGAGGCGCATGCAGACCTGGCAGCCGTCGCAGCGGTCGGCCACCACGGTGTAGCGCGAGCCGCGGCTCTTGACCGGCGACTCCACGCAGGCGCGGCTGGTGACCACCACCGACACGCCCGGCTGGGCCACCGCCGCCCGCAGGGCCCGGCGGGTGGCCGCCACGTCGTAGGGGTCGACGACGACCACCGAGCCGACGCCGGCAGCCCGGCACACCTCGGCCACGTCGGCCTTGGGGGCGGCGCCGCCTCGGATGCCGTTGGCGATCCCGGGATGGGGCTGGCCGCCGGTCATGGCCGTGGTGCCGTTGTCGAGGATGACCACGGTGATGTTGGCCTGCCGGTGCACGGCGTCGAGCAGGGCGGGGATGCCCCCGTGGAAGAAGGTGGAGTCCCCGATGGTGGCCACCACCGGCTGGCTCGACAGGCCCGAGGCGGCCAGGCCGATGGCCATGCCGATGCTCGAACCCATGGCCAGGCAGGTGTCCATGGAGGTGAGCGGGGGGCCGGCCGCCAAGGTGTAACAGCCGATGTCGCCGGTGACGATGGCGTCGAGCTCGCCCAGGGCCACGTAGGGGGTGGTGTGGGGGCATCCCGGGCACAGCACCGGTGGCCGCGGTCCCACCCCCGCCACCGCCGGGCGGGCGACCGGGCCGGCGCCGGCGTCGAGCACGCCGGCGGCGACGAAGCCGCCGCGCACCGCCTCGGCCGACAGCTCACCGGCCCGGGCGAAGAACTGCTTGCCTTCGACGGCCAGGCCCAGGGCACGGATCTCGTCCTCGAGGTAGGGTTCGAGCTCCTCCACCACGAACAGCCGCTCCACGTGGGCGGCGAAGCGACGGATGCGATCGGTCGGCACCGGGAACTCGATGCCGAGCTTCAGCACGCTGGCGTCGGGCAGCACCTCGCGGACGTGGTGGTAGGCGATGCCGGCCGTCACCACCCCCACCGCGGTGGAGCGCAGCTCCTCGACGGTGAGCGGGTGCTCCTCGACCCACGGCTGCATCCGCTGGAGCCGGTCGAGGTGGACCACGTGGCGCTGGCGGGCGTTGGCCGGCAGCATCACGTACTTCTTCGGGTCGCGCTCGAACGAAGCCTGGCGCAACCGGTTGGCCGGCGGGCGGGGCACCACCTTGGAGCGGGCGTGCGAGGTGCGGGTGGTGGTGCGCAGCAGGCAGGGCAGGTCCCAGCGCTCGCTGGTTGCGAACGCTTCGCGGACGAAGTCGTAGATCTCCTGGCCGTCGGCCGGCTCGA
>JAJZNB010000073.1 GCA_021848085.1 Actinomycetes bacterium
GGGGTCCGGCGGGGCCGAGGGGTGGGCGAGCCAGGCGTACCCGGCGTCGTCAGCCCGCCTCGAGCTTGGCCACGACGTAGTCGACGGCGTCCCGCACGGTGCGCAGGTCCTCGAGGTCCTCGTCCTCGATGCGGAAGCCCACCGTCCGCTCGCCGAACTCCTCTTCGAGGGCTTCCACCAGCTCGATGAGGGCCAGGGAGTCGGCATCGAGGTCCTCGGTGAACGACGACGACTCGCTGACCGAGGTCGGCTCGATCTCCAAGATGTCGGCCAGCTGGTCCCGGATGACCTCGAAGACCTGCTGGCGGTCGAGAGGACCTTTCTCCACGTGGGTCTCAGCGGGCACGTCGTCTCCCTGCTCGTCGGCTCCGTCGGCATCCTACCGTGCCGGCCGAGCTGCCCTCGGAGCCGCTCGGGCGGCCTGGGAGATGACCGGGGCTGGGGCGGGGCCGACACGGCGGTACCCGGGCCGCCACCTCCGACCGGCCGCCACCCCGGCCAGCCGCCACCCCGGCGGCCACCCCGGCGGCCACCCGGCGGCCACCCGGCGGAGAGCGGATCAGCGCCCGGCGACGGCGAGCTTCAGGCGCTGCACCAGCCCCCCGGTGGCGGCCTGATGGGCGACCTGCACGGCCGACACGATGGCCCGTGGCGTGGAGGAGCCATGGCTGATGACGCAGACGCCGTCCACGCCGAGCAGCACGGCGCCGCCGGTGTTGTCGGGGTCGAAGGCCGCCGCCAGCGGGGCAAGGTGCGGCACCAGCACCTCGGCGGCCTGACGGGTGGCGTCGTCGGTGTCGAACACCTCCACGACGGCGCCCATCAGGTAGCGCAGCGCCCCTTCGAGCGCCTTCAAGACGACGTTGCCGGTGAAGCCGTCGGTGACGACGACGTCGACGGTGCCCGGCAGCAGGTCCCGCCCCTCGACGTTGCCGACGAAGTCGATGCCGTCCATCTCCACCAGCAGCGCATGGGTCTCCTTGACCAACGGCGTGCCCTTGGACCTCTCCTCCCCGATCGACAGCAGCCCCACCGTCGGCGTGGGGGTGGCGTAGCGGGCGGTGACGTAGGCCGCGCCCATCTGGGCGAACTGCACCAGCATCTGCGGGCTGCACTCGGCGTTGGCGCCGGCGTCGAGCAGCACCGTGGGGGTGGTGCCGGGACGGGGGATGGGGGTGGCGATGGCGGGCCGGGCGATGCCGCGGATGCGCCCCATGCGCAGCAGGGCGCTAGCCATGGTGGCGCCGGTGTTGCCGGCGCTGACCATGGCGGCGGCCTTCCCGTCGCGCACGGCCTCGGCGGCGCGCACCAGCGACGAGTCCTTCTTGCGCCGCACGCCCTGGCCCGGATCGTCGTCCATGGCGATCACCTCCGAGGCGGGCACCACCTCGAGCCCCCCGGTGTCGCCGAGCTCGCCGGGCCGACCCACCAGCACCACCGGGATGCCGAGCTCCTCGGCCGCCTGGCGGGCGCCGGCCACGATGGCCTTGGGGGCGTGGTCCCCGCCCATGGCGTCGACGGCGATGGGCAGCACCACCGCGTCGGCACCGGTGGGCGGCGCCACCGCGTCGGCACCGGTGGGCGCCTCACCCATCAGTCGACGTCGATCGCCTGGCGACCCTTGTACCACCCACAGTGGGGACAGACGACGTGGGGCAGCTTGGCCTGGTGGCACTGGGGGCAGACGCTGCGGGCAGGCTCGTGCAGCACCCAGTTGCTGGCCCGGCGGCTCCGGCTCTTGGCCTTGGAGGTCTTCTTCTTGGGGACAGCCATCGTCGCACACCTCGCGTCGGGGGAACCTGGAAACGATAGCCGTTCCCGGATCCGCTCCCGAACCTGCCACCGGGCCGGCCGATGCCGCCCGAGGTCAGCCGCCGTCAGGCCGGCGCAGGGCGTCGAGCACGGCCCAGCGGGGATCGACCGGGGCACGACAGCCGCAGGTCCCCTCGTTGCGGTCGGCGCCGCAGGTGGGGCACAGGCCCTGGCACCCGGTGCGGCACAGCGGCGCCTGCGGCAGCTCGAGCAGCACCGCGTCGCGCACCAGCGGCTGCAGGTCGACCTGGTCGTCGACGAGCGGGTAGGTGTCCTCGCCGTCACCCCCCGGGGTGTAGAGCTCGCGCACCGGCACGTGCAGCACTCCCGACGCCGGAGCCAGACACCGCCGGCAGGTGCCCTCCCAGGCCGCGCTGACGGTACCGGTCACCTCCACCCCGCCGCCGATGGCCTCCAAGGTGACCTCGGCGGCGCACTCGGCGCCTGCCGGCACGGCACTGCCCGAGCAGGCCAGATCCTCCACCACCCCGTGGCGCACCTCGTGCCAGCGGTGCCCCGGCTGCCGCCGGAGCTTGGCCACCCCGACCACGAACGGGCCGGCGGTCACGTCCGCCGCCCCGGCACGTCAGCTCTCGTCCTGGTCGAAGAAGGCCATGGCCGCGTCGTCGGCGGCGACGTCGTCGCCGTTGCCGGCCAGGCGCGCCTGGTGGACCTCGGCGGGGCCGGCGGCCGGCACCATCTGCAGCCGCTGGCGGCCGGCCTGCACCGTCTTGAGCGTGCGCGACAGGACGATCTCGAAGGAGGCCAGCTTCTGGTCGCAGTAGTCCTCGGCTTCGTGGCGCAGGCGGCGGGCCTCCTCGCGGGCCTCGTCGAGGATCCGCTCGGCGGTGTGGTTGGCCTGGCGGACGATCTCGGTGCGCTGCACCATCCGCTCGGCCTGGGCCCGGACGTCCTCGAGCAGCCCGTCGGCTTCGCGCCGGCGCTGGGCCAGCAGCTCGTCCTGCTCGCGAAGCAGCCACCGTGCCCGCCGCAGCTCGTCGGGGAGGCGCTCCAAGGCGGCGTGCAGCAGGTCGACCAGCTCGTCGCGGTCGACCATCACCGACGCTGACATCGGCACCCGTCGGGCCGTGTCGATGTGGTGCAGAGCCCGGCGGAGCAGCCCCTCGGCGTCGGTGGCCGACGGGGGCGGCTCGTCGGCGAACGGGTCGTCGCCGAAGGGGTCTTCGCCGTAGGCCTGCTCGGCGTAGGCCGGCTCGGCGAAGGCCTGCTCGGCGAAGGCCTGCTCGGCGAAGGGGTCGTCGGCGAACGGCTCGTCGTCGAAGGAGCCGAAGTGCTCGCCGTCGAAGGGACCGTCGCTCACTGGGCGAACTTCTCGTGGAGCCGGGCCAGCACCGGCTTGGGCACGAAGGCCGAGACATCGCCGCCGTAGCGGGCCACCTCGCGCAGCAGCCGGGAGGCGATGAACGAGTACGACGAGCTGGTCGGCACGAACAACGTCTCGATGGAGGCCAGCTCCCGGTTCATCTGGGCCATCTGCAGCTCGTTCTCGAAGTCCGACACGGCCCGCAGCCCCTTGACGATGACGGTGGCCCCGACGTCGTGGGCGACGTTGACCACCAGCGTCGACACCGACACGATGCGGACGTTGCTCAGGTGGGCCAGCGAGTCGTGGAGCATCTCCTCGCGCTCGGCCAAGGTGAACAGCGGGCCGCCCTTCTGCGGGTTGCGCAGCGCTGCCACCACCACCTGGTCGAACAGGCGCGCCGACCGCTCCACGACCTCGAGATGCCCGTTGTGGAACGGGTCGAACGAGCCGGGGATGAGAGCGACGGTCACGGGCTGCCTTTCTGCTGGCCGGTGCCGCCGCCGGAGGCGACGGCACCGGCGACGGAGTGGTCGACGAGGAGGTCGTGTGCTGGTGGGAGCGCCGACCGGATCACCGTCACGAGCGTACCGCCGTAGCGCTTCTCTTTGAGGACCTTCCACGGCGGCGGGCAGATCACCGGGCTCGACGACTCGAGCACGGCCAGCCGGGCGGGGAGCTGCTCCAGCAGCACCGCCCAGGCGTCGAAGGCGTAGGGCGGGTCGGCCAGCGCCACGTCGAAGCGCCGGGCGGGCTGGAGGCGCCGCAGCCAGCTCAGCACGTCGGCGCGCACCACCTCGGCCGGGCCGAGCCCGGTGGCAGCCAGGTTGGCCCGGATGCACGACACCGCCTCGCCGTGCTGCTCGACGAAGACCGCGCTGGCGGCTCCCCGCGACAGCGCCTCGATGCCCAGGGCCCCGCTGCCGGCGAACAGGTCCACCGCCGACGCCCCCTCCAGCTCGATCAGGCTGCCCAAGATGTCGAAGATCGCCTCGCGCACCCGGTCGGAGGTGGGCCGGGTCGCCCCGGTGGCCGGGGCCTGCAGGCGCCGCCCCCGGCTGCTGCCGCCGATCACCCGCATGGGCGGACCCTATCGTCAACCCGGTGGGCCCGAGACCCCCCTCCGAAGGGCCCGAGACCCTCCGGAGCGCCGGTCGCGGCCGCCTCGGCCCGAGGTCCCGCCGGCGCCAGCGGCGCTCACGGTTCAGCTCTTGAGCAGGTAGGCGGCCTCCTCCTCGCCGACGAACAGCCGGATCTCCTCGGCCAGCACCTCGTCGCCGGCCAGGTCCGGGTGGCGATCGAGCAGATCGTCGGC
>JAJZNB010000232.1 GCA_021848085.1 Actinomycetes bacterium
CAATGCCAAGACGGCGATCTTCGCACGGGTCTCCTCGGCCGACCAGAACGCCAACCTCGACCGTCAGGTGGCACGAGTCACCGCCTGGGCTAGATCTGGGCTAGGTCCAACGGGTGCTCGATCGACTTGGTGGTGACCGAGGCCGGGTCCGCTCTCAACGAGAAGCGTCGCAAGTTCTTCTGCCTCCTTCGGGACCCCCAGGTGACCACGATCATCGTCGAACACCGGGATCGCTTCGCCAGGTTTGGAGCCGAGTACGTCGCCGCTGCACTCGACGCCGGGCACGGCCAGATGGTGGTCGTCGATGACGCAGAAGCAGACGATGACCTGGTGCGAGACATGACCGAGCTGATGACCTCGCTGTGTGCCCGGCTCTAGGGCCGACGCTGGGCTGCCAACCGGGCAGCCAAGGCTAACGAAGCCGCTGCCGTCGGTGGTGACCACGATGGTTGACCCGGCGGTGACCGGCGCCGGCGCAGCAACGCCAGGCGAGAAGAAGCGATCGCCGAGGAAGAAGTTCGAGATCCCCGACGGGTGGATCGCCTGTGGGTTCACCTTCGAGGTGTCCTGGCCCACCGACCCGGTGGCACGAACAGGCGTCCGCTCCCACTTCGGCGCCCGCCGCTTCGCCGACAACTGGGCACCGGCCCAGGTGAAAGCCGACTCGAAGCCATCTCTGAAGGAGCGCAGCTTGTCAGCGTCGGCCGGGGTCTCACCGCGCCTCGGCCAGGCAGCGGATCTCGCCGTCGCGCTGAAACGCCTGGTCCGAACCGGCAAAGCCCGCATCCTCTCAGCCACCTTGTCCGAGCGGTGGGGACGGTTGTTCGTCTCGTTCTCCTGCCTCCTATCGCAGCCTTCGGCCGCAACCGAAGGGGCGGTGACTGCCTGAACCCGTCGTGAGAGCAGCGGGCGGCCGAAGCCTGCGAGTGACGCGGCACGGTGCGCTACGGGTCGGACCCGGGCCGGCAAAGCCGGCCCTCGGCGCTGCAGTCCGGGCGCGCGTCACCAGAGGTGCGGATCGCCGACGTCAACGACCCTGACCCGCTTGGATGGGCGGCGAGAACCTGTCTCGCGGTGCTCCACGAACGCATCGTGGCTGCTCAGCAAGGCTAAAAGCAGGAACGCGGGCTGATGCCCAGCTTCCAACATTCTCGCGGAACGCGCAAGTCCTGCGGGGCAATGGCATAGCAGCACACCCTTACCCGACGCCGACGTCTGGTGGCCGGGCCGGCGTCGACCTCGGGATGCAGGTGCTGGCCACCATCGTCGACGACGCTGGCACCATCGCCGAGGTCCCCAATCCCGCTCCCCTGCGTGCAACGCTCACCGAGCGTCGCCGGCGACGGCGACAGCTCTCGCGACGCATCCCCGGCTCGATCGGCCACCGGGCGGCGAAAGCCAAGCTCACCCGGCTGGAGCCGAGTCGTGCACCTACGCCGGGAGTCCGCCCACCAGCTCACGAGCCCGCCGGCGGGAACCTACAACGAGGTGGTGATCGAGGATCTCGACCTCGCTGCCATGAAGAACAGCACGGGTCGCCGGGCCTTCCGGCGTTCTGTCTCTGAAGCTGCGCTCGGCCAGATCAGGCCACAGCTCACCTACAAGATGGCCTGGCGAAGAGCTGCCCCCACGATCGCCGATCGTTGGTTCGCCTCGTCGCAGATCCATCACGGGTGCAGGTGCCGCCTGGTCGAACCGAGGAAGCTGGCCAAACAGCTTGTCTGCGCCACAACCGGCGAACTGGCAGACCAAGACCACAACACAGCAACGAACCTCCCCGACTGGCCCGGTGATGCCAGTTGCGGCCCAGTTGGAACCACGGCCCCAAAACCCAGCAGTCCCGCCGGCAGCGGCGCGACACTCAGCTCTGACACCGCAGCATCCGGCGCCCGAGGAAAGAGCGCAAGACCTTCGCAGTCTCAGAAGGCCGCCCCCGGTGAAGCCGAAACCAAACCTGGAAACAGGTGCGGAACCCCAAGAACAGGTGCGGCATGAGTGCTCACCACTGCTCACTCGGCTGCAACGGCCACCGAGGGTCGAGGGTTGGCCGCCTGCCCCGCGGGGCACCCAATTGCCGACCGAAGCGTGCGCGGGGCCGATCCGATGAACCGACGAAGGGAGCGGACCATGAGAGCCGTCGTCTACCGGGGCGAGCGCAACGTCGCCGTGGAGCAACGCCCGGACCCGACCATCGAGGGGCCGCTCGACGCCATCGTGCGGATCACCACCACCAACATCTGCGGCTCGGACCTGCACATGTACGAGGGACGGACCTCGGTGGAGGAGGGAAAGGTCCTCGGCCACGAGAACATGGGCGTGGTGGAGGCGGTGGGCTCGGGCGTGGACCGCATCCGGGTCGGCGACCGGGTGTCGGTGCCGTTCAACGTGGCCTGCGGCACCTGCCGCAACTGCACCCGGGGCTGGACCTCGTTCTGCCTGCGGACCAATCCCACCGAGGGGATGGACGGCGCCGCCTACGGCTACGCCAACATGGGTCCCTACGACGGCGGGCAGGCCGAGTACCTGCGGGTGCCGTACGCGGACGTCAACCTGCTGCGGCTGCCGCCGGGGACCGACCACGAGCTCGACTTCGCCATGCTGAGCGACATCTTCCCAACCGGCCACCACGGCTGCGAGCTGGCCGGGGTGTCGCCCGGTGACAGCGTGGCCGTCTTTGGGGCCGGGCCGGTGGGCCTGATGGCGGCCCACAGCGCCATGCTGCGCGGCGCATCGCAGGTCTTCGCGGTGGACAAGGAGAAGGACCGGCTAGCCTTGGCCCAGAAGATCGGAGCCGAGCCCGTCGACCTGGCCGCCGGGGATCCGGTGGCGCAGATCGCCGAGGCCACCGGTGGCCGGGGCGTCGACCGGGGGGTCGAAGCGGTCGGGTACCAGGCGCACGACCCGACGGGTCAGGAGCATCCGGAGATGGTGCTCGACAACCTGGTGAAGGTGGTCCGCTCCACTGGCGGCATCGGGGTGGTCGGGGTGTACATGCCCCAGGACCCGGGAGGCGCCGACGACCTGGCCCGTCAGGGACGCTACGCCTTCGACTACGGCACCTTCTTCACCAAGGGTCAGCAGATGGGCACCGGTCAGTGCCCGGTGGCCCGCTACAACCGCCAGCTACGGGACCTGATCGTGGCCGGCCGGGCCACCCCATCGTTCATCGTGTCGTACGAGGTGGCCCTGGACGACGCCCCCGAAGCCTACGACAGGTTCGACCGGCGGGTCGACGGGTGGACGAAGGTGCTGCTGCACCCGGCGGCCTGAGCCGCTGCTGCACCCGGCGGCCTGAGCCGCTGGCCATCCGCTCGGCGGTGAGCTCAGCCGAACGCCACGGTGGTGGTGCCAGCCAGCAGGTGGACCGTCACCGTGCCGGCAGTGCCGGCCCGTCGCGCGGCCCCCCCGGGGAGCCGGACGGTGGCCCCGGGGGCGAGCTGCGCCACGGTGAAGGTCAACGGCACGGTGGTGGTGACGATGGCGGTACCGGCGGTGCCGGGGGCGAAGCCGGCGGCGGCCAGCTCCACGGTGGCGGTGGCGACACCGTTGAAGCTGGCCCGCAGCGTCGGGTTGGGAGCGGGGGTGGCGCCTCGCACCCAGCTCAGGGTGGTGGTCACCCGGGGGGTGGGTTGGGCGCCGAGATCCACCGACTGGTGGCGCTCCACGGTGATGGCCGGTTCGGGCCGTTCCCCAGAGACGGCCTCGACACGACAGAGCCCGCTGGTCTGAGCCGGGCGCAGGCCCTGCACCCAGTAGTCGCCGGTCGGGCCGATGCCCAGCGCACGCTGATCCTCGGCCGGGTACCAGGTGAAGTCGACGGTGCCGGGGTCGACGGCCAAGGTCGGGTCCCCGATGGCCCGGTACTCCGAGCGGAAGCCGTCCTGGGTGGCGTTCACCAGATGATCCTCCGCCGGGTACAGCTCGTAGCGGTAGCGCAGACCCTGCTGGTCGAACAGCTGCACCTGTTGGGTGACGCCGGTGACCGGCACCAGCTCGTCGGCGACCCCCTGTTCGATGACGAACGGCAGCCAGCGGGCGTTGCCGACCAACGGCGCGGTGTCGCCGGCGGCGGTGCACTCGCCGCCGCCGGCGGGGACGTCGATGCCGCTGAGCGCGCGGATCCCGCACACCGGCGGGCCCGACAGCGAGACCGCCCCGGCGAACAGGTCGGGGTACTCCAGGCCGAGCTGGTAGGTGCCGTAGCCCCCCATGGAATAGCCCGACAGGACGGTGCGGGTCGGATCGAGGCTGTAGCGGCTGGCCACCGCATGCCACACCTGCCAGAAGTCGACCTCGGCATAGCTCTGGTACCACCCGGCCAACCCGCGGCTCTCGGGGGTGACGCAGATGGAGCCACGCTGCTGGCAGGCCTGCTGCACCTGGCGGGGGTCGAGGACGGCGTACTGGTTGAGGTTGACGTCGAGCGAGTGGAGCAAGAAGGTGAGCGGTGTCGGGGTGCCGGGCCGGTAGCCGGTCGGTACGTAGATGCCGTAGGGCTGCACGGCGCCGAGCAGGTTGGGAGCGACCTGGCTGGCGGTGGACGACACGCCCGGGCCGAAGCTCTGGGTCGAGACGTACCACCGGTCGCTGAAGCCGGTGGGGTGGGGGGCCGCGGTGCTGAGGTGGGCCTGGAGCTGCGGCCAGTCCACGGTGGCGGAGAACGGGGCGACGGTGCCCCGGGCCAGGGCGGTGGCCTGGGCGCCGTCCATCCAGAAGTTGTCATCGGCCACCAGGTGGGTGGTGCTGGCCACGGCGCTGGCGGCGCTGACCACGCCGGCCGGGTCGGGCCCGGGGGCGACCAGCAGGCGCGGTGGTTCCTGGGCGGTGGTGCGGAACCCGACGTCGTAGACGTTGGGCTGGCCGGGGGCGGCGCCGTCGGCGGCGGGGACGGTGGCGAACCCGTCGCCGGCAAGGTTGGCGAGCCCCGCCACCAGCCGCACCTGCCAGCTGCCGGTCGGGGGGAGCACCGTGTCGGGCAGGCTGACGATGAAGGACTTGGCCGCCGGGTCGACGCTGAGGGTGCCGCCCACCGCCGCCACCGGTGTGCGGGTGCCGGCCGGGTCGATCAGCCAGGCGCCCCGGCTCGAAACCACCAGGAACTGCTGCTCGCCGGGGGAGTGCACACCGGCGTTGGCCGGCCAGACGCTGGTGGTGGGTCCGGCTCCGGTGTGCAGCGCCCATTCGGCGATGGGGACGGTCGGGTCGGCCAGGGTGAGCCAGTCGACCCGCCACCAGGTGCGGCCATGGGCGAGGCCGACGGCGGCGCCGAACAGGTTGGCGCCGTTGCCGTCGGCCGGACCGGGTGGGTAGACGTAGGTGCCGACCGGCGGGGACAGCGAGGCGCCGCTGCCGAACGGCGGGGCGGTGTCGACCGGGATGCCCTTGGCGCCGTGGTCGCCGTAGAGGAAGCCGGTCCAGTACAGGGCACCGCCGTCGAGGCGGGTGGCGCCTTCGGTGTGGGCAAACGGACCGGCGGGAAGCGGCCACTGCGCCGGCGAAGGCTCGGCCAGCGCCGGCTGGGCCTGCCGGGCCGCGGGGGGCACCCCCGGGGGCAGTCCGCTGGTGGGGAAGGCGGTCAGCTGCTGCTCGGCGGCGGCCGACGCGGCGGCCGGGGCGCCGCCGGTGGTGCGCACGGCCACGAACCCGACGACGCCGAGGACGGCGGCCGCGGCCAGCAACCCGATCCGACCGGCCAGCCGACCGGCCCCGAGGACCGGCACGCCGGCGGCGGAGGCGGACGGCCTGCTCACCGGCGGGAGGAGGCCGGCGAAGCCAGTGCCGTGGCTCCGGCGGTGGTGGCTCCGGGGGCGGTGTCCCCGGGGGTGGTGCCGGTCATGTGGTGGGGAACGGCGGTGTGAGCGGCGGCTTGCGGCGCGGTCGCGCTCGCCGCGCCGGGTCGGCTCAGCGGGTCTGCACCCAGAACACCGAGCCGCGTCGGTTGACGGCCTGCAGCGGCGGGCGGTCGAACAGCGGGGCGAGGAGAGCGGCCAGCTCAGGCCGGCCGCTGGCGTAGAAGGCGGGCAGCTCCACCTCGATCCACGGCGCGCCGCCCAGCAGCAAGGCGGCCAGCAGGTACTGCTCGGACCACCACAGCTCCACGAACCCATGCGGGTAGTCCTCGGGCAGGTAGACGTCGTGGATGCCGACCAGCACTCCCGGCGCCAGCGCCGGCAGCACGTCGAGGAAGAAGGCGACACAGTCGGAGTTGGGCAGCACACGGTGCGACCCGTCGAAGAAGACCATGTCGCCGGCCTGCAGCTGGCCGAAGCACTCTGCGAGGTTGGCTTGTTCGAGTGCCCGGCGCACCACCCGATCGCACAGCTGGTCGATGGCGGCGCGCGGGGCGGGGTCGACGGAGGTGATGGTGGTGGCCAGCTGGCCGTCGGCTCGGGCCCGGGCCACCACCTTGGTGGACTGGCCGCTGCCGACCTCGACGTAGCGGGCCGGACGGCGCAGCCGGGTGAAGGCGTAGAGCGACACGGTGTCGAGCCCGATGAGCCACGGATGCAGCCAGCACGGCTCGGGCGAGCTGCCCCCGGTGAGGGCCATGCCGGCCAGGTCGTCGTGGTAGGCGGAGAAGGCCTGCAGGTGGGAGCGGTAGCGCGGTTCGCCCTGCTGCAGCAGCTGCAGCAGCTTGGCGTGGGGGGGACGTCCCGACCCGTAGCGGGGTCGCAGCTCGGCGGTGGGTGGATGGTCGAGGCGGATGGCGTGGGGGAAGGCTGGCCACAGCTGCCGGGCGCTGTGCTCGCCGGCGGCGACGACCTTGTGGTGCAGCCGCCGTCGGGCGCCGGCCAAGACCCGACGGGAGCCGCCGACGATCCGGCGGGGGACGGCACCGGTCGGGGCAGGATGAGGCGGGGCCGGGGAACAGGGCCGGCCCACGGGAGGTGGCCGATCATCGACGGCGGCCGCCTCCTGCTGCGATCCGGTTGATGCTCCCACGTGCCGGGAACGCCAGGCCGGTGCCGACCTTGCGGGGCTCGAGCCGGCGGGCGGATCAGCCGGTGCGGCCGTCCAAGCCGCTGAACAGGGTGCGGCGCCAGATGGTGGCCAACGTGTCGGCGACGACGTCCACCGGCACGTCGCTCCCCCGGCCGAAGGATTCGAGCAGGTACCGCTCGGTCATCCACACCAGCGCCGCCGCTGTCTGGCCGGCGTCGGCGACGTCGACCAGCCCGCGACCCTGCAGCTCCACGATGCGGCGGTGCACCGGCTCCACGAAGGACCGGACGGTGGCGTGCCAGGCCGCTTCGACGTCGGGGCTGCCGGCGGCGGCGTCGGCCAGCGCGAGCAGCAGCCGGCCGTGGGTCTCGAACAGCTCGGCCAGCGCGGTGGCTGCCGCCAGCAAGCCAGCCCCGGGGTCGGCGGCGGCCAGCCACAGGTCGGCCGACACCACGAGCTCGTCGCGGACCTGCAGCAGGTGCCGCAGCAGCACCGCTTCGAGGTCGGGGAAGTACCGGTAGAAGGCGGTGCGGGTCATCCCGGCCTGCGCCATGACGTCCTCGATGGCCAGGTCGCGAAACGCCCGGTCTTCGAGCAGCGCCTCGACGGCGTCGAGGATGGTCTGTTCGACGGCCGCCCGCCGACGCCGCGCCGCGGCGCGCCGGGTCGTGCTGATGGGGGCCATTGCCACCATGGTATCCGTGACGTACCGTGTGACACGGCGTCACGGACCGGCGCCGAACGACACGGCGTCACGGACCGGCGCCGAACGAGGGGAGGGATCGCCATGAGCGTCACGTCGCCCGGCGACGGCCGTTCGACCGTCAACGACACCCTGGCCGCCAGCGCCCACGACTGGGGCATCCCGGCTACGGCCACCACCATGTTCGACTTCGACTACACCGCGGGACGTGACCAGCTGCTGCGGCTCTACGACAAGGGCACCCGCCGGCAGTGGATCGCCTCAGACCGCCTCGACTGGGACCTGCCTGTCGATCCCGAGCGGCCCGTGGGCATGCCCGACGAGGTCCACCCGCTGTTCGGCACCCAGTGGTGGGAGAAGATGACCCCGGCCGAGCGCAACGCGGCCCATCGCCATCTGGAGGCGTGGCGCTTCAGCCAGTTCATGCACGGTGAGCAGGGGGCGCTCATCTGCACGGCCAAGATCGTCCAGACCGTGCCCGACATCGACTCCAAGTTCTACGCCGCCACCCAGGTGATCGACGAAGCCCGTCATGTCGAGGTCTACAGCCGCTACCTCCACGACAAGGTGCAGCTCGTCTACCCGTTGAACCAGAACCTGGCCAGCCTGCTCGACGACACCATCCGCGACAGCCGCTGGGACATGACCTATCTCGGCATGCAGGTGCTCATCGAGGGGTTGGCGCTGGCCGCCTTCGGGGTGATCCGCAACATGGCCACCGAACCGCTGGGCAAGGCGCTCAACGCCTATGTGATGCAGGACGAGGCCCGCCACGTCACCTTCGGCCGCCTGGCCCTGCGCGACTACTACCCACAGCTGACCCAGGCCGAGCGCGACGACCGCGAGGAGTTCTGCGTCGACGCCTGCTACCGGATGCGCGACCGGTTCCTCGGCGACGAGGTCTGGGAGCGGCTGGGGCTGCCGAAGGAGGTGGCCGGATACGTCGAGCACAGCGAGCTGCAGCGCACCTTCCGCAGCTACCTGTTCAGCCGGATCGTGCCGGTGCTGCGCGACATCGGCCTGTGGGGCCCGAAGATCCGCAGGGCCTTCACCGACATGGGGGTGATGGGCTTCGCCGACAACGACCTCGACGCCGAGATGGCCAACGACGAGCTGGCCGCCGAGGAATTCGACCGCCAGCACCTGGCCCACCTGCAGGCCGTCGCCGAAGCGGGCGGCGCCGACGACTGAGCGAAGCCCGGCCCGGTCGGCGGCGCCACGGGGGAGCCCCCGCTGCCGCGCCAGAGCCGCTCGGTCGCACCGTGTTCCCGCGGCGCGCTCGTGAGGGCGGGCCCAGCCGACCCTGTCCGGCCCCCCCGGGTCCGGGTCGGCGGCCGCCGACCCGGACGCTTCGTCTTCCTCAGCTGGTCAGCGGCGCCTGCAGGCGGCAGGAAGGGCGGGCAGGTGGCCGGCGTCGGGGTAGGCGTCGGGACCCTGGGGGCCGCAGAGCGGGATGCACGGCGGATGGGCCTGGGGGTGGTGGAAGTCGAACAGGCTCATCAGGTCGCCGACGGCGGGCCGGTTGAGCGGCACGTAGGGGTGGCGGCTCGACATGACCGGGTTGGGCAGGTTGTCGAGGCTGGTGGCGCTCAAGGTGCGCAGCCCCCAGTTGGCCTCGATGAACTTCACCACCGACACGTGGTCGTCGTAGGTGTGGGAGATGTGCCCGGCCGCGGTGTAGGGCGACAGCACCAGCATCGGCACGCGGGTGCCGTCCCCGAAGTAGTCGAGCGGCTGGATGTAGCCCGAGTCGTCGTATGCGCCGCCTTCCTCGAAGGTGACGAAGAGGGCGGTGTGGCGGAACAGGTTCGGCCTGTCGATGACGGAGTCGGCCACCCGGGTGGCGAAGTTCTCGAAGGCGGCCAGCGTCGAGTAGCCGGCGTGGCCGTCGTTGGGTCCGGCCGGCTTCACGTAGGAGACGGCCGGCAGGTGCCCGGCGGCGACGTCGGCCTCGAAGGCGGACAGACCCTGCAGGTGTGACCGCTTGGCCGGGTTGGTCATCACCGACGTGGCGTACTGGAACGGGTCGCAGATCCCGCAGTAGCCGGAGGTGGGATGGCCGTTGTTCCAGCCCTGGCCGAAGTAGCCCCACGACAGGTGGTGGGCCTGCAAGACGTCGGCGATGGTCGGGAACGTCTGGGGCGGCACCGTGTAGGGGTGCTCGGCAAGGTTCACCGGCGTGCCGTTGGGGTTGTAGCCGGGGTTGTAGTTGTTGAGCAGGTAGTAGGCCCCGGGTTCGCAGTCTCCGCCGCGGTACGGGGTGTAGGGCTGCGAGGCCAGGTACCGGTCGATGGAGGCCACCCCCGGGGCCGCCGGATCGGCGCACTCGGTGTAGCTGCCGCCCGAGTAGCCGTCCTGGGCATAGAAGTTGTCGGTGCCCGGCAGCGGGTTCGGGTTCTCGATCTGGTTGGCCGGTGGGGTGGCCAGCCTTCCTCTGCGGTTGCGGTAGACGGCCACGGTGGCGTCACCGAGGGCGATGTGGTTCGCCCCCGTGCCGCCCATGATGGCCTGGTGGTAGTTGTCCGACATGGCGTAGTGGTCGGCCATGAACCGGAAGCCGGGGGCGTCGCCGGCGGCCATGTTGTAGTAGCCCATCTGCACCGCGCCCTGGTCGGTGGGGGTGACGGTGCCGTTGCCGTCGCCAGCGGTCTGGTGCACCCAGGTCCACAGCCGGTTGCGGCCTTCGTCGACCTGCTGCCACATCTGGTAGAAGCGGTGCAGCGGATCGCCCACGTAGGCGCCGGCCTGGCAGGCCGTGGAGCTGTGCGTCTGGAAGAACGGCACGAAGCGGGTGATCTGGTAGGGGCCGTTGGGCAGGTTGGCCGGGAACCGGCGGTCGGGGCTGTTCGCCGGCTGCTCGCCGTCACAGCTCGATCTCACGTAGGTGGTGTTGGGCTGCGGCAGCGTGGCGTAGGGCTTGTTGAGCGGCGGGTTGATCGAGTAGTGCCCCGGGTCGGTCGGGGTGTCGGTGGCGGTGTACTGCGCGGCCTTCGACGCGTCGGGGCCCAAGGTGCCCGTGGTGGTGACGATCCCCTGCGACAGCAGGCTGTCGACGCTGTTGCCGGGCTTGGGCTGGTAGGTGGCGAACACGTTGTCGAAGCTGTGGTTCTCGCCGATGATCACCACGACGTGGTGGATGGGGGTTCGCGCCGGCGGTGCTCCCTGCGCCGGCGCCGGCGCGACCGGCACCTGTGGCGGCGGGGCACCGGCCGTGGCCAGATGGCCGGCGGCCACCGCCGCGGTGAGCGGTACCAGCGCGACGACCGCGCTGGCCGTGGTCAGGCGCCTCCGCCGACGAGGCGCGTGGCGAGGCGCGTGGGGACCGATGTCCTGGCCTGGTTCCATGGTGAGCCCTCCTCGACTCGCTGTCCGAACCGCCGCCTGCCACGACCGCGGGAACCCGGACACGACCTTTGGCCGACGCCGTCGGCTTCTCCGTCTCAGGCCCGCGGCCACGATGCTGCGGTGGCGGTGCCGTCAGGGTGACGGGTTGCGGTTGTCGTTCCGCGACCACGGGCGCACCGGCTGGTGAACAGCAGCTGAACTCTTGTGTCCAGCAATCACTGAGAGCGCAGTGGGCGACGCGAGCGGTAGGGATGCTGCGGCGGTGGCTGCTCCCGGGTCGGCGGGCCCTCCCGTACCATGGGCCGAGGTGGCGTCACGACGGATGACCGCGCACGAGGCGCGGCGGCTGGTGGTGCGGGCCAGAGACGCGCTCATCGGGCCCAGCCGACCGATGCGCGTCGATCCGATCCGCCTGCCTGAACCCGAGCTGCGCGCCGCCTACCGCATCCTGAACTTCGCCCTGCGAGCCGGCGGGCTGATGTTGAGCAGCGGGGCCGGCACCATCGAGGTGGAGGCGACCATCTTGGACCTGGCCGCCGCCTGCGGGCTGCACCAGTGCGAGGTGGACGTCACCTTCACGTCGATGACCGCCTCCTACATCCGTGCCGACGACGTCGAGCCGATCACCGCCGTGCGAGTGGTCCGGCACCGCACCGTCGACTACGGGCTGCTGGCCGGGGTGGACGCACTGCGGGTCGATCTGACGGCAGGCCGGATCAGCCCCGAGGAGGCCTTCGCCCGGTTCGACGCGGTGGAGGCGGCCCCCGAACCGCGCCGGCCGGTGGTGTTGCTCAGCTGGGCCGGCATGGCCGCGGCCTTCGCCGTGCTGCTCGGCGGGGGGCCCTTGGTGGCCGCCGTCGCCTTCGTCTCCACGGCGGTGGTGACGTGGCTGCTGCGGGCCCTGGCTCGCTGGGGCATCCCTGACTTCTTCCTGTCGGCCGCCGGGGCGGCGGTGGCCACCACCTTCGCCATGGTGCTCGTCGCCCTGCACGCCCCGGCCCAGTCCGACCTGGTGGTGGCCGGGGGGATCATGGTGCTGGTGCCGGGCTACTCCCTGGTGGCCAGCGTGCAGGACGCCCTCACCGGCTTCCCCATCAGCGGCTCGGCCCGGGGCCTCGAGGTGCTGCTCACCGCAACCGGCATCATCACCGGAGTGGCCGGCGCCCTGTACGCGTCGGTGTCGCTGGGCCTGTCGCTGCATCTGGGTTCGGTGGAGCTCACTCCGTTCGTGCAGGTGCCGGTGCAGGTGGTGGCCGCCGGGGTGGCGTCCGCCCTCTATGGCGCGGCGACACGGGTGCCGCGCCGCTCGCTGCTGGCCGCCGGGACGGTCGGCGCCGTCGGCTGGGCGCTGCTGCTGCTGCTGCGCCACGGTGGGCTGTCGCTCATCGTCGCCGCGGCCGCGGCGGCGGTGGCCATCGGCCTGGCCGGCAACGTGATGGCGGGCCGCCAGCGCACCCACCCGTTCCTGTTCGTGGTGCCGGGCGTGATGCCGCTGGTCCCGGGCCTCACCATCTACCAGGGCATGCTCGACCTGTTCACCGGCAGCCCTCAGGCAGCGGCCACCTTGGCCCGGGCCCTGGCCATCGGCCTGGCCATCGCAGCAGGGGTGACCCTGGGCAACCAGATGCTGCGGCCGCTGCGCCGGGTGTCGAACACCTCGCCGGTGCGCCGCGCCCCCACCGACGGTCATCCGGCCGTCGGACCCGCCGACGGCGCCGAAGGGCCCGAGGCCGAACCCGAGGCCGAGGCCGAGGCGCCTGAGTGAACCCGCCGCCTCCCGTGGGGCGGACCAGCCGGCATCGGCCGGCGGGCTCGAGGGGCGGCGTCAGCCGGCGGGGCCGGGGCTCGGGCGCTGCGAGGCGACGTGGCGCGAGGCGAGGTAGCCCGGGCGTGGCTCGGCGGCGGCGAACGGCGCCACCAGGGCGTTGTCGACGCTGTTGTAGACGACAAAGAGGTTGCAGCGCGGGTAGGGCGTGATGTTGCCGGCGGAGCCGTGCATGGCGTTGCAATCGAACAGCACCGCCGAACCGGCCGGCCCGGTGATGGTATGGATTCGTCCGGCCTGCTCAACCAGCTCGGTCACCGACCGCTGGTCGGGCACGCCCATGTCCTGGCGACGCAGCGACTGGCGGTGGTGCTCGGGCGGCGTCGGGCCGACGGTGGCCACAAGACGGCGACCGCTGCCAGGGATGATCATGAGGCTGCCGTTGCAGTCGTAGCTGGGCATGAGCGCGACCGACAGGCTCACCGCTTTAGCGGCCGGCATGCCGTCCTCGGCGTGCCACCTCTCGAAGTCCGAGTGCCAGGCTCTGGTGGATGTAGACCTCGGATCCGAGGATCTGGCGGGCCAGCCCCGCCAGCCGCCCGGCGGCCACGAGCCGGGCCACGAGCGGGCTCAGCCGGTGCACGTCGCACACCGAACAGACCTCGTCGCTGCCCGGCTCACGGACCAGCAGGTTGGCGTCGACCCCGGGTCAACCGAAAGCCCGGCTTCGCCGGGAAGGAATTCGCCTGAGGTGCAGGGCCGGCCGACCCCGGCTCGGGGATGAGCCGGTCGACGACGACGAACCCGTCGCGGCAGAACGAGGCCGCCTGCCGCTCGGTCAACGGCCCGGGATGCTCGCCGTAGACAACCCGGTCGGGCCGCCCCAAGATGCGAGGCTGCTCGGCGCGAGTCGGGTGCCGGTCCGGCCCCCGGCCGAGGCCGACGTCGAGGCCGAGGCCGAGGCCGAGGTGACGGTGCTCACGGCTGCGCCCCGGCCGACACTCACAGCTGCGCCCCAGCCGACAGCGGATAGACACCCTCCTCGTCGTGGACCTCGGCCCCGGTGCACGGCGGGTTGAAGGCGCACACCATCCGCAGGTCGCTCCGGGCGCTGACGCGGTGCCGCTCGTGCCCGTCGAGGAGGTACATGGTTCCTGGCGCCAGCTCGTCGCTGCGGCCACCGTCGAGGTCTTCGAGGGTGCCGTTCCCCTCGATGCAGTACACGGCCTCGATGTGGTGGCGGTACCACATGGTGGTGACGGTGCCGGCGGTCATGACGGTGTCGTGCAGGGAGAAGCCGGCCCCGTCGCCAGCCAGCACGAACCGGCGGCTGGACCAGGTCGGCGCCTCCAAATCGCGGTCGGTGCCGGAGATCTGGTCCAAGGTTCGGACGATCACGGTGCTGCTCCTTGCCGGTGGGCGGGGCGCCGACGGGCGCCACGAAAGAGGCGAAAGGCGTGGTACCGGTCCGGTCACCGGCCGGCCAGTGCCGGCTCGGCGCTCCTGAAGGCGCGCTCCGCGGCATCGGCCACGACGGCCAGACCCGGCTCGAGCTCGTCGTCGACGGGTGCCGGTGACGAAGGCGGGATTGTTGCCGCGGAAGGTGCCGTTGTGCTCGCCGGGCTCCCAGATGTCGAGGTGGCGCTCGAAGAGGGTGACGGCCAACGGCAGGCCCGAGCCGCTCAGGCTCTTGGACAAGGTGACGATGTCAGGGACGATGCCGGCCTCCTCGAAGCTGAAGAACGGGCCGGTCCGCCCGCAGCCCATCTGGATGTCGTCGACGATCAGCAGCACCTCGCGGCGGACGCAGAGGTCGCCCAGGCGGCGCAGCCAGCGGACGCTGGCCACGTTGATGCCGCCTTCGCCCTGCACGGCCTCGACGATGACCGCCGCCGGCTGGTCGAGGCCGCTGCCGCTGCCGTGCAGCAAGGCCTCGAGGATGCCGATGGAGTCGGCCTCGTCGTCCTGCAGGAACCCGCAGTAAGGCAGGGCACCCCGGCACCCCGGCACCCCGGCACCCCGGCACCCCGGCACCCGAGCGCCTCATGGAGTTGCCGGTGACCGAAAGCGATCCCAGCGTCATGCCGTGGAAGGCGTTGGTGAAGCTCACCACCTGCTCACGGCCGGTCACCTTGCGGGCCAGCTTGAGCGCCGCTTCCACCGCGTTGGTGCCGGTCGGGCCGGGGAGCTGCGCCTTGTAGTCGAGCGCGCGGGGCAGCAGCACCGTCTCGCGGAACGCCTCGAGAACTGGCGCTTGGCCTCGGTGTGCATGTCGAGGCTGTGGATGATGCGGTCCTCGGCCAGGTAGCCGAGCAGCGCCTGCTTCACCACCGGGTGGTTGTGCCCGCAGTTGAGGGTGCCGGCGCCGCTGAAGAAGTCGAGTTAGCTGCGCCCGGCGGTGTCCCACAGGCGGGCGCTGGCAGCCCGGTCGGAGACGGACGGCCAGCTACGGCAGTAGCTGCGAACCTCCGACTCGAGCCTTCGAAGACACCCACGGTTGTCGGTCTCCTCCCCGTCAGGCCGGCGCGATCGCCGACGCCCGGACGACAGGGACGGGTCAACCCCACCGAGTGCGTCGCGGCGCGGCTGAGTGACGCCAGACGACAGAGGCGGACCCGGCTTCGGCATGCGGCACGGCGACACGCGAGCGCTGCGTGGCAGGCAGGGCACCGGCCGCGACACCGGGCCTTGTCAGGAACGACCCTTGCCCCGTCGGACACCGATGGTCACATTCCCTGGCGCTCATTGGGATCTTGGTGAGATCCTCCGCCGACCGACCTGAGAGCGCGTCGCCTCACAGCGGGCCGACGCGGAACAGCACCTCGTCGTCGTGATCCTCGGGGAACAGCGCCGCCCGAACAGCACGGTACGGGTGACCGGCACCCCGTGGCGGTCGGCGAACGCGGTGAACAGCCACATCGAGGCGGTGTTGCCACGGGTGACGCTGGCTTCGAGCTGCCCGATCGGCGGAGCCGCCGCCTCAGCCACCCGGTTGGTGTGTCGGAGATGGTCGAGCATGGCGCCGGCGACCCCTCGGCCCCGCTGGGAGGCCAACACCCCGACCTGCCACACGAACAACGTGTCGGGTTCGGCTGGGCGGCGGTAGCCGGTGACAAAGCCCACCGGCTCCCCGTCGACCCTGGCCACCACCGAGGTGGCGGCGAAGTCACGGCAGAACAGCAGGTACTTGTACGGCGAGTTGCGGTCGAGGCCGACATCGACGGCGATGCGCCACATGGCGGCACCGTCGTCGAGTCGAGGGGTGACGAGGGTCAGATCGGCGGTGGTCATCGAGGCGGAGGCCAGGCGGCCGTGCCCGACCGGCGCCGGCGATCCTCGCCTCAGCCCCGGCTGGTACGGCGGGCCGGATCGGGCGACGCGACGCAGGTGATGCACCGGTCGGTGGTTGGCAGCGCCTGCAGCCGACCCGGCGCGATCGGTCCGCCACAGCCCGCGCAGGTGGCGTAGGTTCCGGCGTCGACCCGGGCCAGCGCCCGGTCCACGGCGACCAGCCGGCGAGCGGCGTCGTGCAGCAGGGTCGCCACCTGGGCCCGTTCGAAACCGAGGGTGGCGCCCTCAGGGTCGTGCTCGTCGTCGGCGTTGGAGCTGGCCACCGCCTCCACGATGGCGGCGAGCTCATCGCCGATCGCGCCGGCGCGGGCCAGCACCGCGGCGCGCTCGGCCCGCAGGCGGTCGCGGACCTGCTCCTCCTGCCTCGCGTCCTGTGCCATGTGCTCCCCTGTGTCCTCCGGCGGGCAGTGCCCCATGTCGCTCGCCGCGTTCCCCGTGTGCTCCGTCAGGCCATCCGGGCGCGGCTCCACCCTCGATTGGAGCACGGCTCGCCGGGCCGGTGCCGGCGGCAGCGGCGGCGTCGGGCCGGTGCTGTCCGCGGCCGGTGGGCGACCTTCGGCGCTGGTCCCCGGTCGGTCGACCCTCAGATCCCCCGGCCGGCGGCCAGATCGGGCGGAGCGGGACGGCCCGGGTCCCTATCCTGCAGACATGGAGCTCGCGGGTCGCGGCCTGCGAACCTTCCACCGTCGGCCAGCCCGAGGAGCACCCACCATGACCGAGCCGAGTCCCGACCCCCTCAAGACGGCGCCGGCCTCGCAGCCCGAGCCGGCGCCGACGCACCTCACGGCACAGGCGTCGCAGAGCGAGGCGCCGGTCGACCACACGGCGGTGGCGTTGGGTCTGGTGGAGCCGCTCCTGGTGGCCCGGGCGGCCCAGGCGCTCGGTGGCTCCGACCGGCAGCTGCCCGGCGTCGCCCGGATCCAGCTGGCAGCGCTGCGGCGCGACCCGAAGGCGGGCCTCCACCTGTCGGAGCCGCGCTTCGCCGCGGCGCGTGCGGTGGTCGCCCAGCAGCTTGTCCAAGGATGCTTCGACGACATCTGCGCCGTGCTCGGCGACAACCAGGACAACCCCACCTTGGCCCAGCTGACCGAGGCCGTCGGCGCGGTGCGGCCCCGCTATCCGAGCAGCGTCGTCAACCTGACGCTTGCCTTGGTGGCCGACGACGGCGACGCACCAGCTTCGCCGCTGTGCGCCGGGCTGCTGGCCGACGATCCCGTGTTCGCCGCAGCGCAGGCAGCCGGCCGCGAACACCAGAGGGCGACCGAGACCGCCGGGAAGTCCCGCCCCCACGTCTCCACCCGCGACAAGGACGAGCGGGCAGCGCGGCGCAGGGCCCAGGCAGCCCAGCGGCGTCAGCAGGCCGAGCGGAGCGCCGCAGCCCACCAACGGCTGCGCCAGGAGCGCAAGCGCAAGAACCGGAGCGAGGCCGAGACCGGCGGTCCGCCGGGCACCACCGACGCCCTGGCAGGCGGCGTTCGGTCCGAGGCGGTCCGGCGGCGTCCCCTGCTCACCCCGGCCGAAACCGACGTCTTCCACACCGACGACCCGCGTGTGGGCACTGTCGTCACCGCCGAGATCCCCTTCACCTCCGGTGAACCGCATCGCCCCGAGACAGGCTCCGATCGCGGTGGCAAGTGGCGTCCCTGCGTGGTGGTGGGGGTCTCCGACACCGAGCTCCTGGTACGCGCCGGCTACTCCGAGGGAGGCCTGCAGAGCCGGCTGTGGAAGTCGGTGCCGCTGCGCTGGTGGCGCCAGGCCGGGCTCGACAAGCAGAGCTGGATCGCCAATCAGACCCACCGCATCTCGCTCGACAAGGTGGGCCGCACCGTCGGCACCCTCGTCGACGAGGACTGGAACGCCCTGTGGTGATACCCGACGATGCCGTCAGCGACGACCTCTGGGACCGCTACGCGGGCACGGTGCTGACCACCGGCGAGGGGCTGACCGTCGCCGGCCCCGGAGCGGCCGACCTCTTGCCGTTCGTCGTCCCGGCCCACGTGCTGACCGCCTGGAACCCCGGCAGCGTCCGGCAGTCGGCGTCGGCCAACGCGGCCGCCAACCGGGCCCTTCGCCAAGAGCTGCTCCGCCGGGGGCTGGCGCCGACGAGGGTGGTGGGCGCGGCACCTGACGGGTCCTGGCACGAGGACAGCTTGCTGGTCAGCTCCCTGGGCCGGCAGGCGGCGGTGGCGCTCGCCGCCCGCTTCGGCCAGCTGGCCATCTTCGAGGTGACCGCCGACGAGCTTCTCGTCCTCGCCTGCCCCCACGGCCAAGAGCGGCGTCGGGTGGCGCGGCGGGCCCCGGCGCAGCCCGCCGTGCCGGGCTGGGGTCGTGCGCAGCCCGCCGTGCCGGGCTGGGGTCGTGCGGAGCACGCCGGTGGGTGACCGGTTGAGTAGGGTCCTCCGGCATGGGGGATGACGATCTGACCTTCCGCACCGCCCGCTCGATGGCCGCCGCCATCACGGCGCGGGAGGTGAGCCCCCTCGAAGTCCTCGACGCCTGTCTGGCCCGCGCCGACGCCGTCAACGACCGGATCAACGCCGTCATCTGGCGCAACGACGACGAGGCCCGGGCGGCGGCCCGTCGAGCCGGTGAGGAGCTCGTCCACCGCGACCCGCAGGAGCTGGGCCCGTTCCACGGCGTGCCGATCCCCATCAAGGACCTGACGCTGGTGGCCGGCTGGCCCGCCACCTTCGGGTCGTGGGCCGCCTCGGAGAGGCCGGCCGAGGACACCGAGCTGGTGGTCGAGGCCTTCCGGAGAGCCGGGTTCATCCTGACCGGGCGGACCAACACCCCTGAGTTCGGCCCCATCACCGCGGCGGAGAACGTCCGCTACGGGATCAGCCGCAACCCGTGGAACCTCGAGCGGACCCCCGGCGGATCCTCGGGCGGAGCGGCCGCCGCGACCGCGGCCGGCGTGTTCCCCGTCGCCCACGCCAACGACGGCGGCGGGTCGATCCGCATCCCCGCCTCGTGCTGCGGGCTGGTCGGCCTGAAGGTGAGCCGGGGACGGGTGCCGTCGCTGGTCATGGCCTGGGAGGGCGGAGCGGTGGAGGGGGTGGTGACCCGTGACGTGGCCGACACCGCAGCCATCTTGGACACCATCTGCGGACCCGATCCCGGCCAGTGGTACAACGCGCCGGCACCGCAGCGCCCGTTCCTCGAGGAGGTCGGCGCCAACCCGGGCCGACTGCGGATCGGGGTGCTGCAGCAGGCTCCGTTCGGCCTCCCCATCGAACCCGAGTGCGCCGAAGCCGCGGCCGAAGCCGCCGCCGCTCTCGAAGGTCTCGGGCACCACGTCGAACCGGCCGCCCTGGAGGTCCCCGACCAGTTCGTGACCGCCTTCCTCAACGTGGTCAACACCGGGCTGGCCGACTACCACGACGTCGACTGGGACCGGGCCGAGCCGCACATCCGAGCGAACCTGGCTGCGGCCCGCGCCGTCGACAGCCTCACCTACGTGCGTTCGGTCCACGACCTGCAGCTCATCACCCGTCAGCTGGTGGCCCGCTGGGGCACCGACTTCGACCTGCTGGTGACCCCGACCATGACCATCGCTCCACCGCCGGCCGGCGCCATCCTGGCCGCGGTGCACGCCGGGGCCGAGAGCGGCGAGCCGGCCCTGCAGGTCTTCCAGATGGCCGTGCTCACCTCGGGGTTCAACATGTCGGGGCAACCCGCCATCTCCTTGCCGACCCACATGTCTTTGGACCACGTCCCCATCGGGGTGCAGCTGGTGGGCGGCCCCTGGCAGGAGGCGCTGGTGCTGCAGGTGGCCGCGCAGCTGGAGCAGGCTCTGCCCTGGGCCGACCGCCGCCCGACCCTGTGAACCAGTGAACATGTCCCACCCGGGGAGCCGGCGGCGGCTGGTGCTGTCCTCGGGGGTGGGCGTCGTAGCACTCGTCGCGGTCGCGGTCGGCCTCGGCTGGGAAGGGGGCAGCTCCCGGCCGTCAGCCACGGCGTCCAGACCGCCGGGCGCGATCCGACCGGCGACGAGCCAGCCGGCGCGGCGGACGAACCCGCCAGCCACGACCACACCGGCGCCAGCCACGACCACACCGGCGCCAGCCACGACCACACCGGCGCCCGTGCCGGCTTCGACCACCCGCCCGGCCGCGGGCCTGCCGCCGCCAGACCGGCTGGTGGGAGTGGACGGCGCCACCAAGCTGGTGGAGGTGGTCGGCGCGGGATGGAGCTCCATGGACGCCACCATGGCTCTGTGGCAGAAGCAAGCCGATGGCAGCTGGGTCGAGGCCGGCTCGCCGTTCCCGGTGTACGTAGGCGAGGACGGCTGGGCCTGGCCGGCCCAAGAGCACGAGGGCGGCCCGCCCACCTCGATCCCGGCCACGCTTCGCTCGCCTGTCGGCTCCTACGGGTTCGGTACCGGCTTCGGCTGGAAGCCCGACCCCGGCTACGGCGGGCCGTGGCTCGACGTGGCCCCCAGCGGCAACCCACTGGGGCACCCAGATACCTATTGGAACGAGTCTCCCGGCACCCCGGGCTACAACAGCCCCTCGGGCACGCCCACCGCACCGTGGAACGAGGATCTGACCACCACCCCGCAATACGACCAGGCGGCCTTCATCGCCTACAACGCGCCCGGACCGAACCAGGTGGCGGGTCGAGGCTCCGGGATCTTCCTCCACGACGACCCGCCCGGCTACAGCTACACCGCCGGCTGCGTCGGGGTGCCGGGCGGGATGATCGACACGGTGCTGCGCTTCGTCGACACCGCCGACACCCGCATCGTGATGGGGCCGGCGGCGGCCATCTCGTCGGCAGCTCAGACCTCCTCCACCGCGGGAACCGGAGGCTGACCCGGCGACCTCGAGGTGGACGCCGACGGCCTACAGTCGGATGGCACGTCAGGGAGCTGAGCATGTTCAAGCGGATGGTGGTCGGCACCGACGGGTCGGAGACCGCCGATCAGGCGGTGCGCCAGGCCTGCGAGCTGGCTCGGATCATGAAGGCGGCGCTGCACGTCGTCACCGCCTACCGGGCAGGGGTATCGGGCATGGCCGAGCGGGCCGGCGCGGCGCTGGTGGCAGGGGGCGCCGAGGACGCCTTGCGCCAAGAGAACGCCGAGCAGGTGGTCCGCCAGGCGGCGCTGCGCTGGGCCCGGGACCTGCCGGTCCAGACCCACGCTCTGCCTGGCGACGCCGCCGACGTCATCGTCGGCGTCGCCGGCCTGGTCGGCGCCGACCTGGTGGTGGTGGGCAGCAAGGGGATGCAGGGGCCGCGCCGCATCCTCGGCAGCGTGCCCAATTCGGTGTGCCACAGCGCGCCGTGCGCGGTGCTGGTGGTGAAGACCGACCAGGAGCCCGCGGCGGCCCAGGCGGTGCTGGCCTCACGGCGCATCGGACGGCCGCCGACAGCCTCGTGAGGTCCGCACATCGGCTGGAGCGCCCACACCGCCACCACGAAGGACCACTGGCGGTACCGGGCTGGTCGGGTCGGGGACGGCGGACCGGTGCCGCTAGCCTCCCTGCGACAGCCGGTGTCGACACGCCGGCGACCCGGGATGCGGAGGTGGAGCGTGGCTGACGTGGACGACTGGAACCGGCAGATCATCGAGGAGTTCCGGGCCAACCAGGGCCGCGTCGGCGGCCCGTTTGAAGGGGCGCCCATCCTGCTGCTGCACACCACCGGGGCGCGCTCGGGCGCCGAGCGGGTCAACCCGATGATGTACCTGGATCTCGACGGGCACCGGTACGTCTTCGCCTCCAAGGCCGGTTCCGACACCCATCCCGACTGGTATCACAACCTGGTGGCCCATCCCGAGGTGACGGTGGAGGTCGGCACCGACGCCTACCAGGCGGTGGCCCGGCCGCTGGCCGAGCCCGACCGCACCCGCGTCTACGACGAGCAGGCTCGGCGCTACCCCGGGTTCGAGGAGTACCGGCAGAAGACCAGCCGGGTGATCCCGGTGGTGGAGCTGATCCCAGCCTGAGCTCGGCGGGGCCGGCTACCGGCTGGTGGCGCCGAGCTGACCGGCGCCGCCCGGACCGCCCGGATCCTCGAAGCGGGCCACGGTAAACGCCAGGATGGTCGGCACGTCGACAGCGAACACCACCAGGGCGACGGTCATCACGGCCAGCACCGCGCCCTCGGTGTGATCGTAGAGGAACACGTACTCGATCATGCCGGCGATCACGGCGTAGGCCAGCAGCGCCCACCGCAGCACCGAGAAGAAGCGATCCCAGGCGAAGGGCCGGATCCGGCTGAGCAGCACCAGGTCGGCGGCGGCGAGGACGGCTCCCGCCGCCACCGCCGCCACCGGCACGGCCAGCGGCGGGTGGCGGGGGATGTAGGCCGCCAGGTCGATGCCGCCAGCCAGCATCAAGGCGATGGAGACCACGGCCAGCTCGGCGACCGGCGGCAGCCGCCGCGGCGCGGCTGGGTCGGCGGCGTCCGGACGGTGGCCGACGCTCACGTCGTGGCCAGCCGGGTCATGATCACCAACGTGGCGATCTGCATGGCGCCGGTGACGCCGGCGGAGTAGATGAACCGCTTCATCAGCCGGCCGATGACCTGGCCGTCGGGCTGCGGCTTCTTCAGCTCGAACAGCACCGCCAGGTTGGCCGGCTCCAAGATCCCCAGGGCGACCACGGCCATCACCGCCACCACGATCATCGAGGCCACGACCCAGCCGTGGTGGGAGTACGAGGAGCTCAGGTCGCCGACGTGGCGGGCCAGCTGCCAGCCGGCGGCCAGGGTGCAGGTGACCACCGTCGGCATGATCAGCAGCATCTTGGGCATCAGCCGGGTGGTGAGCTCCGCCCGGGCCGGCATCGACAGGCGCCCCAGGATCGGGCCCAGCACGAAGCCCAGGAACAGGTCGATGACGGTCCACGTGGCTCCGCCCACCACGTGGAAGAAGTCGATGGCCCACAAGCTGTTGGTGGCGATGGCCGCCACCAGCCCGGCCAGGACGGCAGCGACGATGGGCAGGCCCCACAGGGGCACGATGGCGAACTGCGGCCCGGCAGGCGTGCCGGCAGCCGCCTCCGGCCCGCCTGCCGGGGCCTGGCCCGTGACGACGGGGGGAACGTCGAGCGCCATGCCCCTCCTCTGCTCGCCGTCAGATCGGTCAGCCAGCAACGTTAAGACCCGACGGTGGCGAGGTCAACCACCTCGGGTGGCGCCGCTCAGCGGCCGTGGGGGCAGCCGCCCTGGCGGGGGGACAAGAACGCCGCCACCACCTGGCTCGACCGCGGTGCAGGCACCAGCCCGACCTGCCCACCCCGGTGGGTGGCGGGCAGGCTGGTGCGCCGGCACGGCGGCGGTCCGGTCACCGCGCTCAGCACGGACCCGAGGCTGGTGCCCGGGCCGAGGAAGACGTGGTGGGCGGCGTCGGACAGCAGGCCGGCGACGGCGGCGGGATCGTGCAGCAGGCTCGCCAGCGACGCATGGCCACTGGCCACCCGGCCCAGCGGCGACGACGGCGCCACCGTCGACAGGTCGAGGCCGACGTAGCGGCCGACCGGGACGCCGGCCCGGCGGACAGCCGCCACCACCTCGGTGGCCCGCGCCGGAGGGATCGAGCCGAGGGTGGTGCGTCGACCGGCCCCGCCGACAGCGAGATCGGCCGGCAGTGACAGCGCCTCGCGGACGGCGCCGCTGGCCCGGTAGACGAAGGTGTCGACCTGGCCGCCGGGCCGCCACACGTCGACCAGCACGTCGTGGCTACCGGCCGCCAGCAGCCGCGGGGACAGCGCCACGTGGTGGACGCTGCGCTCCATCCGCAGCCAGGTGGCGCCGACCACCCCGGCGGCCGCCGCCATCAGCCCCACCACCGTGGCGGCGACGGCCAGGACCGCCCGGTGTCGGCGACGGTGGCGTCGGCCGGCGGGCTCGGCGCCGGACGCGGTCGCGGTGGTGTCGGACCGAGCGGTGGTGTCGAACCGAGGAGCGCTGGTGTCGGACCGAGGAGCGCTACAGCTCTTCCGGTGGCGGAGCGGGAAGCTGATCACACCCCACACCCTCGGCACCGACGGCGGCATGCTCAACGGCACAACCGTTGCAGTTGTGCAACAGCTTCGTGACGGTCACGGCGGCGGTCGGCGACCCGGGGGGCCCGCAGCAGACGGCGCGGCACCACCGGCTGCCAGATCTGCCCCTCGAGCAGCACCTCGGAGTCCGAGGCTTGCTGCAAAGCGGCCAGCTCCGTCCGGTGCTGGGCCAGGACGAGCGCCGACACGGCGGCGTCGAAGGCATCGTCGCTGGCGGCGGCCAGCGCGCCCAGAGCGGCCGGCACCACCGGATGGTGACGGGCCAGATGGCGTTGCCGCTGATCGGCCCGAGCCTTGACCACCGGCCCGGTGAGCAGCCTGGGGTAGATCTCGACCACGGTGGCGTGCCCAGGTTCGTCGAAGGGCCAGATCCGAAAGCCGCGCCGGCGCAGCTGCAGCAGCCAGGGCATGCCCCGAAGCGATCCGGTCCCCACCGACCCCGCCCCGGCGATCTGGAAGGTCGACTTCACCCGGGTGGCACCGACCGCCTGCAGCTGCCGCTCGGTCCGCCGGAGGTGTTCGGGGAGTGCCGGGCGGGGTCGACCGGGCCGTCCCCAGAACGGCGGCCGGCAGTCGGCCAGCCAGCCCTCTCCCTCGTGGGCGACGATTCGCCACAGCTCCTGGGCCGAGGTCGCTCTGAGGCGGCGGGTGAACCAGGCCGGCAGCGCGAAGGAGAAGTCGAGGCCGACCACCAGCCGCTGCGGGGCCTCTTCGGCCCGCCGCACCAGGTGGTCGACCACCTCCGCCCGGCTGAACCCGCCGCGCAGCTCCACCAGCTCGCCGGCGGCGGCCCGAGCCAGCCAGATGTGCTGGCGTTCGCCGGTGCGACGCCCCGACCAGTCCACCGCCACAACATCGAGATCCGCGTCCACGTCCACAGCCAATCAGGTGCCGCCCCGCCCCCCAGGCGGCGCCCAGCCCACCAGGGCGGCGGGCCCGCGGACCGCCAGCATCGGCCCGCTGCGGGGACCATCGGCTCTAGCTCGTCTGGCCGTGCCGTGGCTGGCTGCAACTGTGCAGGTTCGTGGCCGGGGACCCATGGTGACGAGGGCTCCGCTGGTCGCGCTGGCCGTCCTCGTCGCCGCCTTGGCCGTGCTCTCCCCGACGCCGGCACCTCCGGCGGCGGCGGCGGTGTACCCCGACACGACGGGGGAGCCGGTGGCCTTCGGAGGCGCCGGCTCCTACGGGTCGGTGGCCGGCGTGCCGCTCGACGCCCCGGTGGTGGCCATGGCCACCACCTCCGACGGGCAGGGCTACTGGCTGGCGGCCGCTGACGGCGGGGTGTTTACCTTCGGTGACGCCGGTTTCTACGGGTCGATGGGCGGCAAGGGCCTCAACGCCCAGGTGGTGGCCATGGCGCCGGCAGCGGGCGGAAAGGGCTACTGGCTGGCGGCGGCCGACGGCGGCGTCTTCAGCTTCGGCGACGCCCGCTCTTCGGGGTCGATGGGTGGGAAGACGCTCAACGGGCCGGTGGTGGGCATGGCGGCCGATCCGGCCACCGGCGGCTACTGGCTGGTCGGCGCCGACGGCGGGGTGTTCAGCTTCAACACCCCGTTCTACGGGTCGATGGGCGGCAAGGCGTTGAACCGACCGGTGGTGGGGATGGCCGCCACCCCCGGCGGCAAGGGCTACTGGCTGGTCGGCGCCGACGGCGGGGTGTTCAGCTTCGGGGACGCCGCCTTCTACGGGTCGATGGGCAGCCAGGCCGTCAACGCCTCGGTGGTGGG
>JAJZNB010000211.1:0-17723 GCA_021848085.1 Actinomycetes bacterium
GGTGTGGGTGGGCACCGGCTCGCGCGACGAGGACGTCGAGCGAGCCGGTGCCTCGCACTTCCTGGAGCACCTGCTGTTCAAGGGGACCCCGACCTGGTCGGCCTCCGCCATTGCCGAGGCGGTCGACGAGGTGGGCGGCGACATGAACGCCTTCACCACCAAGGAGTACACCGCCTTCTACATCCGGCTTCTCTCCGAGCACCTGCCGCTGGGGCTCGACGTGCTGGGGTCGATCATGACCGACCCGGCGCTCACCTCCGAGGACGTCGACGCCGAGCGCCAGGTCATCTTGGACGAGATCCTGATGCACACCGACGAGCCTTCGGACCTGGCCGCCGAGCAGGCCCAGCAGGCCATGTTCCCCGGCCATCCCCTGGGCCGCGACGTGCTGGGCGCGCCGGCCAGCGTGACGGCGCTCGGCGCGGCGGAGATCCGAGCCTTCTTCGACACCCACTACCGGGCCGGCAATTTCGTGGTGGCCGCTGCCGGCGACGTCGACCACGACCAGCTCGCCGTCGAGGTGGAGCGGCGCTTCGCCGCCCGCGGCGGCGGCGCCCGGCCTGCCCGCCAGGCGCCGACCGGTGACGCCGAGCCGCTGGTGGTGACCCGGCGGCCCACCGAGCAGGCCCATCTGATGGTGTCGATGCCGGTGGGCGGCCGCCATGACCCCACCCGCTGGGCGCTGCTGCTGCTCAACCACACCCTGGGTGGAGGCATGTCGAGCCGGCTGTTCCAGGAGGTGCGCGAACGGCGCGGCCTGGCCTACGCCATCTGGTCCGAGCGGACCCAGTACGACGACGCCGGCATCTTGAGCGTCGGCGTGGGCACCGCCCCCGAGCACCTCCACAAGGTGCTGGCCCTGGTCCACGACGAGCTCGACCGCCTCGGCGACGGCGGCGTCACCGAGCGGGAGCTGACGGTGGCCAAGGGACACGCCCGGGCCGAGACGCTGCTGTCGCTCGAGGACTCCGGGGCACGCATGAGCCGCATCGGCGCCTCTGAGCTGCTCCACGGCCAGGTTCTCACCATCGACGAGCTGCTGGCCCGGGTGGCGTCGGTCGACCGCCATGAGGTGGCCGAGCTGGCCCAGCGCATCGCCGCCGGACCCCGCAGCGTGTCGGTGGTGGGACCCTTCGACGCCGACGAGCTGGCCGGCTGATCGGCTCAGATGCTGGCCGGCAGCAGGGGGGTGACGGCCTCGAAGAACACGAACAGCAGCCCCAGCACCACCAGCGTGCCGGCCGCCGTCGCCCCCCACCGCGGCAGCCGGCCTCGGCGTCGCAGACGGCGCCGGGTCTCGACGGTGACGGCGGTGGCGGCCACCACCGCCGCCCCCCAGGCCGCCGCCGGCCCCCAGCTGCCGGTGCTGCCGGCTAGACCGTGGGAGCGGGTGGCACCGGCAGGCGGATGGGTCGGGGCGGTGGCGGAGGCCGCCGCCGACGGGTACGCCGCCACCAGGGCGGCGTGCACGATCAGCCGGGTGGTGGCGCTGTAGCGGGGGTTGCAGGTGGTCAGGGTCAGCTCCGGCTGCTCGGTCGGCCCGATCACCGCCACGTCGCTGGGGGCCACCACCGCCGAGCTCGTCACCCGGTAGACGAAGCGGCCCTGCACCGTGGTCACGTCGATGGGGTCACCCCGGCGCAGCTCGTTGAGGTCGTAGAACGGGTGCAGGTAGGTGGTCCGGTGCCCGGCGATCGACGCGTTGCCGGCCTCGCCCGGCAGCGGGGTGCCCGGATAGTGGCCGGGGCCCATGGCCAGCTGCTTCTCCTGCACGCCCTCCACCACCACCATGTCGAGCCCGATGCGCGGGATGCGCAGCACCCCCACCGGAGCGCCTGTCGGCGGTTCGGCCATGGCCGCCACCGGCACCGGCACCCCACGCTTCGCCGACGACAGCGGCGTGGAGGCGGCGCCGGTCGGCGCCGAACTGGTCGGCGGGGCGCTGGTCGGCGGGGCGCTGGTCGACGGGGCGGAGCCATGGGACGGACCGGCCAGGGTGGAGCGGGTCGACCGGGGAAGCTCGCGGGTGATCTGCTGGCGCAGCCGGGCCTGGCTGCTGGCGGTGGCCAGCCCCGTGCCCCACAGCTGGTACACCACGAACAGCAAGATGAGCAGGCCGGCGCCGAGCAGAAGCTTGCCCACCCCCGCGCTGACCGTGGCACCCCGCATCGGACGAACCCTACCGGCGGCACCGTCGACCCCGGGCGCACCCCGTCCGGTGCCACCGGAGCCCTGCCGGCCCGGGCGCGGCACGTCCCCGGCGGGCGGCTGGTCCCCTCCGCCGCCGTGGTTGGTATGGTCGGGCCATGCTGCGGGTTGGGGTGCTGGGTGCCGCCGGGCGCATGGGGCGTCAGGTGCTGCAGGCCGTCGACGCTGACGACGAGCTGGTGCTGGCGGCCGGGGTCGACCCGGGCCTGGCGAGCGGCGACGAGGTGCCCGAGGTCCTGGCCCACGCCGGCGCGGCGGTCTGCGGCTCGGTCGAAGCGCTCGACCCCGCCGCCCTCGACGTGCTGGTGGACTTCACGGTGGCGGAGGCGGCCCGACGGTCCCTGCGGTGGTGTGCGGCCAACCGGGTCCACGCCGTGGTGGGGACCACCGGCATCGACCACGCCACCCTCGCCCAGCTGGGCGAGGAGTTCCGCGCCCAGGGCACCGGCCTGGTGGTGGCGGCCAACTTCGCCATCGGCGCCGTGCTGCTCATGCGCCTGGCCGAGCTGGCCGCCCCGCTGATGGACGGCGTCGAGGTCATCGAGCTGCACCACGACGCCAAGCGCGACGCCCCCTCGGGCACGGCCCTGGTCACCGCCGGGCGGCTGGCCGAGGCCCGGCGCCGGGCCGGCGGCGGGCCGTGGCCCGCGGATCCCACCACCAACGAGGTGCTGCCCGGCTCGCGCGGTGCGGTCGGCCCTGGCGGGGTCCACGTCCACGCCGTGCGCCTCCACGGCCTGGTCGCCCACCAGGAGGTCGTCTTCGGGGCGCTGGGCCAGAGCCTCACCCTCCGCCACGACTCCTACGACCGCAGCTCGTTCATGCCCGGCGTGGTGCTGGCCGTCAAACGGGTCGGCGGCCGCCCGGGCCTGACCAGCGGCCTCGACACCCTGCTCGGCTTCTGATCCTTCGCGCCGCGCCCGACCCGCCGACTCGCCGGGCAGGGCCGAGCGCCGGGCGGCTTCCCGGCCGCGAGACGGCCGGGTGGCTTCCCCGCCGCGCTGGGTGTGCCCCGGTAGCCTGAGGCGATGGAGAAGGAGCGCCGCGAGCAGATCCTCGAGGCGACCTACGCCTGCGTGGCCCGCTGGGGTCTGAGCAAGACGACGGTGGAGGATGCCGCCCGCCAGGCCGGGGTGTCACGGGCCACCGTCTACCGGTACTTCCCCGGCGGACGCGACGAGCTGATCGACGCCGTGGTCGCCTGGCAGTACCTGAAGTTCTTCGGGCGTCTCTACGAGGAGCTGCGCCACGCCGCCTCGCTCGAGGAGGTGCTGGCCCGAGGGCTGGCCTTCGCCCGCCGGGCCCTGGTGGAGCACGAGGTGCTGCAGAAGGTGCTGCAGACCGAGCCCGAGGTGCTGCTGCCCAAGCTCACCTTCGAGGCCAACCGCACCCTCGGCATGGTCAGTGGCTTCCTGGTGCCGTACCTGGTCGGCCACGGCATGGGCGACGGGGTCGACGTCCACCTGGCCGCCGACTACCTGGCCCGGATGATCCTGTCGCTCATCGGCGCTCCGGGCCGCTGGGACCTGACCGACCCTGACCAGGTGCTGGCCCTGGTCGGCGCCGAGCTGCTGGCCGGGGTGGTCGGCGAGTCGCCCAGCTCGGAGGACTGACCCGGTTCGCCGGCCTCCACCCCGCGTTGACAATGAGACACGATTAGCCGTACTGTCTCGTCATGGGGACCGCGCACCTCGCCCTCGTGCACGCCGGTCCGGGGGAGGCCGACACCGTCGCGCCGGCCGGGCCGACGCCACAGCGGGTCCGCATCGTCGACGGCGCGCTGCGCTGCATCGCCCGCCAGGGTGTGGCCAAGACCACCCTCGACGACGTCGCCCGCCAAGCCGGCTGCAGCCGCGCCACCGTCTACCGCGTCTTCCCCGGCGGCAAGGGGGAGGTGCTGGCCGCGGTGGCCGACACCGAGACGGCCCGGCTGCTCAGCAGCATCGGGGTGCGCATGGGGGAGGCCGGCAGCCTCGAAGAGGTGCTGGTGGCCGGGGTGGTGGAGGCGGCCCGGTGGCTGTCGGACCACCGGGCCCTGCAATTCCTGCTGCACCACGAGCCCGAGCAGCTGCTGCCGCACCTGGCCTTCGGCCACATGGACGCCCTGCTGCGCTTTGCCGCGCGCTTCACCGCCCCGTTCCTGGGCCGGTGGCTGGCACCCCACGAGGCGTCCCGGGTGGCCGAGTGGACCGCCCGGATCGTCATCTCCTACCTCATGTGCCCGGCCGAAGGCATCGACCTCACCGATCCCGACGGCGCCCGGCGAATGGTGCGGGCCTTCCTGCTGCCGGGCGTTGCCGCCGTGCGCTCGCAGCACGCCCAGGGCCTGCGGCGCAGCCTGCCCGGCGACCTCGACGCCGGCGGGCTCGGTGCCGGCTCCGGCCGTCGTCCCACCCGTCGGCGGCCGTCCCCGTCGGATCCCTCCGGCAGCGGCACCGGCGGCCGCAGCGGCCACCGCAGCAACCGCACCCGCAGCCCACCGACCAACCAGACCAGCCCACCGACCAACCAGACCAGTAGGGAGGAGTCCTCGTGACCCAGATGCGTGAGAACGCCGACATCATCGACCGCGACGAAGTCGACGACTTGGAGGCGATCCTGTCGGTCACCAACACTGCCTGGGACGAGCAGAGCCACGCTGTCCACTCGGACTACGACACCATGTTCACCTGGGACTACGACAAGGGGCAGCGTCCCAAGCTGGACAAGCTCTACGAGAAGGCCAAGCGCTCGCAGTGGAACGCCCAGACCGACCTGCCCTGGGAGACCGAGGTGGACCAGGAGGCGCTGGTGGTGGCCAACGCGGCGGCCAACGGCGGCTTCAACCAGGGTCTCGAGGTGGCCGGCACCCCGCTCGAGAGGTGGGGGGACAAGGAGTGGATCCGCTTCGGCGTGGAGAGCCAGAACTGGACCCTGTCGCAGTTCATGCATGGTGAGCAGGGGGCGCTGGTGTGCACGGCCAAGATCGTCGAGTCGGTGCCGTGGATCGACGCCAAGTACTACGCGTCGACCCAGGTGATGGACGAGGCCCGCCACGTCGAGGTCTTCTCCAAGTACCTCGACGAGAAGCTGTCGGGGCACTATCCGATCAATGCTCACCTGCGGCTGCTGCTCGACGACATCATCGCCGACAGCCGCTGGGACATGACCTACCTCGGCATGCAGATCATGGTGGAGGGTCTGGCCCTGGCCGCCTTCGGCTTCATGCACCAGATGACCACCGACCCGCTGCTGAAGCAGCTGCTGCGCTACGTCATGTCCGACGAGTCGCGCCACGTCGCCTTCGGCGTGCTCAGCCTGCAGGAGCACTACCAGCAGCTGAGCAGCGCCGAGCTGCGCGAGCGGCAGGAGTTCGCCTTCGAGGCGGCGGTGCGCATGCGGGACCGCTTCCTGCAGCAAGAGGTGTGGGAGCGCATGGGTGTCAGCCCCCGCATCGTCGCCCCGCTGCTGCTGCAGGTGCCCGAGCGGCAGACCTTCCAGGCGCTGCTGTTCTCCAAGATCGTGCCCAACTGCAAGAAGCTCGGCCTGCTCGACGCGGCCGACGGCTGGCTGCGGACCAAGTTCACCGAGCTGGGCTGCATCGCCTTCGAGGACTGGGAGGACACCGGCTCCGAGTACGAGCAGCTCCAGGCCACCGACGGCGCCACGGCGGCCGCTTCCTGAGAGGCCGGCCCGGCGGAGGCTTCGCCGACGACACGGCGGCGGCCGGGGCCGAGCCAGCCGCCAGGCGGCGGACGCCACCGCCGCCCGGCGGTAGCCTGAGCCGATGACGCCGGTGCAGCAAGGCAGGTTCGGGGCCGTGGTGACCGCCATGGTGACCCCGTTCGACGACGCCGGAGGACTCGACCTCGACGCCGCCGCGCAGCTGGCCCGCTGGCTGGCCGCCCACGGTAGCGACGCCCTGGTGGTGGCTGGGACCACCGGCGAGGGGTCGGTGCTCGACGACGAGGAGAAGCTCGACCTGTGGCGGGCGGTGGCCGAGGCGGTCACCGTGCCGGTCATCGCCGCCACCGGCTCCAACGACACCAGGCACAGCGTGGAGCTGACCGCCCAGGCCGCCGCCATCGGCGCGGCCGGGTGCCTGGTGGTCACCCCCTACTACAACCGACCGTCGCAGGCCGGCCTGGTGGGCCACTTCACGGCGGTGGCATCGGCCACCGACCTGCCGGTGGTGCTCTACGACATCCCGGTCCGGACCGGGCGACGCATCGAAGGGCCAACCCTGCTGGCGCTGGCTCGCGACGTCCCCAACATCGTCGGGGTGAAGGACGCCGCCGGTGACGTGGTGGGAGCGGCGCGCACCATCGCCCGGGCCCCGGCCGGGTTCGACTGGTACAGCGGTGACGACGCCTACACCTTGCCGCTGCTGTCGGTGGGCGCGGTGGGGGTCGTCAGCGTGGCCGGTCACTGGGTTGGCCCGGCGCTCAACCAGCTGGTGACCACCTTCCGTCGAGGCGACGTCGACGGGGCCCGGGCCCTCAACGCCGGCCTGGTCGACGCCATCGCCTTCCAGTCCTCTGACACCCACCCCAACCCGATGCCGGCCAAGGCCGTCTGCCGGGCCATGGGCCTGCCCGTCGGCCAGTGCCGGCTCCCGATGGGGCCGGCCGGAGCCGACCTCGACGACCGGGCCCGGGCTCTCGTCGCCGAGCTCGGCACCGCGCTGGCCGGCAGCGGCGTCGGAGGTGCCGGTGCCTGAACCGGTCCGGATCACCTTCTTGGGCGGCCTCGGCGAGATCGGCCGCAACTGCGCCTGCATCGAGCAGGACGGGCGGATCGTGGTGCTCGACGTGGGGATCATGTTCCCCGAGCCCGACATGCCCGGCATCGACCTGGTGCTGCCCGACTTCTCCTACCTGCGCGACCACGCCGAGCAGGTCGAGGCCGTCATCCTCACCCACGGGCACGAGGACCACACCGGCGGCCTCGCCTACCTGCTGCGCGAGCTGTCGGTGCCGGTGTACGGCTCGGCGCTCAGCCTCGGCCTGGCCCGCAGCCGGGTGGAGGAGGCCGGGCTGGTGGACCGGGCCACCTTCGTGACGGTGACCGACGGCGAACGGCGAGCCATCGGCCCCTTCGAGGTCGAGTTCATCCCCGTCACCCACTCGGTGCCGCACGGCTTCGCCACCGCCTTCTTCACCGCCCAGGGGGTGGTGCTGCACTCGGGGGACTTCAAGCTCGACCTCACCCCGGTCGACGGCCGGCTCACCGACCTGGCCCGCATCGGCGCCATCGCCAAGGAGCACGGGGTGCGCCTGCTGCTGGCCGACTCGACCAACGCCGAGGAGCCCGGCTTCACCGACTCCGAGAGCCAGGTCGGCCAGACCCTGCGCCGGGTGTTCCAGGCCCACCGCGGGCAGCGGCTGATCGTCACCTGCTTCGCCAGCCACATCCACCGGGTGCAGCAGGTGATGGACGCGGCGGTCGCCGAGGGCCGCAAGGTGGCGACCCTGGGCCGCTCCATGGCCAAGAACGTGGCCCTGGCCCGCAGCCTGGGGCTGCTGCACATCGCCGAGGCCGATCTCGTCGACGTGGAGCAGGTCGACGACCTCGACGACGGCCAGGTGTGCGTGGTGTCCACCGGCTCCCAGGGCGAGCCGCTGTCGGCGCTGGCCCTGATGGCAGCCGGGGAGAACAAGCGGCTGCAGCTGCGTCCCGGCGACGTGGTGGTCATCAGCGCCCACCCCATCCCCGGCAACGAGTGGGCGGTGAGCCGGGTCATCGACGGGCTGCACCGCACCGGCGCCGAGGTCGTCCACACCGGAAACGAGCCGGTTCACGTGAGCGGCCACGCCCGCCAGGGCGAGCTGAAGATCCTCCACTCGATCGCCCGGCCCGACTGGTTCGTGCCCGTCCACGGCGAGTACCGCCACCTGGTCAACCACGGCCGGCTGGCCACCGCCGGCGGCCTGGCCGAGGAACGGGTGCTGGTGTGCGAGGACGGCGACTCGGTCGTCCTCGACGCTGGCGGGCTGCGACGCGGTCCCGACGTGCCGGCCGGGTTCCTCTATGTCGACGGCACCGTCGGCGACGTCGGCCACGGGGTGCTGCGCGACCGGCGGGCGCTGGCCGAAGAGGGGGTGGTGGTGGTGCTGGCCACCGTCGATCCCCATGCCCGGGAGATGGTCACCGAGCCCGAGATCATCACCCGCGGCTGGGTCCACGCCTCGGAGGCCGAGTCCCTGCTCGAGGAGGCCAGCGCCGCCGTGCGCGCCGCCCTCGAGGAGGCCCTGGCCGACGGGGCCAGCGACCAAGACGTCCTGCGGCGCCACGCCCGCCGGGCCCTGGGGCGCTTCGTCAGCGAGCGCACCCGGCGCCGGCCCATGATCGTGCCGCTGGTGGTCACGGTCTGACCGGACAGGCCTGGCGTCCGCCTCCGGTGCAGCACCACCTGACGCTCGGCTAGGGCCCGGGGTCGGGCCAGCGGCGTTGCCCGCAGACCGGTCCCCCGAGCCCCCCACGTCCCCGGCGCCCGCTGGGGCTGGTGTTAGCGTTGAGGTCATTGTGGTGACGACCAAGCGCCGCCCTCCGGCGGCACGCGCCTCGCGGTCAGCCAGCAGCGGCCGCTCCCGGGCCGGTTCGGCCCGCCGGGGGGGCTCGCGGGGGGCGTCACGCCGCCCGCCGGCCCGCCCCGACCTGATCGAGTCGGCCTGGAACGTGCTGGCCACCCACGCCGAGGACGTGTGGGGCATCGTGCTGGTGACCGTGGGTGTGCTGGCCGCCTTGGGCCTGTGGTTCCACGCCCTGGGACCGGCCGGCTCCGCCGTCGACCACGCCGGCGGCCTGGCCCTCGGCCTCGGCCGGTTCCTGGTCCCCGTGGCCTGCGTCGCCGGGGGAGTGCTGCTGGTGTCGGGCCGCACCGGGCGCGAACCGGCCCGCAGCGTCCTCGGCCTGGTGCTGTCGCTGGTGGCCGTGGCCGGCATGGCCGGGCTGTTGCACGGCTCCCCCCCGGTCTCCGCCCCCGGGCGCCGCCTGTCGGGTGCCGGCGGCTGGCTGGGAGCCCTCGTCGCCCACCCCCTGCAGCAGGCCCTGTCGGGCTGGGGAGCGTCGGTGGTGCTGGTGGCCCTGCTGGCCCTGGCCCTGGTCCTGTTCACCGGCGTCACCTTGCGCCGGGCGGCGTCGGCGCTGGCCACGGTGGCCGCCTTCCTGTGGCACCTGCTGCGCCCCCCGGCCCGCCCCGGAGCCGACATCCCGGCCCCGGCCACCCGTCCCCGCCGCGCCGTGCCGGCGGCACCGCCCGAGGAGCCGCCGGCGCAGCCGGCCGTGGCCGCTGAGCCCGACGCCCCCGCCGAGACGGATCCCGCCGCCGAGCCGGTCTCGACCCCGGCCCCGGCCCGCAAGGCGCCGGCCGCCCGAAGGGCCGACCCGCTCGAGCTCGAGACGGCCCTGCCGGCCGGCGACTGGCTGCTGCCTCCGCTGAAGCTGCTCGGCCGGTCCAAGCCCCACGGCTTCGACGAGCGCGAGACGGCGGCGGCGGGCCGCTCGCTGGTCGAGGCGCTGGCCGCCCACGGCGTCGACACCCGCCTGGTCGGCCACACCGTGGGACCCACCGTCACCCGCTTCGAGCTCGAGCTCGGCGCCGGGGTGAAGGTGGCCCGCGTCACCAGCCTGGCCAAGGACATCGCCTACGCCATGGCGTCACCCGACGTGCGGATCCTGGCGCCCATCCCGGGCCGCTCGGCCATCGGTGTCGAGGTGCCCAACCGCCGGCGTGAGCTGGTGACCCTGGGCGACATCTTGACCTCCGAAGAGGCCCGCCACGCCGCCCATCCCCTCGAGGTGGCCCTCGGGCGCGACATCGCCGGGCGCCCGGTGATGGCCAACCTGGCCGACATGCCCCACATCCTCATCTCGGGGGCGACCGGCGCCGGCAAGTCGTCGTGCATCAACTCGGTGATCACCTCCATCTTGATGCGGGCCACCCCCGAGCAGGTGCGCCTCATCCTGGTCGACCCCAAGCGGGTGGAGCTGGGCCAGTACAACGGGCTGCCCCACCTGCTCACCGAGGTGGTGGTCGATCCCAAGAAGGCGGCCAACGCCTTGTCGTGGGCGGTGACCGAGATGGAGCGCCGCTACGACCTGCTGGCCGAGGTCGGCATGCGCGACATCACCGGCTACAACCAGGCGGTCGACAACGGCGACCTCGACGATCCCGAGCCGGAGGTCCCCCAGCCGGTCGCCGGCGACGCCGACGAGGACGAGGCGCTGGCCGCCCGGGTGTCCGCCCGCCTGGCCGAGAGCCGCGCCGCGGTGGCCGATCCGCCCCGGCGCTACCAGCGGCTGCCGTTCGTGGTGGTGGTGGTGGACGAGCTCAACGACCTGATGATGGTGGCGGCCCGCGACGTGGAGGAGTCGGTGTGCCGCATCGCCCAGATGGCTCGGGCCGTCGGCATCCACCTGGTGCTGGCCACCCAGCGGCCCTCGGTGGACGTCATCACCGGCGTCATCAAGGCCAACATCCCCTCGCGCCTGGCCTTCTCGGTGTCGTCGCTGGCCGACAGCCGGGTCATCCTCGACCAGCCCGGCGCCGAGCGGCTCATCGGCAAGGGTGACATGCTGCTGCTGACCGCCTCGTCGTCGATCCCGCGACGCATCCAGGGCCCGTGGGTCACCGAGGACGAGGTGCGGCGGGTGGTGGCCCACTGGAAGCGCCAGCGTCAGGCCGACTACGTCGAGGGGATCGCCGGCGACACCGGCAGCTCGTCGACCGGCCCCGGCAGCGGCGACGATGACGACGACGAGCTGTTGCAGGCTGCCATGGAGCTGGTGGTGCGTTCCCAGCTAGGGTCCACGTCGATGCTGCAGCGAAAGCTCCGTGTCGGCTTCGCCCGAGCCGGTCGCCTCATGGACCTCCTCGAGCGGCGGGGGGTGGTGGGCCCGTCCGAGGGCTCCAAGGCGCGTGCCGTGCTGATGACCCCCGAGGAGCTCGATCAGCTTTCCGGCGGCTGATCGTGGCCGAGCGTCCGCTTCCCCCACCGGAGGATCCCGCCGTCTCGCGGCCGGCGACCGGCCACCCCGGCTCCGCTGGCTTCGGACCGGAGCTCTCCGGGGTGGCGCCGGGCCCCGTCGGCGACGCCAACGACGACCTCTCCGGTCGACGCCGGCCGCCGTCGGGGGCCGGCCGGGGGCACGTGACCGTGATGGGGGCGCCGCCCGATGTCGCCCCCCTGCGGCCGATCCAGCCCTCCCCGGTTCCCCCCCGGCCGACGAGGAGCCCAGGCCAGCGCCGGCCGTCGGTCCCGTCGGACCGCCTGGCGGGGCCGGTCGAGGGGCCGGGCCGGCCAGCCAGCCGGCCACCCGAGCCACCTCGGCGAGGCCGGGTCCCGACCGCCGGCGCCGCCGGGCTCGGAGCGGCCCTCGCCTCTGGCCGCGCTGGCCGGTTCCCGGCGGTGGCCTCCCCCCCGTCGGTGGGCACCGCCCGGGCCCGCCGCCAACCGGGTCGCGCCGACGCTGCGCCATGGCAGCCGCCGCGGCCGGGCCCCGCCCTCTCCCGGGCCCGGCGCTCCCCGCGTCGCCCGTCGCGGCGCGTCGTCGTCGTCCGTCGGCGGCTGGCGGTGCTGGTCGTGCTGGCCGCCGTCGTGGTGGCTCTGGTGGTGGCCCGGCTGGGCAGCCCGCTGCCGACGGCCACCGCCGTGCTCCGCCCGCCGCCGGTGCTGGCCAGCGCCTCCGGCCACGCCGGGGGGGCCCGGGGCACCCGGATGGTGGTGCCCGGCGCTGCGGCACCCCTCCCGTGGCCGGCCCAGGGCGAGGGGGCTGTGGCCGTGCCGGCCGCCGGCCTCACCCTCACCTCGCCGTCCCAGCAGCCGGTGCCGGTGGCCAGCCTGACCAAGATCATGACGGCCTACGTCATCCTGCGCGACCATCCCCTCGGACCGACCGAACCGGGGCCGAGCGTGACCATGACCGCCTCCGACGAGGCGTCGGCCGCCCACGATGCCCAGATCAACGCCACCTCGGTGCCGGTGGTGGCGGGTGACCGCCTCACCGAACGGCAGCTGCTCGACGGGCTGCTGGTCCACTCGGCCAACGACTACGCCGACGCCCTGGCCCGCTGGGACGCCGGCACCATCGGCGCCTTCGTGGCCAAGATGAACACCACGGCCGCGGCGCTGGGGATGACCCATACCCACTTCGCCGACGCCAGCGGCATCGACCCGGGCTCCACCTCCACCGCCGCCGACCTGCTGAAGGTGACCGCCGCCGCCATGGCCCTGCCCACCTTCGCCGTGGTGGTCGACCAGCGCACCGTCGTCCTGCCCCGAGCCGGGCTGCTCACCAACTACGTGCAGGCCATCGGTACCGACGGCGTCGTCGGCGTCAAGTCCGGCTTCACCGAGGCGGCCCAGGGCTGCGTGGTGCTGGCCGCCCACCGTCAGGTCGGCTCCCAGCAGGTGCTGGTGCTGGCCGCCGTCACCGGCCAGAGCGGCTACGGCGCCCTGTTCAAGGCCGACGCCGCGGCCGAGAAGCTCATCGACGCCGCCGCCGGCGGGCTGCGCCACCAGACGGTGGTCACCGCCGGAGCACGCTGGGCGCAGATCCCGGTGCCTTGGGCCGCCGCGCCCGTGCCGGCGACCGCCACGCGCCGTGCCACCCTGCTGGTGTGGCCGGGCGACACGGTGGACGTGCGCCTGGCCGCCCGGCCGCTGGCCGTCGGCTCGCCTCCAGGCACCGTGATCGGCACCTTGACCGTGGCCGACGGCGGCGAGCAGGTCACCGTGCCGCTGCGCTCCACCGCCCCGCTGCAGGGCCCGACGCTGGGCTGGCACCTGCTGCACGGCTGACCGCGCCGGCCCGGCTGGCAGCTGGGCCTTCGCCGGCTGGCAGCTGGGCCTTCGCCGGCCGGCAGCTGGGCCTTCGCCGGCCGGCAGCTGGGCCTTCGCCGGCCGGCAGCCGTCTCGGGCACTACCCTGGCGGCCGTGCGCGCCCGAGCCCCCGCCTCCACCGCCAACCTCGGTCCCGGCTTCGACGTGCTGGCGCTGGCCCTCGACGTCTACGTGGAGGTGGAGATCGAGCCGGCGTCGCGTCTGACGGTGCGGGCCGAGGGGGAAGGCGCCGACCTGGCCGACGACGCCGCCACCCACCTCGCTGCCCGGGTGGCCATCGACGTGGCCGGCCACGACCGGATGGCCATCACCGTCCGCTCCGACATCCCCGTCGCCCGCGGCCTGGGCTCGTCGGCCGCCCTGGCCGTCGCCGCTGCAGCCGCCGCCGGATCCAAGGATCCGCTGGGGGTGGCCGCCCGGGCCGACGGGCACCCCGAGAACGCCGCCGCCTCGGCGGTGGGCGGACTGGTGGCGGCCACCACCGTGCGCGGCGCGGTGCGGGTGGTGCGCCTGCCGCTGGACCCGGGCCTGGTGCTGGTGGCCATCGTGCCCGACCGGGCGCTGCCCACCACCCGGGCCCGCCAGGCGCTGCCCCATCGGATCAGCCGCACCGACGCCACCTTCAACCTGGGACGCATGGCCCTGCTGCTGGCCGGCCTGGCCGACCGGTCGCTGCTCAGCCGTGAGGCCACCGAGGACCGGCTCCACCAGGATTACCGCAACCCGCTGTTCCCCGAGGCTCCCCAGCTCCTCGGGCAGCTGGTGCGCGGCGGGGCGCTGGCGGCCTGCTGGTCGGGGGCCGGGCCCACCCTCGTCGGCTTCTGCGACCGGGGCAAGGCCGAGCTGGTCCGCTCCGAAGCGCAGGCCGCCATGGCCGAGGCCGGGGTGACGGGCCGGGCGGTGGTGCTGGTCCCCGACCTGCGCGGCCTGGTGCTCGGCGCCGGGGCCGGCGGCGGCCGGGGAGACACGTAGAATCGCCGGGTGCCCCGCACGTTCCACATCCGCACCTTCGGGTGCCAGATGAACGAGCACGACTCGGAGCGCCTGGCCGGTCTGCTGGTGGCCGACGGATTGGTGCCCACCGACGACGTGACCGCCGCCGACGTCGTCGTCCTCAACACCTGCTGCATCCGCGAGAACGCCGACAACAAGCTCTACGGCCATCTCGGCCAGTTGAAGGCCCTGCAGCAGGCCCGCCCCGGCATGCAGATCGCCGTCGGCGGCTGCCTGGCCCAGAAGGACCGCGACCTGGTGCGGGCCCGGGCCGGCCATGTCGACGTGGTCTTCGGCACCCACAACCTGGCTCGGGCTCCGCAGCTGCTGCGCCTGGCCGCCGAGCACGGCCCCCAGGTGGAGATCCTCGACGCGCCGCTGCCCGCCGGTGACGCACCGGCCACGGCGCTGGGAGCGATGCGCGACGTGCCCTACGCGGCGTGGGTCACCATCCAGACCGGCTGCGACAACTCGTGCGCCTTCTGCATCGTCCCCCAGGTGCGCGGGCCCGAGATCAGCCGGCCCCTCGACCAGCTGGTCGGCGAGGTGGCCGCGCTGGCCGCCGCCGGGGTGACCGAGGTCACCCTGCTGGGTCAGAACGTCAACTCCTACGGCCGCGACATCACCCGGCGCCGACCGCTGTTCGCCGAGCTGCTGCGGGCGGTGGGGGCGGTGGACGGCATCCGCCGGATCCGCTTCACCAGCCCGCACCCCAAGGACCTGCGGCCCGACACCATCGCCGCCATGGCCGAGGTGCCGGCCGTCTGCCCCCATCTGCACCTGCCGCTGCAGTCGGGCAGCGACCGGGTGCTGTCGGCCATGCGCCGCGGCTACACCGCCGAGCGCTACCTGGCCCGGCTGGCCGCGGCCCGAGCCGCCGTGCCCGACCTGGCCGTCACCACCGACATCATCGTGGGGTTCCCCGGCGAGACCGACCACGAGTTCGAGCAGACCCTCGAGGTGGCGGCCGAAGCCGGCTACGACGGTGCGTACACCTTCATCTTCTCGCCCCGTCCCGGCACCCGGGCCGCCGCCATGGCCGACGCCGCGGTCGACCCCGAGGTGGTGGCCGAACGCTTCGACCGGCTGAAGGTAGTGGTGGAGCGCGCCGCCCTGGCCCGCCACCAAGCCCGGATCGGACGGGTGGAGGAAGCGCTGGTGGAAGGCCCCTCCAAGCGCGATCCCGAGGTGGTCACGGCCCGCACCGCGCAGAACAAGCTGGTCCACTTCGCGCCGCCGCCGTTGGGGGTGCCGCCGGTGGGGGCCTACGTGGCGGTGGAGGTGACCGGCGCGGCACCGCACCATCTGCGCGGCGAGCTGCGGGCGGTGATCGCCGCCCCGCGCCATCGGGTCCGGATCCCGCTGGCCGTCAGCGCCGGTTGAAAGGGGTGGACTCCGCCTTCGGGCAGGCTGGTCCGCCGGTGGCTCTGGTGGGGCCCACCGCGTCGGGGAAGTCGGCGCTGGCCGTGCGGCTGGCCGGCCAGCGGCCCGGGACCGAGATCGTGTCGGTGGACTCCATGGGGGTCTACCGGCAGATGGACATCGGCACGGCCAAGCCCAGCGCCGAGCAGCGCCGGGCCGTGCCCCACCACCTGCTCGACCTGGTCGACCCCGACGAGGAGTTCACGGCGGGGCGATTCCAGCGCCTGGCGCGGGCCGCCATCAGCGCCATCGAGGCCGGTGGGGGTCGGGCGCTGCTGGTCGGCGGCACCGGCCTCTACCACCGGGCGGTGATCGACGACCTGCACATCCCGGGCCGCTGGCCCCGACTGGCCGCCGCCTTCGAAGGCCAGGCCGACGAGCCGGGGGGGCTGCGGCGCCTGCACCGGCAGCTGGCCGAGCTCGACCCGGTGGCCGCCGGGCGCATCGAACCCGACAACCGCCGCCGGATCGTCCGAGCCCTCGAGGTCACCGTCGGATCCGGACGGCCCTTCTCGTCGTCCGGCCCTGGTCTGCAGGCCTACCCGCCGACCCGCTTCGTGCTGGTGGGCATCCCCTTCGTCGCCGAGCTCCACGACCCTGCCATCGAGCGCCGGTTCCGGCAGCTGCTCGACGCCGGCCTGCTCGACGAGGTGCGGCGCCTGGCCGCCCGCCCCGGCGGGCTGTCGCGCACCGCCCGCCAGGCCCTGGGCTACCGCGAGCTGCTCGAGCACGTCGAGCGCGGCGTGGCGCTGACCGACGCCGTCGAGCGGGCGGTCCGACGGACTCGCGCCTTCGCCCGCCGGCAGTGGGCCTGGTTCCGGCGCGACCCCCGGATCACCTGGCTCGACCCTCGTGCCGACCTCGACGCCCAGCTGCGCCGGCACTTCGACGCCACCGCCGGCACCTCTGCTGCTGCGGCGGCCGGCGCGGCGCACCCGCCGCCGCCCTCTCGCACCCGCCCGCCGGTGCCGGCGCGAGACTGACGCCATGGCTGCTCAGGCCACGCTGCATCTCACCAAGCACCATGGCGCCGGCAACGACTTCCTGGTGCTGCTCGACCCCGAGGGCCGCCAGCCCCTGACACCTGCCGAGGTCGTCGCCTTGTGCCGGCGTCGCACCGGCATCGGCGCCGACGGGCTGGTGCGGGTCATGGCGGGCTCCGACCGGGCCGACCTGGTCATGGAGCTGCACAACGCCGACGGCAGCCCGGCCGAGATGAGCGGCAACGGCATCCGCTGCCTGGTGCAGGCCGCCGTCGTGGGCGGCCTGGTCGGCCCCGGTCCCGTGTCGGTGCTGACCGGCGCCGGGGTCCGCACCGTCGACTACCGCGTCGGGGCCCAGCCCGGTGTCGGCTACGGCGCCGTCGACATGGGCACGGCCAGCTTGGGCGAGGAGCTCGGCCCCGGCGACCTGGCCGCGGCGCTGGCCGCCGTGTCCGACACCGCCGTGGCCGACCAGGCGCGGTGGCTGGCGGGCGAGCTGGGAGGAGCCCGTCACATCCGCCGGGTGGACATGGGCAACCCGCACCTGGTGCTGCTGGGTGAGGTCGAGCTGGCCGGCCGCATCGCCCAGCTTGGTCCGGTGCTGTCAGGCTCCACCGCCCAGGGCGCCAACGTGGAGCTGGTCTGGCCGGGACCGGAACCCGGCGCGCTCAGCCTGCGGGTGTGGGAGCGTGGTGTGGGGGAGACCCTGGCCTGCGGCACCGGCACCTGCGCGGCGGCCGCCGCCGCCCGCAGCTGGGGCGAGGTGGGGGAGCGCGTCGCCGTCCACAACCCCGGCGGCACCTTGGAGGTGACCCTCGGCGCCGACACCGTCACCTTGGCCGGTCCGACGGTACTGGTGGCCGACGTCACCGTGGACGCCACCGTGCTGGCCGCCGTGGTGGCTGCCGGGCGCAGCGACCTCGAACCGGTGCCGCCGGGCCCGCAGATCGAGCCGGCCGTCACCGGCCCGGCGGGCGAGCCGGGGCCGGATCGAGATGCCCAGGCGCTGGAGCCTCGGCGTTGACCCTCATCGAGCGCACCTTCCGCGAGAAGATCGTACTGGTCGGCGTGGTCTTTCCCTGGACCGCGGCGGCGGCGGTCGACGAGAGCCTCGACGAGCTGGCCCTGCTGGTCGACACAGCCGGAGCCGACGTCTTGGCCCGGCAGGTGCAGCGGCGCGACGCCCCGGATCCGGCCACCTTCATCGGGCGGGGCAAGGTGGAGGAGCTGGCCGAGCTGTCCGAGCGCGTCGACGCCGACACCGTCGTGTTCGACGACGAGCTGTCGCCGGCCC
>JAJZNB010000211.1:17733-25834 GCA_021848085.1 Actinomycetes bacterium
GCCCAGCAGCGCAACCTCGAGAAGCTGCTGGGCCGCACCGCCATCGACCGCACCGCGGTCATCCTCGACATCTTCGCCCAGAACGCCCGCAGCCAGGAGGGCAAGGCCCAGGTGGAGCTGGCCCTGCTGCGCTACCGGCTGCCTCGGCTGCGTGGCCGGGGCAAGGCGCTGAGCCAGCAGGCCGGCGGCATCGGCACCCGAGGCCCCGGCGAGACCCAGCTCGAGGTCGACCGCCGGCGGCTGCTGGGCCGGATGCGCCGGCTCGAGCAGGACCTCGAGCAGGTGGCCGCCACCCGCCGCACCCAGGCCCGTGGCCGCCACCGCGGCCGCCACCGCGCCGTGTCGCTGGTCGGCTACACCAACGCCGGCAAGTCCACCTTGCTCAACCGGCTGACGTCGGCCCAGGTGGCCGTGGAGGACCGGCTGTTCTCCACCCTTGACCCCCGCACCCGGCAGCTGCCGCTGCCCGGCGGCGAGACGGTGCTGGTGAGCGACACCGTCGGCTTCGTCCGCAAGCTGCCCCACCAGCTGGTGGAGGCGTTCCGCTCCACCCTCGAGGTGGTGCGCGACGCCGACCTGCTGCTGCACGTGGTGGACGGCTCGGCGGTCGACTCCCAGGCGCAGATCGACGCCGTGCACGACGTGCTGCGCGACATCGAGGCCGACCAGGTGCCCGAGCTGCTGGTGGTCAACAAGCTCGACCGCGGGCCCGGCGCCGTCCAGGTAGCCGCCGCCCATCCCGGCTCGCTGGTGGTCTCGGCCCGCACCGGGCAAGGCGTCGACCGGCTGGTGCGCACCCTGTCGGAGCGGCTGCGCCGCGCCGACCAGGTGGTCGAGCTGGTGGTCCCCTTCGACCGCGGCGACGTGCTGGCCGCCGTCCACCGCGAGGGCGAGGTGCTCGAGGAGACGGCCGGAGAAGGGGCGGTGCGCCTCCAGGTGCTGCTCGACGAGGTGGGCCGGGCCCGCTTTCAGCACTACGCGGTGCGCCGATGAGCAGCCCCGCCGAGCCCGCCGCCGCATCGGTGCCGGTTCTCGCCGGTGCTCCTGGCGCCGGTGCTCCTGGCGGTTTCTCGCCGCCGCCGTACCCCTACGACCGGCTGGCCGCTCTGAGCGAGCTGGCCGCGGCGGCCGAGGGCGGCATGGTCGACCTGTCGGTCGGCACCCCCGGCGACCCGCCCCCGAGGGCGGTGGTGGCGGCGCTGGCCTCGTCGGGCACCGAGGCCGGCTACCCGGCCTCGGTCGGCAGCCTGGCCCTGCGGCGCGCCGCAGCCGGCTGGGTGCAGCGGCGCTTCGCCGTCACCGTGGATCCGGCCCACATCGCCGCCTGCGTCGGCACCAAGGAGTTCGTCGCCTCCGCCGCCTGGTACCTGCGGCTGCGCGACCCGAGCCGCGACACGGTGCTGCACCCGGCGGTCGCCTACCCCACCTACGCCCTGGGGGCCCAGCTGGCCGGCTGCCGGGCGGTGGGGGTGCCCGAGAGACCCGATGGCGGGCTCGACGTGGACGCCATCGACCCCGCCGACGCGGCCCGGGCGGTGGTGCTGTGGGTCAACAGCCCCGCCAACCCGACCGGCACCGTCACCGACCTGTCCGCGGTGGCCGCCTGGGGCCGTCGCTGGCAGGTGCCGGTCATCTCCGACGAGTGCTACGCCGAGTTCACCTGGGCGACCTGGCCGCCGCCGACCATCCTCCACCACGGCCGCCGGGGGCTGCTGGCACTGCACTCGCTGTCCAAGCGCTCCAACCTGGCCGGGGTGCGCTCGGGGTTCTACGCCGGAGACCCCGACCTGGTCCACTACCTGTCGGAGATCCGCAAGCACGCCGGGCTGATGGTGCCCGGCCCGGTGCAGGCCGCCTCCGCCGTTGCCTACGACGACGACGCCCACGTGGAGGTGCAGCGCGACCGCTACCGTCGGCGGCTGCGGGTGCTGGCCGACGCGCTGGCGGCGGTGGGCTTGCCGTGCGCGCTGCCCGACGGCGGCTTCTACCTGTGGGTGGCCGCCCCCCCCTGGGCCCACCAGCGCGGCGCCGCCGAGGGCCGGTCTGCGTCGTGGGTGCTGACCGAGGCGCTGGCCCGAGCCGGCGGCATCTTGGCCAGCCCGGGCGACTTCTACGGCCCGGCCGGCGAGGGACACGTCCGCCTGGCGGTGGTGCAGCCCGACGATCGGCTGCAGCTGGCCGCCACCCGTCTGGGCCGAGCCGGCCCCCTCCAGCCGCGCTGACGGCCGGCGCCAGGCCCTCGGGCGGGTCGGCCAGGCCGGTATTGTCGGGCCGATGGCCGATCTGCAGTCGCACATCGAAGAGCTGTGGGCCCGCGCCGACCAGGTCGGACCCGACGACGGCGATGCCGCCGCCGTGGTGCTGCAGGCGGTGGAGCTGCTCGACCGGGGTGAGGCCCGGGTCGCCGAGCTCGCCGCCGACGGCAACGTGGTGGTGCACCAGTGGCTGAAGCAGGCCATCCTGCTGCTGTTCCGGTTGCGGCGCATGGAGACGGTAGAGCTCGGCCCCTTCGAGTACGCCGACAAGCTGCCGCTCAAGCGCGACTACCTCCAGGCCGGGGTTCGGGTGGTGCCCGGCGCCTCGGCCCGCTTCGGCGCCTTCCTCGACCGTGGCGTCATCTTGATGCCCAGCTACGTCAACATCGGCGCCCGGGTCGGCGCCGACACCATGGTCGACACGTGGGCCACGGTCGGCTCCTGCGCCCAGATCGGCGCCCGGGTCCACCTGGCCGGTGGGGTCGGCATCGGCGGGGTGCTCGAGCCGCCCAACGCCGCCCCGGTGATGGTGGGCGACGACGCCATGATCGGCAGCCGCTGCATGATCACCCAGGGAGCCCGGGTCGGGGAGGGGGCCGTCCTCGGCGAAGGGGTCATCTTGAACCCCGCCATCCCCGTCATCGACGCCGAGACCGGCGACGAGCTCGGACGGGGGGTGGTGCCCCCGTGGAGCGTCACGGTGTTCGCCACTCGCCCCCGGCGCTTCCCCGGCGGCGACTTCCACCTGCCGTGCGCCCTGGTCATCCGCCGCCTCGAGCCCGGGCAGCGCCACGACAAGGCCCAGCTCGAAGCGGTGCTGCGCGACCACGGTCTGGCCGGCTGATGGGCCCGCCGCGCCGGTGCCGGCGGTGAGCGGCCCCGGCGGCGACCTGCTGGCGCTGGCCGCCGAGCTGGTTGCCGTCCCGTCGGTGTCGCATCACGAGGCGCAGCTGGCCGCCACCGTCGAAGCCGCCGTGCGCGAGGCCCCGCACCTGCAGGTGGAGCGCCTGGGCGACACCGTGGTGGCCCGCACCGCCTTCGGCCGTGCCCACCGGCTGGTGCTGGCCGGCCATCTCGACACCGTCCCGGCCGTCGACGCCGCCGCCCCCGTCGTCGACGGCGACCAGCTCCATGGCCTCGGCGCCGTCGACATGAAAGGCGGGCTGGCCGTGCTGCTCGACCTGGCCTGCACCCTCACCGACGCCGCCGTCGACGCCACCTACGTCTTCTACGCCTGCGAGGAGGTGGCCCGCCGCCACAACAGCCTGGGCCAGCTGGCCCGCCACCGCCCCGACCTGCTGGCCGGCGACGCCGCCGTGCTGGCCGAGCCGACCGGCGCCGTGGTGGAGGCCGGCTGCCAGGGCACCGTGCGGGCCGTGGTGTCGCTGCGTGGCCGCCGGGCCCACACCGCCCGGCCGTGGATGGGCACCAACGCCGTGCACCGCCTCGGGCCGCTGCTGCAGCTGCTGCAGGGCTACCAGCCCCGCCGGGTCGTCCTCGACGGGTGTCGCTACACCGAGCAGCTGCAGGCGGTGCACGTCGAAGGCGGGGTGGCCAGCAACGTCGTGCCCGACGCCGCGTCGCTCACCGTCAACTACCGCTTCGCTCCCGACCGCGACGCGACGCAGGCCGGCGCCGAGCTGCAGCGGCTGCTCGCCCCGGCGCTCGACGCGGCGGCCGGCGACACGCTGGAGGTGCAAGACGTGGCGGCTGGGGCGCCGCCGTCGCTGACCGCGCCGTTGCTGGCCGAGCTGGCCGCCCACAGCGGGCAGCCGCCGCGGGCCAAGGTGGGCTGGACCGACGTGGCCACCTTCTGGGAGGCCGGCATACCGGCCACCAACTTCGGACCGGGCGATCCGCGGCTGGCCCACACCTCCGACGAGGTGGTGTCGCGCCAGCAGCTGCAGCAGGTCCACCGGGTGCTGGGCGCCGTGCTGCGCGGCGCGCCGCTCCCGCCGGAGCGCCCCGCCGGCCCTGCCCCGGACTCCGGGCCAGCCGCTGCCGACCCGGCCCGTGGTCGTGCCGGCCCCGCCGGACCGTGAAGGGAGCGCGCGCCAAGGAGCTGCTCCCCCGGCTCCTCCAGCCCGACCGGATCTCCGACCTCCTCCCGAGCGGACACCCGTACCGGGCCGAGATCGTCGGCCCTGACCGCCGGGCGAGGGCCGACGACCAGGCCGCCAGCCCCGATCAGAGGCGCCGCAGCACGGTCACCACCTTGCCGTAGACGGTGACCTCGCCGGCCGGCAGCTCCATGGGCCGCAGCGCCGGGTTGGCCGGTGTCAGCACCACCGTGGCGCCCCGGCGCGAGAACGTCTTGACCGTGCCCTCGTCGCCGTTGACCCCGGCCACCACGATGTCGCCGTTGTCGGCGTCGGGCTGCTGGCGCACCACCACGAAGTCGCCGTCGAGGATGCCGGCCTCGATCATGGAGTCGCCGCGGACCCGCAACATGAACAGCGACCCGGTGCCGGTGAAGTCCTGCGGCAGCGGGAGGACCTCCTCGACGGCGGCCTCGGCCAGCACCCCGGTGCCGGCGGCCACGTCACCGACCAGCGGGACGTGCTGCACCCGGCCGGCCGGCGCGGTGTCGCTCGAAGCGGGGTCGTAGCGCACCTCGATGGCCCGCGGCTTGGTCGGATCTCGGCGCAGGTAGCCCTCACGCTGGAGCACCGCCAGATGGGCATGGACGGTGGAGGACGAGGCCAGGCCCACCGCCTCGCCGATCTCACGGACCGACGGCGGGTATCCCCGCTCTTTGATGCTGCTCCCGATGAACTGCAGGATCTGCTGCCGCTTCCGGCTCAACACCTCGGCCATGCCCGCTCGCCTCCTCGGGGCCCGCTCGGCTCCTCGGGTCCCCGCTCGGGCCGCCCGCATCGAACAGCCGTTCGCACCTCAGGCTAGCGGGCCAGCCGGCCCAGGGCAAACATCTGTTCGCCCCCGGCCGCCAGGGCGTTACACCCCCCTGGCAAGGTCCGGGCATGACGAAGACCGTACGAGGCCGGGTTGACACGAACAGGTGTTCGTGGTGAGATCGAGCCATGACGAACAGGTGTTCGCTCTGCTTGCAGGGCGGCGGCAGGCCGCGGTGAGCAGCCTGGCCGCGGTGGCCGTGGTCGATGGACCCCTGGCCGCGCCGGGCCGGGTGCCCTCCCGGCCGGTGCCGGCCGGGAGGCCCGGTGCCGCCGGCCCACCGCCGGGCGCTCGCCCCGGCCGTCACCTGGCGCCGCGCTCGGCCCGCTGTGCTGGCGTCGTCGATGCCGCCACGTGGCGGCGTCGGCAGCTGCGGCGGCGGGTGCTGCTCGGCGCGGCGGCTACGGCGGTGCTGGTGGTGCTGGCGCTGCCGTGGGGCGGGGCCGGCCGGGTAGGTCCGGCGGCGAGCGCCGGCACCGTCGAGGCCGTGGTGGCCCATCACACCTACGTGGTGCAGCCTGGCGACACCCTCTGGTCGATCGCCACCAGGCTGGTGGGCCCAGCGGGCGACCCCAGGCCGGTGGTGGCTGAGATCCGGGCGGCGAACCGGGGTGTGGCCGTCGTTCCCGGGGCCACGCTGCGGTTGCCGTAGCCCGGGGCCACGCTGGAGTCGGCCGCCGCTGCCGCTGGCCGGGCCGGAGGCGGGCACTACGGTGGGGCGGGTGCGGTGTCCATGGTGCCAGAGCCTCGACGACAAGGTCGTGGACTCACGCCTGGCCGAGGACGGGGGTGCCATCCGCCGGCGCCGCGAATGCCTGTCGTGCGGGCGGCGCTTCACCACCTACGAGCGCCTCGAGGAAGCGCCGCTGTGGGTCGTGAAGCGGTCGGGGCACCGAGAGCCGTTCGACCGCGCCAAGCTGATCGCCGGCGTGCGCTCGGCCACCAAGAACCGCCCGGCGACCGCCGCCGACCTCGAGGAGCTGGCCCAGCACGTGGAAGAGGCGCTGCGCGGGCTGGGCGCCGAGGTGACCTCCCAGCGGATCGGGCTGGCGGTGCTGGAGCGGCTGCGCGACCTCGACCAGGTCGCCTACCTGCGCTTCGCCTCGGTCTACAAGGGCTTCGAAGACCTCGGCGACTTCCAGCGCGAGGTCGGCCTGCTGACCAAGACCACCGAGCCCAAGCGCCCGGGCTGACCATGGCGGAGCTCTTCGAGGCCATCCCGAAGACGGTGCTGGCCGTCTACGCCCACCCCGACGACGCCGACGTCGCCTGCGGCGGAGCGCTGGCCCGTTGGCGTCGCCAGGGCTCCGAGGTCTACGTCGTGCTGGCCGCCGAGGGCGACAAGGGCACCCCCGACCCGGCGTTGCCCCCCGAGGAGCTGGTCGCCCGCCGGGCCGGAGAGGTGCAGCGGGCCGCGGCGGCGCTGGGGCTCGACCCCCCGGCCCGGCTCGGCTACGCCGACGGCGAGGTCGGCGACGACCCCGGCCTGCGGGCACGGCTGGTCGAATGGATCCGGCGCATCCGCCCCGACGTGGTCCTCACCCACGACCCCACCGCCGTCTTCTTCGGCGAGGACTACTACAACCACCGCGACCACCGGAGCCTCGGCTTCGCCGTCCTCGACGCCTCGTCCCCGGCAGCCGCCCTGCCCCACTACTTTCCGGCGGCCGGCCCGCCCCACCAGGTGAAGCAGGTGCTGCTGTCGGGAACGCTGCAGCCGTCGGTGTGGGTCGACATCGAAGACGACGTGGCCGCCAAGGTCGCCGCCGTCGCCTGCCACGCCAGCCAGTTCGCCGACGGCGGTTCGTGGGTCATCCAGGCGGTGCGGCGCCGGGCCGAGGAAGAGGGCCGACGAGCCGGTCTGACGCTGGCCGAGGGGTTCCGCCGGCTGCGGCTCGGTGGCTGAGCGGACCCAGCCACCGAGCCCCGCCTCCGGCGGCGCACCACCGGCTGCCGCCCGCCGGGCCATCCTCCACGTCGACATGGACGCCTTCTTCGCCTCGGTCGAGGTGCTCGACGCCCCCGAGCTGGCCGGGCGTCCGGTGATCGTCGGCGGCCTCGGCCCACGCGGCGTGGTCGCCTCGTGCACCTATGAGGCCCGGGTCTTCGGCGTGCGCTCGGCCATGCCGATGGGCCAGGCTCATCGCCACTGCCCCCACGGCGTGTTCCTCGCCGGCCGTTACGACCGCTACCGCGAGGTCAGCCGCCAGCTGCACCAGATCCTGCGCGGCGTCACCCCGCTGGTGGAGCCCATCGGCCTCGACGAGGCGTTCCTCGACGTGTCAGGAGCCCGGCGTCTGCTGGGGGATCCGGCCGCCATCGCCGCCGCCATCCGGACCCGGATCTTCGCCGAGCTGCGACTGCCGTGCGCGGTGGGAGTCGCCACCACCAAGCTGGTGGCCAAGCTCGCCTCCAAGGCGGCCAAGCCGACCGTGGCCGCCGGCCGTGTCCAGCCCGGGCGCGGTGTCGTGGTGGTGGCGGCGGACGGGGTCGACGCCTTCTTGCGGCCGCTGGCGGTGCGCGCCCTGTGGGGGGTGGGGCCGGCCACTGCCGCCCGCCTCGAACGGCTCGGTGTGGCCACCGTCGCCGACCTCGCCGGCGTACCCGAGCCGACCCTCGCCCGGCTGCTCGGTCCCAGTCTCGGAGCCCAGCTGGCCCGCCTGGCCCGAGGGGAAGACCCCCGTCCCGTCGAGGCGTGGCGGCCGGTCAAGTCCATCGGCCACGAACAGACCTTTCCCGCCGACCTCCACAGCCACCTGCAGCTGCGCCCCCAGCTGTGGGCCAGCGCCGAGGCGGTGGCCGACCGGCTGCACCGCGGTGGTCTGGCCGGGCGGACCGTCACCGTGAAGCTGCGGTGGGCCGACCTCAGAACCAGCACCCGCTCGCACACCTTGACCCACCCGATCGACACCGCCGGGGCGATCGTCGTCGCC
>JAJZNB010000139.1:0-8870 GCA_021848085.1 Actinomycetes bacterium
TGTAATGGCCGGTAAATAAGGCCGGCGCTGCTGCTGGTGCTGCTGCGTCTGGGACGCCGTCCGGCGCTGGCGGGGACGGTCCTGGCTCTGGCCGCCTCGGCCGTCGCCGCCGCCGCTCTGTACCGCCACGGCCTGGGCGACAACCGCGTGTACTTCGGCACCGACACCCAGGCCCAGGCGCTGCTGGCCGGGGCGGTGGCCGCCCAGCTGCTGCACGCCGGCCGCCTCGACCGCCTGCTGCGGCGACGGCGGGGGCCGCTGGTGGCCACCGCGGCCGGGCTGGTGCTGGGCGGCCTGGCCGTGCTGCTCTCCCACGGCGACAGCTGGCGGGCGCACGGAGGCTTCGTGGTGATCGAGCTGGCTGCCGCAGTGGTGGTGGTCACCCTGGCTGGCCGCCGCGGCGTCGGGGAGCGGCTGCTGACCTGGGAGCCGCTGGCCTACCTGGGACGTCGCTCGTATGCCGTCTACCTGTGGAGCTATGTGCTCGCCACCTGGTTCCACTCCCTCGGCGCCTGGCAGCTGCCGCTGACGGTGGCGGCGTCGTTGGGCGCCGCCGAGGCGTCGTGGCGCGTGGTGGAGCGCCCGGCGCTGCGCCTGAAGCGCCGGCTCGAGCCGGGCGGAGCCGACGGGGCCACCGAGCCGGGCGGAGCCGACGGGGAGCGCCAGCAGCCTGCGGCCCGCGACAACGTCCTGTCGCGCGCCGCGCCGTGACCGGGTCCGGCGGTCAGCTCGCCCCGGCGTCGGTCCGGGCCACGCCCCGGTCGCTGGGCCAGTTGGGCTGGAAGAGATGCCACTGCTCGGGAGCTCGGCGGATGAGGGCCTCGAGGGCGTGGGCCAGATCCTGGGTGACCCGGGTGACGTCGGCCCGCAGGCCGCCGCGGCGGTCGGTGGGCAGCGGCGGCTGCACCACCGCGGTGTGCATCCGGCCGGGACCGCTGTAGACGGCGGTGGGCAGCAGCGCCGCCCCGGTGCGCAGCGCCAGGGTGGCCGGCCCGGCCGGCAGGGTGGTGCGCTCCCCGAAGAACTCGACCTCCACGCCGGTGCCGAGCAGGTCCCGGTCGCACAGCAGCCCGACCACGCCGCCGGCCCGCAGGGTGCGCAGCAGCACCCCGCCGGCGCCGGGTCCCAGCGCCACGATGGTCAGCCCGATGGCTTCGCGCTGGGCCACGAACCAGCGGTACAGCTCCGGCGGTTGCAGCGGCTCAGCCACCGCCGTCATCGGGTAGCCCTCGAGGGCGAGCCAGGCCCCGCCCCACTCCCAGCTGCCCACGTGGGGCAGGGCCACGATGGCGCCGCGTCCCTGGCCCACGGCCCGCTGCAGGTGCTCGAAGCCCGACTCCATCCGCATCCGGTCCCGCACGACGCCGGGGGCCACGTCGGGCAGCCGGGCCCCCTCCGCCCAGTAGCGGGCGTAGTTCTGGAAGGCCAGGCGCAGCCATCGGCGCCGGGCGGCCGGACTCGGTTCCTCCCCCAACACCCGGCGCAGATGGCGGCGGTACTGGGCGGCGGCCTGCGACGGCCACCGGGCGCAGGCGGCGGCCACCGCGTCGGCGGCCACCTCCACCACCGGTTCGGGGGCCAGCCGCATGGCCGTCGCCAAGGTGCGGAAGCCGAGATAGGTGGCGCGCGCCAGGCGCGGCGCACCGTCGGCGGCGTCGCTCACCGCTGTCGGCGGACCGGCTAGCGCGGCGGACGGGTCCGGTGGTCGCGGCCCGATCCGAGACGGTCACGGTCGCGCCACACCCGCCCGGCCCGGCTGCGCGGCACCGCGGCGCGCCGCGCCCGCCAGCGGCCCAGCGGCTCGGCGGCCCGACGCGGCCGCACGGGCCGGTCGACGCCGTGCAGCAGCCGGTCGGCCCGGGCCTCGCGCCAGGTGCTCCACCGGCTCTCCACCCGGCCCTGGCGCCGGCGGGGCCGGCCGTGGGCGGCGGCGGGACGGCGCCAGGCGGTGGGAGCCGGCGGCGGCACCGCGGGTCCCTCTGCCACCTGCCAGATCCGCACGAAGCGCCCGACGGCGGTGGCGCCGACCAGCACCAGCAGCACGGCCAGGGCCGGCACCAGGGCGGCGGCCGACACTGCCCCGGCCACCAGGCAGAGGCCCAGCACGATGATCCGCTCGGCCCGCTCCATCAGCCCGCCCTTGGCCGGCAAGCCGAGCAGCTCGGCCTTGGCCCGCTCGTAGGAGATCAGCGACGTGGCCGCCACCAGGGCCAACGGGACCAGGACGGCGGTGCCGTGATGGCCGGCGGCGAGGTACCAGGCCACCCCGCCGTACAGCAGGGCGTCCGAGACGCGGTCGGCCACCGAGTCGAGGAAGGCGCCGCGCACCGAGGCCCGCCCCGACGCCTTGGCCACCGGCCCGTCGAGCAGGTCGGGCAGCCCGACGGCGATGAGGAGGAAGGCGCCGAGCAGCAGGCGCCCCGACGCCACCGCCACGGCGAACACGGCCGACATCACCAGCCCGATGACGGTGAGGACGTCGGCGGTGATGCCCAGACGGACGAGGGCGGTTCCTACCGGCTTGGTCCCGCGGTCCACCGCGTGGCGGAAGCGGCCATCGAACATGGGGCTCCTCCAGAACTCGACGCCATCCTACTGCGGGTGCCGTCCCCGCCGGGACGCTCGGCGCCCTCGCCCGGCGCCGCCCCCGACGTTAGGCTGCCTGCAGCGCGCGTCTCGCCGCCCTGCTCGGGCCGACACCCGGGGGCCAGGCGAGGGAGGAGGTCTGCAGGTGCCGAGCTACCCACCGAGCCGCATCCGCAACGTGGCGCTGGTCGGCCACAACGGCGCGGGGAAGACGACGCTGGCCGAGGCGCTGCTGGCCCAGGCCGGCGTCATCCCCCGCCCGGGTCGGGTCGAGGACGGTTCCACCGTGTGCGACGCGGAGCCCGAGGAGGTCAAGCGCCACCTGTCGGTGTCGGCGGCCGTCGCTCCCTTCACCGTCGGCGACGTCAAGGTCAACCTCCTCGACACCCCCGGCTACGCCGACTTCTTCGGCGAGGTGCGGGCCGCCTGCTCGGTGGCGGACCTGCTGGTGGTGGTGGTCAGCGCGGTCGACGGGGTGGAGGCCCAGACCGAGGCGGCCTGGGAGCTCGGCGCCGAGCTGGGACTGCCCCGGCTGGTGTTCGTGAACAAGCTCGACCGCGAGCGGGCCAGCTTCGACCGGGTGCTGGCCCAGCTCCAGGAGCGCTTCGGAGCGGGGGTGGCCCCCCTGGAGCTGCCCGTCGGCGAGGAGGGCGCCTTCCGGGGCATCGCCGACCTGCTCACCGACCAGGCCATCGTCTACGACGACGGCACCTCGGCCACGGTGCCCATCCCCGAGGAGCTGGCCGAGCTGGAGCACCGGGTGCGCGAGCAGCTGGTGGAGGGCATCGTGGTCGGCGACGACGCCTTGATGGAGCGCTACCTCGACGGCGACGTCCCCTCCTCGGAGCAGCTCGAGGCCACCTTGGCCGCCGGGGTGGCCCAGGGGCTGGTGTTCCCCGTGGTGTGCGGCTCCGCCGCCACCGGGGTGGGGGTCGACCGCCTGGCGTCGCTGCTGGCCGAGATCGCCCCCGCACCCGACGCCCGCCCGCCGGCGGTGGTGCGGGCCGGCGACGCCACCGCCGAGGTGGCCTGCGACCCGGCAGGTGAGCCGCTGGCCCAGGTGTGGAAGACGGTGTCGGACCCCTACGTCGGCAAGATCTCCCTGGTGAAGGTGCTGTCGGGGAGGTTGACGCCCGACACCGTGCTGGTCAACACCCGTTCGCACCACGACGAGCGCCTGCACGTGCTGCAGCAGCTGCGCGGGCGCGACACCGAGCCGGTCGGTGAGGCCCAGGCTGGCGATCTGGTGGCGGTGCCCAAGCTGGGCAACACCGTCACCGGCGACACCTTGGCCCCCAAGGGCACCCCGGTCACGGCGTCGCCGGCGCCGACCGAGCCGCCGGTGCTGGCCATCGCCATCCGGCCCCGCTCCAAAGGCGACGAGGACAAGCTCATGACCGGCCTGCACCGCCTGCAGGAAGAGGACCCCTCCCTCGACGTCCAGCGGGTGGAGGAGACCCACCAGACCCTGCTGCTGGGCACCGGCGAGACCCACCTGGCCGTCACCTGCGAGCGCCTGCACCGCAAATTCGGGGTCGACGTGGAGACCGAGGACGTGCTGGTCCCCTACCGGGAGACGATCACCCGCCCGGCCCAGGCCGAGGGCAAGTACAAGAAGCAGACCGGCGGCCACGGCCAGTACGGGGTGGCCACCATCCGTGTGGAGCCGCTCGAGCGCGGCGGCGGTTTCGAGTTCGTCGACCAGGTCGTCGGCGGGGCCATCCCCCGCCAGTACATCCCGGCGGTGGAGAAGGGCGTGCAGGAGGCCATGGACCAAGGTGGCCCCCACGGCTTCCCGGTGGTGGACCTGCGGGCCATCTGCCTCGACGGCAAGTACCACCCGGTCGACTCGTCGGAGATGTCGTTCAAGATGGCGGGGGCGCTGGCTCTGCGCGAGGCGCTGAGCGAGGCCGCGGTGGTGGTGCTCGAACCGATCAGCCAGGTGGAGGTGACCGTCCCGGTCGAGCTGCAGGGCGACATCCTCGGCGACCTCAACGCCCGGCGGGGCCGGGTGCAGGGCACCGACCCGCTCGAGGGGGGACGCCACCGCATCACCGCCTTGGTGCCCACGGCCGAGATGCAGCGCTACGCCGTCGACCTGCGGTCGCTGACCGGCGGCCGCGGCCGCTTCCGGGCCGTGCACGACCACTACGACGTGCTGCCGGCCAACCTGGTCGACAAGGTGGCCCGGGTGGTGCCGGCCTGAGCCGACAGCCCCGCCGCAGCCAGCGGCCCCGCAGCTGCAGCAGCCGCAACCCCAGCAGCCGCAACCCGCCGTCAGTGGGTTGGCCAGCCGCGGCGCAGGCGCTGCCACGACACCGGCAGCGACTCGGGCATGACCCGCACCCCGGCCACCGAGGTCATGAAGTTGGTGTCGCCGCCCCAGCGGGGCAGCACGTGGAAGTGCAGATGGGCGGGGATGCCAGCCCCGGCTGCCCGGCCCAGGTTGGCGCCGACGTTGAGCCCGTCGGGGCGGTAGGCGCGCTGGACGGCGGCCACCGCGCCGCGCACCGCCGTCCACAGCTCGGTGCTCTCGGCGGTGTCGAGCTCGCCGAGGTCGCCGACGTGACGCAGCGGCAGCACCAGCAGATGGCCGCTGGCGTAGGGGTAGGCGTTGAGGACGGCGAAGGTCGACGGGCCGCGCCACACCACCCCGTTGTCCTCGGCCGGTTCGCCGCTGCTGGCCAGACGGCAGAAGACGCAGCCGCCGCCGTCCGCTGTGGCGCGCTCGGCCTCGGTGGCCTGGCTGACGTACTCGTGGCGCCAGCCGGCCCACAGCTGTTCCAGGCTCACGCGCCGCTCCCGGCCCGGTGGGCGGCCTCGGGGGCCGAGACGTCCCCGCCGCGCTCGGGCAGGCCGCGGGCGGCCACCTCGGCCGTCACCGCCGCCACGAAGGCGCCGAGGGCGACCCCCCGCTCCGGGCGCGACGCCCCCCGGCTGTTGACCCCGACGGTGCCGGCCGCCCGGTCGTCGTCGCCCACCACCACCACGTAGGGCAGCTTCTCGAGCTTGCGCCGGCGGATGCGGGCCCCGAGCGGCTCGTCGGCGGGGTCGACCTCCACCCGCAGGCCAGCCGCCTTGCCCGTGGCGGCCACGTGCTCGGCATAGGGCTGGTGGTCGTCGCGCACCGGCAGCACCGCCACCTGCACCGGCGACAGCCACGTCGGCAGGGCCCCGGCGAAGTGCTCGAGCAAGATGGCGAAGAACCGCTCCACCGAGCCGAACAGCGCCCGGTGGATCATGATGGGCCGGTGCCGGGCGTTGTCGGCACCGACGTACTCCATGGCGAACCGCTGCGGCTCTTGGAAGTCGAGCTGCACCGTCGACAGCTGCCAGGTCCGGCCGATGGCGTCGCGCGCCTGGACCGAGATCTTCGGCCCGTAGAAGGCGCCGCCGCCCTCGTCGAGCACCAGCTCCAGGTCCATCGCCTCCGCCGCCGACCGCAAGGTGGCGGTCGCCTCCGCCCACTCCTCGTCGGTACCGACCGCCTTGCCCGGCGGCTTGGTCGACAGCTCGAGGTAGAAGTCGTCGAGCCCGTAGTCGCGCAGCAGGTCGAGCACGAAGCGGAGGATGGAGCGCAGCTCGTCGGCCATCTGGTGGCGGGTGCAGAAGATGTGGGCGTCGTCCTGGGTCATGCCCCGAACCCGGGTCAGGCCGTGCACCACCCCCGACTTCTCGTAGCGGTAGACGCTGCCGAACTCGAAGAACCGCAGCGGCAGCTCGCGGTAGGAGCGCTGGCGGCTCTTGAAGACCATGATGTGGAACGGGCAGTTCATGGGCTTCAGGTAGTAGCGCTGCCCCTCGTCGAGCTCCATGGGCGGGAACATCCCGTCGGCGAACCAGTCGAGATGGCCCGACGTGGCGAACAGGTCGGCCTTGGTGATGTGGGGGCTGTAGACGAACTGGTAGCCGCCCTCCTCGTGGCGCTGACGCGAGTAGTCCTCGAGCAGCCGGCGGATCAAGCCGCCTTTGGGGTGGAAGACGGCCAGCCCCGAGCCGATCTCGCTGGGGAACGAGAACAGGTCGAGCTCGGCGCCAAGGCGCCGGTGGTCGCGCTTGTCGGCCTCCTCGAGGCGGTGCAGGTGATCGGCCAGGGCCTGCGCCGACTCCCACGCCGTGCCGTAGATGCGCTGCAGCTGCGGGCGCTTCTCGTCGCCGCGCCAGTAGGCGCCGGCCACCCGCAGCAGCTTGAAGTGCCCGAGCCGGCCGGTCGACGGGACGTGCGGCCCCCGGCACAGGTCGACGAACCGCTCGCCGTTGCGATAGGTGCTGACGGTGTCGGCGCCGGGGGCCATGTCGCCGGCGGCCACCGAGCCGAGATCGGCCTCGGCGCCGACCCGCTCGATGATCTCGACCTTGAAGGGCTGCTCGGCGAAGAGGGCCAGCCCGTCGGCCAGGCTGTGCTCCTGGCGGAGGAAGGGCTGGTCGGCGGCGACGATGTCGCGCATGCGGGCCTCGATGCGGGCCAGGTCCTCGTCGCTGAAGTGGGCGCCGCCGGGCAGCTCGAAGTCGTAGTAGAAGCCGTCGGCGATGGCCGGGCCGATGGCGTAGTGGGCGCCGGGCCACAGGTCGGTGACCGCCTGGGCCAGCACGTGGGCGGTCGAGTGGCGCAGCACCGCCCGGCCGGCGTCGCTGTCGGCGGTGACGATGGCCACCTGCGCCCCGTCGGGCAGCACGGCGGCCAGGTCGGTCTCCACCCCGTCCACCACGGCCGCCACCGCCGCTCGGGCCAGCCGGGGGCCGATCGCCTCGGCCAGCTGCGCGGCGGTGGCCCCGCCGGGCAGCTGCCGTTGGGAGCCGTCGGGAAGCCGGACCGTCACCACACCTGCCATCGCCATCCTCGCTGTCGCCGGCGCCACCGGAGGCAGCCGGATCAGGGCGCGCCGGGGTCGGGTCGGGCGCTCGGAGATCAGAGCGTAACGCCCAGCAGCGCCGCCCCCTCCTCCACCGGCTGGCCGGCGGCGGCCAGGGCATCGAGGGCGGTGAGGGCGCCGGGAGCGTCGAGGTCGTCGTCGAGCCGGTCGCGCACCGCCTGCAAGGACGCGTCCACGGCTGGACCGGTTGGGGCGGCTGGACCGGTTGGGGCGGCTGGACCGGTTGGGACGGCTGGACCGGTTGGGACGGCTGGACCGCGGGGGCTGCCGGTGCCGACCCCCCGCCAGCGGCCCAGGCGCCACGCGGCGGTGGCCACCTCGGCCTCGTCCCAGTCCCAGTCGCTGCGGTAGTGGTGCGACAGCAGGGCCAGGCGCACCACAGCCGGTTCGCAGCGCTTCAACAGGTCGGCGACGAACACCAGGTTTCCCAGCGACTTCGACATCTTGACACCGTCGAGACCGACCATGCCCACGTGCAGCCAGTGGCGGGCGAAGATCTGGCCGGTGACCGCCTCGGACTGCGCCGCCTCGCACTCGTGGTGGGGGAAGATCAGGTCACGGCCGCCGCCGTGGAGGTCGACGGTCGGCCCCAGCTCGCGCATGGCCAGCGCCGAGCACTCGATGTGCCAGCCAGGCCGGCCCGGGCCCCAGCGCGACTCCCAGGTTGGCTCGTCGGGTGCCGAGGGCTGCCACAGGACGAAGTCGAGCGGATGGCGCTTGGCCGGGTCGCCGGGATTGCCGCCGCGCTCGGCGGCCAGCGACAGCATGTCGGCCGGCGGCAGGTGGCTGAGCTGCCCGAAGCTGCCGAAGCTGGCCACGTCGAAGTAGACGGCGCCGGCCGAGCGGTAGGCGTGGCCCAGGTCGAGCAGGGCGCCGATGAGGCTGAGGATCTCCGGGATGGCGGAGGTGGCCCGCGGCTCGCGGTGCACCGGCAGCAGCCCCAGCCCGGTCATGGCGCTGTCGAAGTTGGCCATCTCCTGGGCGGCGAGGTCGAGGTAGTGCACGCCGAGCTGGCGCGCCTTGCGCAAGATGTCGTCGTCGACGTCGGTCACGTTGCGCACGCACCAGACCTCGTGGCCGAGGTCGCGCAGGCGCCGCTGCAGCAGGTCGAAGGTGAGGTAGACGGCGGCGTGCCCGAGATGGGCGGCGTCGTAGGGGGTGATGCCGCACACGTAGAGGCGGGCCAGCGGCCCCGGTTCGAACGGCACCACCTGGCGCCGGGCGGTGTCGTAGAGCCGCATCACCGCCCCGCGCCAGGGGCGGCGCTCTGGGCGGCGGGCAGCCCGCCGAGCCGCAGGGTGCTGTGGGCCCGGTAGCGCATGTTGATGGTGATGAGCACAGCGGTGAAGGCCTCGACCGCGGCCGCCGAGGCCAGGCTGCCGGCGTCGAGGGGCCGCAGCCCGGCGACGC
>JAJZNB010000139.1:8880-25816 GCA_021848085.1 Actinomycetes bacterium
ATTGTTCCTCTTGTGGCGTAGCGCCGTATCCGCGATGGGTGAATCGTCTCCGTATTACTCGGAGTTCGTGCGTCTGATCGAGACCGCCTCGTCGTCGGAGGGCACGAGGTCTCCCTGGTTCGTCATCCTGCTCGGCGAGATGCGAAAAGCGAACAGGTCTCCCGCGGACGATGTTCTGGCAAAAGTCGATCTGGAGGCTCCCGGCGTCGAGGGGCCGCAGCCCGGCGACGCCGGCGAACAGCTCCATGGTGGTGGCGGTGGCCTCGGGATGGTCCGAGCAGACCAGCACGTCGGCCTGCAGGGTCCGGTCGAGGGCGGCCAGGCCCGAGGCGGGCAGGTGGTGGCCAGCCGCGGCGACCAGGGCGCCGGGCGCCGCGGCCTGGACCGCCGCCGCCACCGAGCCCCGCGGCGGCACCAGGGGGTGCATCTCGCGGCCCACCTTGATGAGGGCGTTGGCCACCGAGACGACGACCTTGCCGGCCAGGCGCGGCGCCAGGGCCGACACCGTGGCGTCGGCTCCCTCCCACGGGGTGGCCATCACCACCACCTCGGCCTCGGCGGTCTCCTCGTTGGCCTGGCCCGAGATCTGCAGCTGCCGGGTGGGCCACACCCCGAGCAGCTCGTCGACCACCGCCGCCGCTCGGCCGGCGTCGCGCGAGCCGACCACCACCTGGTGGCCGGCGTCGGCCAGCCGCAGCGCCAGGCCTCGCCCCAGGGGTCCAGTTCCTCCCAGAATGCCGATGTGCATGCCGATCACCTTTGCACACCGGTTGCCCACCAGCCGAGACCGGCTGGCCACGCTGGCCCGGGGCCGCCGCGACGCCGGACCGGGTAGCGTTCGCGACCCATGGGCATCCTCGACGGCAAGCGCATCCTCGTCACCGGCGTCTTGACCGACGCCTCGCTGGCCTTCGCCGTGGCTCGCCTGGCCCAGGAGCAGGGGGCCGAGGTGGTGCTGTCGGGGGCGGGCCGGGCGCTGTCGCTGACGCGCCGCACGGCCCGCAAGCTGCCGGTGGAACCCGACGTGCTGCCCGTCGACGTCACCGATCCGGCCCAGCTGCGGGCTGCCGCCGGAGACCTGCAGCGTCGCTGGGGCCGCCTCGACGGGCTGCTGCACGCCATCGGGTTCGCCCCCCAGGAATGCCTGGGCGGCGACATGTTCCGGGCCGGGTGGGACGAGGTGCAGGTGGCCCTGCACGTGTCGGCCTACTCGTTGAAGGCGCTGGTGGAGGTGCTGCGCCCGCTGCTGGTCGCCGCCGGTGCGGCATCGGTGGTCGGCCTGGACTTCGACGCCACCGTCGCCTGGCCGGCCTACGACTGGATGGGGGTGGCCAAGGCCGCCCTCGAGTCGCTGTCGCGCTACCTGGCCCGGGACCTGGGACCTGAGGGGATCCGGGTCAACCTGGTGGCCGCCGGGCCGATCCGGACCATGGCGGCCAAGTCCATCCCCAGCTTCTCCGCCTTCGAGGACACCTGGGGCACCCGGGCGCCGCTGGGCTGGTCGGTCCACGACGCCGAGCCGGTGGCCAAGGCGTGCGTGGCGCTGCTGTCGGACTGGTTCCCCATGACCACCGGGGAGATGGTGCACGTCGACGGCGGGGTCCACGCCATGGGCGGCTGACGCCGCCCGCTCAGCGCTCCGGTGCGGCGCCGTCGTCGGCCGGAGCCACGGCGCCGACGGTTCCGGGGCGGGCCAGGGTGAACACGCCCAGGCACATCAGGGCCATGCCCAGCGCCTCCCACAGCGGCGCCAGCCCGACGGTGCGCAGGTGCTCGCCGAACAGGGCCTGGCCGATGGCGATGGCCACGACGGGCTGGGCGATGGTCAGCGTCGGCAGCGACAGGCGCAGCTCGCCGGCCTGGAAGGCGCTCTGGGTCAGCAGCAGCGCGGCCACCGCGGCCAGGATCATGGCATAGGGGGTCCAGGTGGTGAAGGTGTGGACCAGCCCCCGGTCGAGCTGGTGCCCGGCCCGCTCGGTCAGGGCGGCGACGTAGCCGAAGGAGATCCCCGCGCCGGCGGCCAGCAGCAGCGCGGCGCGCCGCGGCGACCCGCCGCGGGCCCCTTGGGTGCAGGCCAGCACCACCGCGGCCACCACCACGGCCAGCGCGGCCCAGCCCACCAGGGTGGCGTGCGGATGGCCCGCCCCGGGCCGGCCCACCCCGAGGAACAGGCCGAGGCCGCCGGCGACCAGCGCCGCCGCGCCCAGCTCGCCGGGCCGCACCCGCCGGCGGGCCAACCCAGCCGACACCGGCAAGGCGAACACCAGGCTCAGCACCAGCACCGGCTCCACCAGAGCCAGCGAGCCCTGCCGCAGCGCCACGAACTGCAGCAGGAAGCCGACGATGTCCAAGGCGTTGCCGACCAGCCACAGCGGCCGGCGGGCCAGCTGCACCAGCAGACCGGCGGTCATCGACAGCTCGGCCGGCTCGCGCACCGCCGCCTGGTGCTGCAGCACGGCGGCAAGCCCGTAGGCGGCCGCCGAGGCCAGCGACAGGATCAGCACCGCCCCCAGCGAGAAGCGCAGGTGGTGGAACGACAGGCGCAGGTGCACCAGCCCCGGCCGGCCGGGCAGGGCGTGGACCGGCACCGGCAGGCGGCTCAGCCGGGCGCCGACGGCGGCCAGCGGTTGGGACACGGCGGTGCGAAGAGCCACCGTTCCAGCTTGGCCCTCGGGGAGCGATGCCACCAACGGGGGGCCTCCGGGCCGAGGCCGGCAAGCACCGCAGGACGCCGGAGGTCTGACCGGGAGCCCGGCGGCCGGTCCTCTCCGGCCACGGCGGGTCCCCGGGCGACCTCGGAGCGCCCGATAGGATCACGCGTTCCATGGCACCTGCGCATCAGCCAGCCGTCCGGAAGCTGATCACCGTCGGCCGGTGACGTTCCACGGCGACGGAGGCGAGGTGGTGGCCGGTGGCTGACGGCGTGCAGCTGAGCGTGCTGCCCGGAGGCGGCGGACGCTCGGGACTGGTCACCGTCGTCGGGCTGCTCGGCGAGCGGATGGACGACCTGGCCCTCGAGGCCCGACGGGCGCTGGCCGGCGCCGACTGGGTGGCGGGCGGCAGCCGCCACCTGTCGACGTGGGCGGCATGGGTGGAGTCGGCCGCCGGGCGCGAGGCGCGGGCGCGGCGGGTGTCCACCATCGAGATGGGCTCGGACGCCGACGGGTTCGCCCACCAGGTCGCCCACCGGGCTGTCGACGAAGACGCTCGCATCTGCGTGCTGGCCTCTGGCGACCCCGGCTTCTTCGGCGTGGTCCGGGCGCTGCTGCGGGTGGTGGACCGCAGTCAGCTGCAGGTGGTGCCGGCCCCGTCGTCGGTGGCGGTGGCCTTCGCCCGGCTGCGCCTCCCGTGGGACGACGCGGTGGTGGTCTCCGCCCACGGTCGGCCCCTGGCCGACGCCGTGCAGGTGGTGCGCCTGGCCCGCAAGGCGGCGGTGCTGACCGCCCCCGACATCCCGCCGCAGGCGTTGGGCCGGGCGCTGGTCGACGCCGGGCTGCAGATGGACCTGGTGGCGGTGTGCAGCCGGCTGGGCTGCGTCGACGAGCACGTGGAGGAGGTCACCCTCGACGAGCTGGCCCGGGGCACCTGGGACCCGCTGTCGGTGGTGGTGCTGGTCGGCCCCGGCGGGTTGCAGACGCTGGGCTGGGCGGCCGGTGCCCAACGGGCCCGGACCTTGGCCTGGGGCATCCCCGACCAGGCCTTCGACCATCGCCGGGGGATGATCACCACGGCCGAGGTGCGCGCCGTGGCCCTGGGCAAGCTGGCGTTGCCGGCGGCCGGGGTGCTGTGGGACGTCGGCGCCGGCAGCGGATCGGTGGCCGTGGAATGCGGTCGGCTGTGCCCGGGGTTGACGGTGTTCGCCGTGGAAGCCGACCCGGACCTGGCGGCGCGCACCGCGGCCAACGCCTCGGCCCTGGGGGCGGCCGTGCACGTCCTCACCGGCACCGCCCCCGGGGCGCTGGAGCCGCTGCCGGACCCCGACCGGGTGTTCGTGGGCGGCGGCGGCCTGCCCGTGCTCGACGCCGTGCTCCGGCGGCTGCGCCCCGGCGGGCGGGTGGTGGCGGCCTGCACCGCGCTCGACCGGGCGGCGGCCGCCGCCGAGCGGCTCGGCAACCTGGTGCAGGTGACCGTGGCCCGCGCGGCGACCCTGGCCGACGGCGGCTGGCGGCTGGCGGCGCAGAACCCGGTGTTCGTGGCGTGGGGGCCGGACCCCGAGCAGAGCCCCACCGACCCGGCGGGCTGAGCGCCGGAGGCGGCTGGGAGCCGCGGCCCGGCTACGAGTCGGCGCGCACCAGCGGCCTGTAGCGGATCCGGTGCGGCTGGTCGGCGTCGATCCCGAGCCGCTTGCGCCGGTCGGCCTCGTAGTCGCTGAAGTTCCCCTCGAACCAGCGCACCTGGGAGTCCCCCTCGAAGGCCAGCACGTGGGTGGCGACCCGGTCGAGGAACCACCGGTCGTGGCTGATCACCATGGCGCAGCCGGGGAAGGCCAGCAGGGCGTCCTCGAGGGCCCGCAAGGTGTCCACGTCGAGGTCGTTGGTCGGCTCGTCGAGGAGCAGGACGTTGCCGCCCGAGGTCAGCACCTTGGCCAGCTGCACCCGGTTGCGCTCCCCACCCGACAGCTGCCCCACCTTCTTCTGCTGGTCGCTGCCTTTGAACCCGAAGCCGGACACGTAGGCCCGGGCGTGCAGCTCGCGGCGGCCGACCACGATGCGCTCGGCCCCGCCGGTGATCTCGTCGAAGACGGTGGCCTGCGGATCGAGGGCCTCGCGGGACTGGTCGACGTAGGCCAGCTGCACGGTGGAGCCGATGCGCAGCTCACCGGCGTCGGGCGCCTCCTGGCCGACGATCATCCGGAACAGCGTGGTCTTGCCGGCACCGTTGGGCCCGATGACGCCGACGATGCCGCCGGCGGGCAGCAGGAACGACAGGCCGTCGATGAGCAGCCGGTCGCCGTAGCCCTTCACCACCCCGTCGGCCTCCACCACCTGGTCGCCGAGCCGGGGGCCCGGCGGGATGACCAGGTCGAGCTTGTCGGCCCGCTGCTCAGCCGCCTCGGCCTCGGCCAGCAGCTGGTGGTAGGCGCTGATGCGGGCCTTGCCCTTGCTCTGGCGAGCCCGGGGCGACAGGTGGATCCACTCCAGCTCGCGCTGCAACGACCGACGGCGGGCCTCGTCGGCCCTCTCCTCGGCGGCGAGCCGGGCCTCCTTCTGCGCCAGCCACGACGAGTAGTTCCCCTCCCAGGGGATGCCGGAGCCCCGGTCGAGCTCGAGGATCCAGCCGGCCACGTTGTCGAGGAAGTAGCGGTCGTGGGTGACGGCCACCACCGTCCCCGGGTAGTCCTGCAGGGTGCGCTCCAGCCAGGCCACCGACTCGGCGTCGAGGTGGTTGGTGGGCTCGTCGAGCAGCAGCAGGTCGGGCTTCGACAGCAGCAGCCGGCACAGCGCCACCCTCCGGCGCTCACCGCCGGACAAGGTGCTCACGTCCGCGTCGCCCGGCGGCAGCCGCAGGGCGTCCATGGCGATGTCGAAGGTCCGGTCGAGATCCCAGGCCCCGGCGGCCTCGATGCGGTCCTGGAGCTCGGCCTGCTCGGCCAGCAGCTTGTCGAGGTCGGCGTCGGGCTCCCCCAGCGCCGCGCACACCTGGTTGAACCGCTCCACCAGCGCCTTGGCCCCGGCCACCCCGTCGGCGACGTTGCCGGCCACATCCTTGGTCGGATCGAGCTGGGGCTCCTGGGGCAGGTGACCGACGCTGAACCCCGCGGTGAGACGGGCCTCGCCGGTGAAGCCGTCGTCCTCGCCGGCCATGATCCGCAGCAGCGACGACTTGCCCGACCCGTTGGCGCCGATGACGCCGATCTTGGCGCCGGGATAGAACGACAGGTCGATGCCGCGCAGCACCTCACGGTCGGGCGGGTAGAAGCGGCGCAGATCGCGCATGGTGAAGATGAACTGGGGGGCCATCTGCTCAGTGTGCCCTCTGCTGTGCCGGCGCGCGGTGTCCTCGGCCGTGCCGTCGGGCGGTGCCGGGCGCCGTCAGCGCTGCAGCGCCTTCACCTCGAGGTACTCCTCCAGCCCGAACCTGCCGGCCTCCCGGCCGATCCCCGACTGCTTGTAGCCGCCGAAGGGAGCCGCCGGGTTGAACCCACCGCCGTTGATCGACACCTGGCCGGTGCGCAGCCGGCGGGCGAACGCCTCGGCATGGGCGGGATCGGCGCTCCACACCCCGCCGGCCAGCCCGTAGGTGGTGTCGTTGGCGATGGCCAGCGCCTCCTCCTCGGTGTCGTAGGGCAAGATGGCCAGCACCGGGCCGAAGATCTCCTCTTTGGCGATGGTCATGTCGGGGCGGACCTCGGAGAAGACCGTCGGGCGGACGAAGAAGCCGCGGTCGAGGCCCTCGGGGGCCTCGACCCCGCCGGTCAGCAGCTTGGCCCCCTCGGCCACGCCCTGCTCGATGTAGCTGCGCACCCGGCTGCGCTGAGCTTCCGACACCAGCGGTCCCAGGCGGGTGGTGGCGTCGAACGGATCGCCGGGCGTGAACGACTCGGCCGCCTTGACCGCCAGGTCCTCCACCTCGGCCAGGCGCGACCGCGGCACGATCATGCGGGTCAGCGCCGAACAGGTCTGCCCCGAGTTGAGGTAGCAGTCCTGCACGCCGGCTGGCACCGCCTTCTGCAGGTCGGCGTCGGGCAGGATCACGTTGGGGGACTTGCCGCCCAGCTCGAGAGCGACTCGCTTGACCGTCTCGGCGGCCAGCTGCATCACCCGCTTGCCGGCTCGGGTGGAGCCGGTGAACGACACCATGTCGACCTGCGGGTGCGACGCCAGGGCCTCCCCCACCACCGGGCCCACCCCGGTGACCAGGTTGAACACCCCCGCCGGGAGGCCAACCTCGTGGAGCACCTCGGCCAGCACGAAGGCGTTGAGGGGAGCGACCTCGCTGGGCTTCAGCACCACCGTGCAGCCGGCGGCCAGGGCGGGGGCGACCTTCAAGGCGATCTGGTGCAGCGGATAGTTCCACGGCGTGATGGCGCCGACCACCCCGGCGGGCTCGCGCACCACCAGGGAGTTGCCGATCTGCTCCTCCCAGCGCAGCTCGGTCAGCTGCTGGGCGGTGATGGCGAAGGTCATGATGGGGAGGCCGGCCTGGACGAGCTTCGACAACGTCCGCGGCATGCCGACCTCGCGGGCGATGAGGTCGGCGATCTGTTCGGTGCGGGCCGTCAGCTCCTCCTGGACCCGGGTCAGCAGCTTCGCCCGCTCCTCGGGGGCGGTGGCGGCCCAGCTGGGGAAGGCAGCGGCAGCGGCCTTGACGGCGCGCTCCACGTCCTCGGCGGTGCCTTCGGGGACGCTGCCCATCACCTCGCCGGTGGCCGAGTTCACCACCGGCAGGGTTCCGGACCCGGCGGGCTCCGTCCAGGCACCGTTGATGTAGAGCTTGTCGCGGACGTCCATGGCGAACTCCCCTTCGGCGGCGGATGCGCCCTTCGGCGGCGGATGCGGTGACACCGGAGCGCTCGGGACGTGCCGAGACCCCGGGGTCCTGGTCCGCGAGCCTAGAGGCAGCCCGCCGTGACGCGCCCACCGGCTCGTGCCGGATCGGGGAACAATCAGCGCTCCGCACCGGTTGGAAACCGCGACATGCCGGGTATCGCACCCGGGCCGCAACCATCGCGTAGCGCCCCCCGCCACGGAGGGCGACCCAGGAGGAGGACGCAGCCCGATGACCCTCACCACCACCCTCGATCAGTGGGAGCAGGAGATCGCCGGGGAGACCGTGCTGCGCCCGAGTCTCGTCCAGAACCGGCTCCTCGAGGTCCACGACCACGTGGAGGGCGCCACCCGCGCCACCGTCGAGGCTTGGCTCGGCGGCAGCGTGGACCGCTCGATGTACAGCTTCGACGAGGTGACGGAGATGATCGCCGCCCTGCGCGCCGACGCCGAGCCGATGCCGGTGCCGTGAACCGGCCGGCGGGCGGCGACCAGGGCACGCTCGGGCCCGGCCCGGCTCACCTGGGAGCGGCCGAGCCGCCCGCCTCGGCCGGCGGGTCGCCGGCGGTGCCGCGTTGCCGGCCCGTCGAGGTGGGCAAGGCCGCCACGTCCGTCGCCTGGTGCCGATGGCCGGTGTCAGCCGGTTGCTCCGGTGGCGCCACCGCCGGCGGCGCCACCGTCGGCGGGTCGCGGCGCCCGGAGGCGGCCAGGTAGGGGTCGCCCAGGATCTGGCGGGCGGTGGCGAACCACGAGGTGGCGTCGGCGTCGGCCACGGTGACGACGCCGTGCAGCAGCGGTCGGTTCCGGTCGGTGACCTGGGCGAGCACGCCGTCGACGATGCGCTGCAGCAGCATCCCTCTCGACGGGGGCCGCTCCTGCCCGGCGGGGATCCACAGGCGCAGCATGAGCAGGCCCACCGCCAGGTAGGCGCCGGCGGGGAAGAGCCAGATGACCCGGTAGTCGTGGACGGCTTGCACCACCGCGGCCGAGGCGAAGCCGACCACCAGGCTCACCGCGGTGAACGGCGCCAGCAGCAGGCCGGTCAGCTCGCCGAGGCCGCCGCGGCGCGGCAGCAGCTGGGCCAGCATCGGCGCCAGCGAGATGCAGAACGCGGTGAACAGCGGGGCGGCCACCACGGCCAGCACCACCGACTGCCAGAAGGCGGTGGTGAAGAACTGCAGCACCAGCAGCCCCGAGGCGGCCATCGGGGCCACCACGGCCACCTGGCGGCGGGTGAAGGTGCGGCTCACCACCACCCCCACCGGGATGCCCACCATCAGCGCCGGCACGCCGGTGATCCAGCCGGCCAGGGTCTGCACCTCGACGCCGGCGTGCTGCACCTGCTGGAAGTAGACGACGGCCAGGTAGCCGGTGGCGCTCAGCCCGGCGTAGAGCAGCAGCACCGCCGCCCACAGCACCGGGCCGTTGGGTACCTGCAGCAGGCCGCGCACCTCGTCACGCCACGGGCGGCGCGCCGCCCGTCGGTCGCGCTCGGCCAGCTCGACGGCGGCCGGGGCCTCGCGCACCAGCACCACGACCACCACGGCGGCGGCCAGCATGATGACGGCCGCCACCCGGAAGGGCAGGTCGTAGGAGGCGGGCACGTTGGTCTTCCAGGTGGTGATGGCGGTGAACTTGACCAGGACGCTGACGGCGGTGCCGGCCACCGCCACGACCAGCACGGCCTTCAGGGTGCGGCTCTTGCCGAAGGTCTCGGGGACGGCAGCCACGTTGTTGAGCCCGAACACCGTGCTGGCCGTCCTCACCACCAAGATCGCCCCCACCAGCGGCCAGTAGCCGCCGAGCACGGTGTAGGCCCAGGTGCCGGCACCCATGACGGCCAGCCCCACGGCCAGGAACGGCACCCGTCGGCCGACGGCCAGCCGGGTGCGGTCGCTGGCCCGTCCCAGCACCGGGTACAGCACCCAGCCGACCAGGCGGTGGCCGGTCAAGGCCAGGGTGATGGCCAAGGCGTTGGCGCTGCGGTGGGTGACCAGCAAGGTGAGCAGCACCCCCGACACGGCCAGGTTGGCCCGCGGGGCGACAAAGCCCACGGTCAGCCCGACCAGGCTCCGCAACCGCAGCCCGGCCTGGCTGGTCCCCGCCGGCGAACAGGCGGCGGCCGCGGCGCTGCTCTCGGCGGTCGGGCCGAAGCCTGCCATGGCGCTGCACCCTAGGCGCCGCCCAGCCGTCGCCGGCGTCGGGGCCCGGCCGCCGCAGCGGGCTGCCTAACCTGGCTCGGCACGCACCGCCCCGTCGGGGCTCCGAGCACAAGGGGACACGCCCTATGGACTTCGCCTACTCCGCCACTGCCCGCGACCTGCGGGACCGCCTGCTCACCTTCGTGGAGGAGCGGGTCCGGCCCGCCGAACCGGTGGCGCTGGCGCAGATCGAGCGGTCTGGCGACCCCCACCACCATCCGGCGGTGCTCGAGGAGCTGAAGGCCGAGGCCCGACGCCGGGGTCTGTGGAACCTCTTCCTCCCCCACGCCACCCAGTGGACCGACGGGCTGTCCAACGTCGACTACGCCCCGCTGGCGGAGATCTCGGGGACCAGCTTCCTCGGGCCCGAAGCCATCAACTGCTCGGCGCCTGACACCGGCAACATGGAGATCCTCACCATGTTCGGCACCCCGGCCCAGCAGGAGCGGTGGCTGCACCCGCTGCTCGAGGGGGAGATCCGCTCGTGCTTCGCCATGACCGAACCGGCGGTGGCCAGCTCCGACGCCACCAACATCAGCTGCGCCATCGAGCGCGACGGCGACGACTACGTGATCACCGGGCGCAAGTGGTGGATCTCGGGGGCGGCGTCGTCACGCTGCACGGTGGCCATCGTGATGGGCAAGACCGATCCCGAGGCCCCGGTCCACCGCCAGCAGTCGATGGTGCTGGTGCCGCTCGACACGCCGGGGGTGACGGTGCTGCGCAACCTGACGGTGTTCGGCTACACCGACCGCGAAGGGCACTGCGAGATCGACCTCGACCACGTGCGGGTCCCGGTCACCAACGTGCTGGGCGAGGAGGGCGGGGGGTTCGCCATCGCTCAGGCCCGGCTCGGCCCGGGACGCATCCACCACTGCATGCGGTCCATCGGCATGGCCGAGCGGGCCCTGGAGCTGCTGTGCCGTCGGGTGTCGGGCCGGGTGGCCTTCGGCCGCCCGCTGGCCGACCAGGGCGTCATCCAGCAGTGGATCGCCGAGGCCCGCATCGCCATCGACCAGGCCCGGCTCTACACGCTCTACACCGCCTGGCTGATGGACACGCAGGGCAACAAGGCGGCCCGCACCGAGATCGCCGGCATCAAGGTGGCCGTGCCGCAGATGGCCCTGCAGGTGGTGGACCGGGCCATCCAGGCGTACGGTGCCGCCGGGGTGGGTCCCGACACGCCGCTGGCGTCGCTGTACGCCCATCTGCGCACCCTGCGCCTGGCCGACGGCCCCGACGAGGTCCATCGGCGCACGGTGGCTCGCCGCGAGCTGGCCCCCTACCGAGACAGGGCGGCGGGCTGAGCGTCGGCCGCTGCCGCCGTCGAAGCCGCCGGCTCGACGGGCGGCTTCGACGGGGCCCGCAGGCCCAGGCGGAGCAGGACCAAGGCGGCGAGCAGCAGTGCCCCGCCGACGATGTGGGACTCGGCCAGATCGACCTGCACCTTGGTGAAGTAGGTGGCGTAGCCCAAGCAGCCCTGCAGGGCCATCAGCCCGAGGACCGTCCCGTAGCGTCGCCAGGTCGCACGGCCCACCCCGGCGGTGCGCAGCACGAACCACAGCGCCACGGTCAGGCCGAAGAGGAACATGCCGATCACGGCGTGCAGCTCGGCCACCGAGGCGAACGGCAGGTCGAAGCGTGGCGTGCCGGGTGACCCACTGTGGGGGCCGGATCCGGTCACCACGGTGCCCACCGCCACCCCCACCAGCATCACCACGATCAGCAAGGTGGAGAGCCACACCACACTGCGGTCGACGACCTCGACGTCGCCGCCGCCCGGTCGGGAGCGGCGTTGGAGCACCAACGCGTCGATCAGCAGACCCATGGCCAGGATGAGGTGGCTGGCCACCAGGGCCGGCGCCAGCTTCAGCAGCACGGTGATGCCACCGAGGACCGCCTCGCCGATGTAGCCGATGACCAGACCGGCAGCCAGCCACACGACGTCGCGCCGCCGCGGTCGCTGCACCAGGGCGGCCAGCACCGTCACGCCGATGAGCACCCCGACCGCGGTGATGAAGCCCCGGTTGACGAATTCGACCAGCGCATGGTAGCGGTCGGGTGCTACCAGCTGGTGGGCGGTGCAGTTGGGCCAGGTCGGGCAGCCCAGCCCCGATCCCGACAGCCGGACCCAGCCGCCGCTGCCGATGAGGCCGATGATGGCCACCGACGCCGCCGTCGCGCACCAGTGGAGGATCTTGGGGTTCGAGGCCCGAGCCAGATGGCCTGCCGGCTGGGCGGCGGGGGCGGGCGTCGGGCGCGGGTCGACCTGCAGGGGCGTCGGATCGCTCACGCCTCCACCTCTACACCACCAACCCCGCCGCAGCCCGTCGGGCTTGGGTGGGCCGGTTCCTCAGGCCTGACCGAGCAGGCCGAGTCGCAGCAGCTCATCGACGGTGGCGACCACGTCGGCGGCCAGGACGTCGGGGTCCGCGTCGTGGTTCCGGCCGAGCTCGGCCACCAGGTCGGTGACCGTCCGGGTGCCGTCGCACAGCCTCCAGATGGCGGAGGCACTGGTGTTGAGGATGCGCATCACGCCGCCCGGATCGTAGATGTAGCAGCAGCCGTCGACCTCGGCGCCGAGGGCGACGGCCCGGGTCGGACGGATGGCGGCACCGGTTTCGCTCATAGCACCCGCGGCGCGGCACGGCGGCCCGGGCGGCCCGGGCGCCCGCCGAGGATGAGCCCGGCCCGCTGCAGGGCAGCGACGCCTTCGTGGGCGTCGCCGAAGATCAGCTCCGCCACGGCGCACCGCCGTACCAGGCTGGCCAGGGCGGCCAGGGCCCGGTTGCCCAGCTCGGCCAGGTTGAACAGGCACGAGGTGAGGTGGACCAGGGCCACCGCCGGGTCGAGCCGGCGGAGGCGGGCCCCTTCGCCAGCCACGAAGCGGGGTACCACCACCGCCGTCACCGGGGCGGCCGTGCCGACCGCGCCCGGGCGGAGGCGGTCCGGCGGCAGCTGCCAGGCGCCCTCGCCGGTGGGGCCGCCCTGACCGGTCAGCGCGGCGACCGTCGGCCACGAACCGGCCTTCACCGTCAACGGCTTCGGATAGGGCCGGACCCAGCGCGCCTCGGTGTCGAGCATCACGACCTCGTCGGTGAGGTAGTCGGCTCCGGCGGCCACCAGCACGGCGGTGAGGGTGGTCTTGCCCGCTCCAGAGCAGCCCGGCAGCACGGTGGCGACCCCGTCGACCGCCACGGCGGCGCCATGAAGCAGCAGCGACCGGTGCCGGTGCTCGGCCACCACCTGCTGGTTGACGTGCCACACCAGCCAGTCGACCGCCGCGGCCGCACCGTCGACGGTGGTGAGCGCCTGGCCGTCGACAGCCACGGTGAGGCGGCCCTCGGGGTCGGGCTCGATCCGGTACCGCCGGTCGGGTGCTCCGGCCGCCTCCAGGGGCGCCAGCGCCTGGCACAGCACCTGGGCCAGGGGCAGATGGCGGCACTCGACGGTGAAGCGGAAGGTGCCCGCCGCCCAGGTGGCGCATGGCGCCGGCATGGTGGTGGCTGTTATGCCTGGTCTGGCTGTTATGCCTGGTCTGGCTGTTATGCCTGGTCTGGCTGTTATGCCTGGTCTGGCTGTTATGCCTGGTCTGGCTGGTATCGCTGATGCGGCTGGTGTCGCTGATGTCGCAGATGTAGCTGATGTAGCTGGTGTCGCTGATGTGGCGGTCACTGCGGCGCCGGCGTCTGCGGGGGACCCGAGGCCGGGGCGGGCCGCCCACGGCTTGCCCAGCGGTGCACCAGCCAGCCGCCGGCGGCGAGGGTGGCGCCTGCCTCGGCCAACTGCTCCACGTCGTGGCGTCGGCCCGAGGCGAGGGGGCGGTGGAAGGCGCCGTCCGCCGCCGTCAGGGTGGCGCTGGCGCCACCCGACCCGCCGAAGGACGCGCCGGTGCCGCCAAGGCCGCCCGAAGCCGAGCCGCCGGCCGATCCCGACCCGCTCACCGACCCCGAGCCGCCTACCGAGCCTGAGCCGCTCACCGAGCCTGAGCCGGAGACCCCGCCCTGCCCACCGCCGCTGCCGCCGTGTCCATGCCCACCGCTGCTGCCGGGCTGGGGTGAGCCCGGCGCGGCGCCCGCCGGGGTGGCGCTGAGGATCTCGGGTGCCAGCCAGGCCGCCATGCCGACGCCGGCCGCGCCGGTACCCAGGCGGACGATGGCCTGGCGCCGGGACAGCTCGTGTCGCTCATCGGGTTGCAGCGGTTGGTCCATGGTGCCGGTCCTTGCTCCTGCCGGGGTCTGCTCCCCGGCCCTGCTTCGAAAACGGGGAGCTGAGCCGGATCTTGTCGTCCTCGTGACCGAAGCGGCGAGCATGTTCCGTCGGCGCAGGCGGCGAAGGCGATCGTGTCGTGGCTTGTCGCGGTCCCGTACCAGCGCGGCCGGCGGGCCCCGAGCCCCCGCAAGAGCCGGCGACAGGTCCCGTTTCCTCACTGGCACACCCCGACGCGCACCGCGTGACCGCCGACAGCGGGGGATGCAGGAGGAGCCATGTCGAGCGCGCAGGACCTGCCCGGGCCGATGCTGGCCACGGGTGTGGCCGCCAACGGCTCGGCCGCGGCGGCGCCCCCGGCGCCGGTGTGCGCGGCGGGCGGTGCCGGCGGCTGGTTCGCTCCGGTGCTGCACGGCGCGTGGAGCTGGCTGGCCGCCGCGTTGCGCCGGGCGCCCCGGCCGGCGCTGCTGATGGCCGCCGCGCTGGGCGCGGCGGTGGCGGCCGTGTCGCTGTGGTCGACCCTGGCGGTTCCGACGGTGTGGACGAGCACCACCGTGCTGAGCCTCGACGACCCCTACGCCTTGGCCACCGCTCCCGACAACGGGCCGCTGCTGAAGCTCAACGCCCTGCGGGCCGAGTACAGCGCCCTGGCCACCACCCAGGTGATCGCCGGCCCGGTGGCGTTGAAGCTCGGTCTCGCCCCGGCCCAGGTCGCCGGGGCCGAGACGGTGGTGCCATCGGAGCAGGCCTTGCTCCTCGACGTCACGGCACGCTGGTCGACGCCGCTGATGGCCCAGCAGCTGTCACGCACCACGGCCCGGACCCTCCAGGCCTACGTGCAGTCGGAGAACAGCGCCTACGGCATCCCCGCCCCCGACCAGCTGCAGCTGCAGCAGGTCGACCCCACCACCCCAGCCGCCGCCATCCGCCCGTCGGTGACGCACGCCGTGACAAGGGCCGTGGAGCTGGGCGTGTTGGTGCTGGTGGTCGCCTTCGTCGTCATCCAGCTGGTGCGCCAGCGGTGGGTGCATCGCTGACGCCGCCGGCCCGGTCCGTCCGACGGTGGCTGGCGGCAGGGCTGATCGCCCTGCTCGGCGCGGCCGGCGTCACGCTGGGAGCGGCCACTGCCGCCGGCCACCGCCCCGGCGCGTCGGCGGCGACCGGCCGCCCCGGCGCGTCGGCGGCGACCGGCCGCCTTCCCACCGCCGCGAGGCGCGCCGGGCCCAACCTGCTGGCTGACGCCACCGCCGGGCGATGGCAGCGGTGGACCGTCCGCCCACCGCAGGCCGCCACCATCCGTCCGGCGGCGGTGGGCCTGGGGCTGCAGGCCGCCGGGAACCACCCGTGGTCGGTGTGGTCGGGAAGCCCGGCCGGCGGCCTGGTCCCCGTCACCCCCGGAGCCCTGGTCCGCGCCTCGGCCTCGGCGGCCGCCCCGGGGCCGCCGCTGCGGGCCGACGCCATCCTCGCCTTCTACGACGCCGCCGGCTCGCTGCTGACCACCGTGTGGGGCGCCAGCGCCGCCCTCGCCGCCTCGCCCACGGCGCTGCCGGGCGCGCTGGGCCTGGCGCCGCCGGGAACCTCCGGGGTCGCCCTCGGCGTCGCCTTCTACACCCCGGTGGTAGGCCAGCAGCTGCAGGTCGCCGGGGCGACGGTGCGCGCCGGACCGCCACCCGATCCGCCACCGGTGGCCGGCCCGCTGCACGTGGTCGGCAACCACATCCTCGACGCCCGCGGCCGGGTCTTCGTCCCGCGCGGCGTCAACCTGACCGGCTTCGAGATGAGCCCAGATCCGTCGGGCATCGACGCCACGCTGATCCGCCAGATCCGCGGCTGGGGTGCCACCATGGTCCGCGTCGCCGTCGGCGAGCAGTACTGGCTGGCGCAGAGCTGCCAGTACGCCCCGGGCTACCGGCAGCGCATCGACCAGGTGGTGCGCTGGATCACCGCCGCCGGCATGGTGGCGCTGCTCGACCTGCACGCCACCACCGCCGGCGGTGTGTGCGGCACCGCCGGCCCGCAGCCGATGGCCGACGCCGCCTTCGCCCTCACCTTCTGGCGGCAGGTGGCAGCCCGCTACCGATCGAACCCGCTGGTGGCCTTCGACCTGTTCAACGAGCCACAGGACATCTCGAGCCGGGTGTGGCTGTCGGGCGGCACGGTGCACAGCTGGGGCCGCAGCTGGCCGGCGGCCGGCATGCAGCAGCTCTACGACGCGGTACGTGGCGCCGGTGCTCGCAACCTGGTGGTGGTCAGCGGCGTCGACTGGGCCAACCGGCTCCCCCAGCACCTGGTGGCCGGCGACAACATCGCCTACGGCGTCCACGCCTACACCTGCCAGGCCGCCCCACCGCCCCGTTGCACCAGCCCGAACCCCGACGATCCGCTGCCGATCCTGTCGGGCTGGGTGGCGCCCGGCGCCACGGTGCCGGTGGTGGTGAGCGAGTTCGGCTGGCCCAGCGGCTCCCAGGGCCGCTACCTGCAGGCCGTCATCACCACCGCCCAGCGGCACGGCTGGGGCTGGCTGGCCTACACCGTCACCGGCACCAACCAGGGGCCGTTCCAGCTGGTCGCCGCGCAGATCGCCGGCGGGCCCGCCGAGCCGTCGGCGGCCGGCATGGTGGTGCTGCGGGCCCTGGCCTCAGCGCCGTAGCCAGCCGCTTTCGGCAGGCGTGGCGGAGGCGGCGCCTTCGACAGGTGCTCGACGATCGGATAGTGCCAGAGGTAGAGGCTGTAGGAGGCGACACCGAGCGCGGCCAGCGGCCGCCAGCGCAGGACCCGCACCAGCAGGCCGGAGCGCAGCGGCAGGACCGCCGCCCCCACCAGCAGGAAGGAGGCCGCCACCAGGAGCAGGTCGAGGTCGTAGCGCCAAGCCACCACCATCCACAAGCCGACGCCGGCCGCGCCCCAGCAGGTGCCGGCTCCGAGCACGGTCCGGCAGGACGGCGGCCGACATCCTCGATCAATGATGCTCAACGATGAGCTTGGCTGGGTGGGCCGAGGTCCGACACATCCACCTTCAGACGGCCTGTCGGTGGTTTT
>JAJZNB010000186.1 GCA_021848085.1 Actinomycetes bacterium
CGCTGCTCGGTACCCGTACCGGTGTCGGACGCTTCGTGGAGGGGGCCCTCGGCGCCCTGGCCGCCCGCGACGAGCTGGATCTCACCGCCTTCGCCGTCACCTGGCGGCGACGGGGCTGGCTGACCCGGGCGGTGCCGGCCGGGGTCCGGGTTCGGCAGCGGCCCATGCCGGCCCGGCCCCTGCACCTGGCCTGGTCGCACGGCGAGGTGCCCCCCGTGGAGTGGTTCGTCGGCTCGGCCGACGTCGTCCACGGCACCAACTTCGTGGTGCCGCCCACCCGCCGAGCCGCCCGGGTGGTGACCGTCCACGACCTGACACCGCTGCGCTTCCCGCAGCTGTGCGACCCGGCCAGCCTGGCCTTCCCGGCGCTGGTCCGGCGGGCGGTGCGCCGCGGGGCGTGGGTCCACACGCCGACCCGTACCGTGGCCGCCGAGGTCGTCGACGCCTTCGGCGCCGACGCCGAGCGGGTGCGGGCCGTGCCTCACGGCATCCCCGAGGCGCCACCCGTGGCGGCCGGCCGACGGCTGCCGGCCGCCGTGCAGCTGCCGCCGGGCTGCCGCCGCATCGTCCTGGCCGTGGGCACCGTCGAGCCCCGCAAGGACCATCCCGGCCTGGTCGAGGCGTTCGGTCTGCTGGCCGGCTCCCATCCCGATGTGGCGCTGGTCATCGCCGGCGCCGACGGCTGGGGTGCCGATGCCCTGCAGCAGGCGCTGCGGGCCTCGCCGTGGCGCCAGCGGGTGGTCCGCCCCGGCTACCTGTCGGACGCCGACCTCGCCGCGCTGGTGTCGCGGGCCGAGGTCCTGGCCTACCCGTCGGTGTACGAGGGCTTCGGCTTCCCGCCGCTCGAGGCGATGCGGGCCGGGGTGCCCGTCGTCGCCACCGCCGTGCCCGCCGTGGCCGAGGTGGCCGGTGACGCCGCGGCCCTGGTCCCATCCGGCGACGCGGCCGCCTTGGCGGCCGCCCTCCAGGCGGTGCTCGACGACGAGCACCAGCGCGACCGCCTGGTGGCGGCGGGCCGCCGACGGGCCGCCGGCTTCACCTGGGAGGCCTGCGCGGCGGGCCTGGCCGCCTTGTACCGCGACGCCGCCGACGCCCGGTGACGGCGGTCCTCGTCGTCGCCGAGCAGCTGCGCCGGGCCGTGCCCGGCGGCATCGGCACCTACGCCCAGGGGCTGCTGGGTGGCCTGGCCGGCCTGCAGGCGGTCGACGTCACCGTCTACGCCAGCCGGGCGCCCCGGCACCGGCCCGACCCGCTGGCCCGCTTCGGGCTGCCGCTTCGTTGCTCGCCGCTGCCAGGACGGCTGTTGACCCGGGCCTGGGACGTCGGCGTGCTGCGGGCACCGCCGGCCGCCGGTGTCGTCCACGCGGTGTCGCTGGCGGCGCCGGCCACCGCCGGAGGGCGATTGGTGGTGACGGTCCACGACCTGCTGTGGCGCCAGGCACCCGCCGACTACCCGCCCCGGGGCCGGCGTTGGCACGAGGCAGCCCTGCGCCGGGCGCTGGCACGCGCCGCCGCCTTCGTCGTGCCCTCGCCGGCGGTGGCCGACGAGCTGGCACAGGCCGGCGCCTCGGCCGACCGGGTCTTCGTGGTGGAGCACGGCTCGGACCATCTGCCCGACCCCGACGTCGACGGCGCCGCCCGGCTCCTCGAGGCCCATGGGGTCCGTGGCCCCTACCTGTTGTCGGTCGGCACCCTCGAGCCGCGCAAGAACCTGTCCCGGCTGGTGGCCGCCTACCGCCGGGCCCGCCCCCGGCTCCCCGAGCCGTGGCCGCTGGTGGTGGTGGGACCCGCGGGGTGGGGAGCGGCCCCGGACCTGGCCGGCGACGGGGTGGTGGCTGTGGGCCGGGTCGACGGCGCCGTGCTGGCCGGCCTCTACCACCAGGCCCGGCTGCTGGCCTACGTGCCGCTGGCCGAGGGCTACGGCCTGCCGCCGGTGGAGGCCATGCGGGCCGGCGTGCCGGTGGTGGCCAGCCCGCTGCCGAGCACCACCAGCGGCGCCTGGCCGGTGGATCCCGCCGACGTCGACGCCATCGCCGACGGGCTGACGGCGGTGGCCGGCGACGAGCGCGTCCGGGCCGAGCTGGTGCGGGCCGGACGCGCCCGGAGCCTGCCGCTCACCTGGAAGGCCTGCGCCCGGGCCCACCGGCAGGTGTGGGAGTCGCTGGCGTGAACCGGCCCCTGCGGGTGTCGCTCGACGTCAGCGCCGTGCCGGCCCAGCCGGTCGGCGCCGGGCGCTACACCGTCGACCTGGTCGGTGCCCTGGCCGCCGGTGGCGAGGTGCAGCTGGTGCTGGTGGCGCGCCACGACGACCGGGCCCGCTGGGGGGAGCTGGCCGGTCCGGCGGCGACCGTGGTGGCGCAGGCGCCGGCGTCGCGCCCGGCCCGGCTGGTCTGGGAGCAGCTGGCCCTGCCCGGCCTGCTGCGGCGCCAGCGGGTCGACGTCCACCACGGGCCGCACTACACCATGCCCGAGCGGGCGCCGGTCCCGTGTGTGGTGACGCTGCACGACCTCACCTTCTTCGACCATCCCGAGTGGCACCAGCGGACCAAGGTGCCGGTGTTCCGCCGGGCCATCACCGTCGCCGCCCGCAAGGCGGGCGCCGTGGTGGCCGTCAGCGACGCCACCGCCCGCCGGCTGCAGCAGCTGCGTCCTCCCGCCGGCCGGGTCTTCGTGGTGCCCCACGGCGTCGACCATGGCCGGTTCCGCCCCGACGAGCCGGCTCCGGGCGCCGACGCCGCGCTGCTGGCGGCGCTGTCGGTGCGGCCGCCCTATGTGCTGTTCCTGGGGACGCTCGAGCCGCGCAAGGCGGTGCCGGAGCTGATCGCCGCCTTCGACCTGGTCGCCGGCGACCATCCCGAGCTGACCCTGGTGCTGGCCGGCGGGCTGGGCTGGGGCGCCGACGCCCTGCACCAGGCGCTGGCCCGGGCCCGCCACCTCGACCGGATCCGGCGCACCGGCTACGTGCCCGACGCCGCCGTGCCGGCCCTGCTGCGGCAGGCGGCGGCAGTGGCCTACCCGGCCCGCCAGGAGGGCTTCGGGCTGCCGGCGCTCGAAGCGCTGGCCTGCGGCGCCCCGCTGGTGACCACGTCGGGGACGGTGATGGCCGATGTGGCCCAGCAGGCGGCGGTGCTGGCCGCTCCCGGGTCGGTCGGCGAGCTGGCCGCCGCGCTGCGCCGGGCGCTGGCCGCTGGCGCCGAGAGCGCCGCCCGGCGCCGCCTCGGCCTCGAGGTGGCAGGCCGGTTCACCTGGGCGGCGTCGGCCGCCGGGCACCTCGAGGCGTACCGGTGGGCAGTCGGGCGGCGGGAGCCGACCCCGGGCATCCCCGACGCCGGCCGATAAGGTTCGCCGCTGTGCGTGCACTCGTCACCGGAGGCCGGGGCTTCGTCGGCACGTGGCTCAGCCACCACCTGCGGGCCGAGGGCGACGAGGTGGTGGTCATCGACCGTGAGGTCGACATCACCGACGCCGCCGCGGTGCGCCGGGCGCTGACCGACGCCGCCCCCGACGCCGTCTACCACCTGGCCGCCCTGGCCCACGTCGGCCAGTCGTGGGCGGATCCCGCCGCCGTGGTGCAGGTCAACGCCCTCGGCACCCTGTCGGTGCTCGAGGCGGCCCGCCAGGTCACCCCGGCCCCCACGGTGCTGGTCACCAGCTCAGCCGAGGTCTACGGACGGGTACCGGCCGATCAGCAGCCGATCGGCGAGAGCCAGCCGCTGGCTCCAGTGACGCCGTACGCGGCCAGCAAGGTGGCGGCCGAGTACCTGTGCGTGCAGGCCCACCTCGCCCACGACCTGCCCGTCATCCGGGTTCGGCCCTTCAACCACGTCGGCCCGGGGCAAGGGTCGCAGTTCGTGGTGCCGGCGTTGGCGGCACGCATCGTCGAGGCCCAGCGCGGCGGGCGCGGCGACATCCGCATCGGCAACCTGCAGGCCCGCCGCGACCTCACCGACGTGCGCGACGTGGTACGGGCCTACCGGCTGCTGGTGCAGCGCGGCACCCCGGGTCAGGTCTACAACGTCTGCCGGGGCCAGACGGTGGCCATCGCCGAGGTGGCCGACCGCCTGCTGCGCCTGGCCGGCGCCAACCTGCGGCTGGTCACCGACCCCGCCCTGGTGCGGCCGGTCGACGTGCCGGTGGTGCAAGGCGACGCCACCCTGCTCCGCCAGGCCACCGGCTGGGAGCCCCGCATCGACCTCGACACCACCTTGGCCGACGTCCTGGCCGAGTGCAGCGAGCGGGTCGGCTGAGGCCCGCCGCCCCCGGCGGCCGAGGCAGGCCTCGGCCCGGCCGGGTCTGCTGGGGCGGCCGGGTCTGCTGGGGCGGCCGGGTCTGTTCAGGCGGCCGGGTCTGTTCAGGCGGCCGGGTCTGTTCAGGCGGCCGGGTCTGTTCAGGCGGCCGGGTGGGGCGGGG
>JAJZNB010000126.1 GCA_021848085.1 Actinomycetes bacterium
CGCCATGCCGAAAGCATGGGCCCGCTGCGCCACGAGGGTGCCGATCCGGCCGAGCCCGAGGATGCCGAGCGTCTTGCCGGAGAGCTCGATCCCCTCCCACTTGGAGCGCTCCCAGCGGCCGGCCACCAGGGCGGCGTGGGCCTGGGGGATGTTGCGGGCCTGGGCCAGCAGCAGGGCCAAGGCGTGCTCGGCGGCGGAGAGGATGTTGGACTGGGGGGCGTTGACCACCATCACCCCGCGGCGGGTGGCGGCCTCCACGTCGACGTTGTCGAGGCCGATGCCGGCCCGGCCCACCACCTGCAGCTGGCTGCCCGCCGCCAGCACGGCGTCGGTGACCTTGGTGGCGGAGCGGATGATCAGCGCCTGGGCGCCCGCCACCGCCTGCAGCAGGGCGTCGGGGTCGAGGCCCAGCTGCTCGTCCACCTGGTGCCCCGCCTCGGCCAGCAGGTCGAGGCCGCGCTGGGCCAGCTTCTCGGTGACGAGCACCCGTGCCATGTCGATCGTCCTCCTGGTTGGTCGGCGGGCCCCCTTGGCGACCCAGCACCTGGGATGCCGGCGGCGGGTGGCGCCCGGTGCTAGTCGGCGGTGGCGAAGAGCCGGGCCAGACGCCTGACCCCTTCGGCCAGGTCGTCGTCGCCCAGAGCGTAGGAGAGCCGCAGGTACCCCGGCGCCCCGAAGGCCTCGCCGGGCACCACCGCCACCTTCGCCTCCTCGATGGCCAGCTCGGCGATGTCGGCCGAGGTGTCGACCTGCTCGCCGGCCAGGCGCCGGCCCAGCAGCTGCCGCACCGAGGGGAAGGCGTAGAAGGCGCCTTCGGGCTCGGGGCAGACGACCCCCTCGATGTCGTTGAGCATCTGGTGGATGGTGCGCCGCCGGCGGTCGAAGGCGTCGCGCATGGACGCCACCGCCGACAGGTCGCCGGTCAGGGCGGCGATGGCGGCCCGCTGCGACACGTTGGCCACGTTGGAGGTGGCCTGCGACTGCAGGTTGGCTGCCGCCGAGATGAGGTCCGAGGGGCCGATCATCCAGCCGACGCGCCAGCCGGTCATGGCGTAGGTCTTGGCCACGCCGTTGACCACCACCCAGCGGTCGCCGATGTCGGGCACCGTCGCCGGCAGCGGGTGGGCCCGGCGGCCGCCGTAGACCAGGTGCTCGTAGATCTCGTCGGCCAGGACCCAGATGCCGTGGGCGGCGGCCCACCGGCCGATGGCCTCCACCTCGTGGCGGTCGAGCACGGCGCCGGTCGGGTTCGACGGCGAGACGAACACCAGCACCTTGGTGGCCGGGGTGCGGGCCGCCTCGAGGGCGTCGACGGTCAGGTGGAACCCGGTGCGCTCGTCGGTGGGGACCGCCACCGGCACCCCGCCGGCCAGGGTGGCGGACTCGGGGTAGGTCGTCCAGTAGGGCGCCGGCACCAGCACCTCGTCGCCGGGGTCGAGCAGCGCCTGGAAGGCGTTGTAGATGGCGTGCTTGCCGCCGTTGGTGACCAGCACCTGGCTGGGCTCGACGGCCAGACCCGAGTCGCGGGCGGTCTTCGCCGCGACGGCCTCGCGCAGCTCGGGCAGCCCGGCGGCCGGGGTGTAGCGGTGGTTGCGGGGGTCGCGGCAGGCCGCCGCGGCGGCCTCCACGATCGGTTCGGGGGTGGGGAAGTCCGGTTCGCCGGCGCCGAAGCCGATGACGTCCTCCCCGGCGGCCTTCAGGGCCTTGGCCCGGGCGTCGACGGCCAAGGTGGCCGACGGGGCCAGCCCGGCCAGGCGGGCCGACACGCGGCGGGCCCCGGAGGTCTGCTGGCCGGCAGGTGCGGTTTCCATCGGGGAGGCCATGGCTGTCATGCTTGCACACGTGACCGCCCCGACCGACACGCCCGACATCACCATCCCCGACGCGCTGAAGCCGGCCGACGGCCGCTTCGGCTGCGGACCCTCCAAGGTCCGCCCCGAGCAGGTCGCCGCCCTGGCCGCGGCGGCCACCACCGTCATGGGCACCAGCCACCGCCAGGCCCCGGTCAAGAGCCTGGTGGGTCGGATCCGCTCCGGGCTGCGCCAGCTGTTCTCGCTGCCCGACGGCTACGAGGTGGTGCTCGGCAACGGCGGCACCACCGTGTTCTGGGACGCGGCGACCTTCCACCTGATCGACCAGCGCTCCCAGCACCTGTCGTTCGGGGAGTTCTCCTCCAAGTTCGCCGCCGCCGCGGCCGCCGCCCCCCATCTGGCAGAGCCCGAGGTGATCACGGCGCCGGCCGGCACCCATCCCGAGGCGCGAGCCAGCCACGGCGTCGACCTCTACGCCCTGACCCACAACGAGACGTCGACCGGGGTGGCCATGGAGATCCGCCGCCCGGCGGGCACCAGCGCCGAGGCGGGCCAGCTGGTGGCGGTCGACGCCACCTCGGCGGCCGGGGGGCTGCGGGTCGATCCGCGGCAGTTCGACGCCTACTACTTCGCCCCGCAGAAGTGCTTCGCCTCTGACGGCGGGCTGTGGCTCGCCCTGCTGTCACCGGCGGCGGTCGAGCGCATCGGGCGGATCACGGCCTCCAAGCGCTGGGTGCCGGCCTCTCTCGACCTGTCGATCGCCCTCGAGGGCTCCACCAAGGACCAGACCTACAACACCCCGGCGCTCGCCACCTTGCTGCTGCTGGCCGACCAGGTCGAGTGGATGCTGGCCAACGGCGGCCTGGAATGGGCAGCCAGCCGCAGCGACCGCTCGGCGCAGACCCTCTACTCCTGGGCCGACAAGGTCGACTTCGCCACCCCCTTCGTGGCCGACCCGGTGAAGCGCAGCGCGGTGGTGGGCACCGTCGACTTCGTCGACGCCGTCGACGCCTCGCGGGTGGCCAAGGTGCTGCGGGCCAACGGCATCGTCGACACCGAGCCCTACCGCAAGCTGGGCCGCAACCAGCTGCGCATCGGGATGTTCCCGGCCGTGGAGCCCGACGACGTCGCCGCCCTGTGCGCCTGCATCGAGCACGTGGTGGCCGCCCTCGGCTGACCCGGCACCCGCCGCCCGGCGTCCGCCGCCCGGCGCCCGGCGCCACCATCCCGAATTCCCGCCGGCGGCAACTGTGCGTAGCGTTGCTCTGTGAGCAAGTGGACCTCTCGACCTCGATGCCGGCCGTGACGCGGTCGGCGGCGACGGCAGGATGGCGCTGATGCCCATGTGGCTCGCCTTCGGCCAAGCTCCCCATCCGGCGGTCAGCACCCACATCTTGCTGACCGGCATCCAGACCGGCCCGCTCAGCCTGGTGGCCGACGCCGTGGAGCTGATCGTCCTCGCCCTCTACGGGGTGGGGGTGCGCCGCCTGGCCCGTCGGGGCCGGCCCTGGCCTCTGTGGCACACGGCGGTCTTCGTGGTCGGGATGGTGGCCATGTGGGTGGCGGTCGGCTCAGGCCTGGCCGCCTACGACGACGTGAACGTGTCCATGCACGTGATCCAGCACGTGCTGCTGATGATGGTGGCCCCGCCGCTGATCGCCCTGGGCAAGCCGGTGACCCTGGCCACCCAGGCCGCCAACCGGGCCAACCAGGTCCGGATCCTGAAGGTCGTCCACAGCCGGGTGGTGGGCGTCCTCACCTTCCCCGTGGTGGCGTGGTTCCTCTACTACGGGACGATGTACGTCTTCTTCATGACGGGGGTCTATCCCTACTCGGTGGCCCATCCCCTGTTCCACGATGGCACCCACCTGTGGTTCTTCGCCGTCGGCTACCTGTACTGGCATCCGCTGGTGGGCCTCGACCCGGCCCGCTGGCGCTGGCCACCGCTGGTGCGGGCCGTGTCGCTGTTCATGGGCATGCCCTTCGAGGTGTTCTTGGGGATCGCCCTCACCCAGCTGCCCACCCCGCTCGCCCCCATCAACACCCTGGCCAACACCCACCAAGCCGGCGACACCTTCTGGATCCTGGCCATGGTGACCACCGGCGGCTGGCTCGCCGTCGTCCTCTTCCAGTGGTTCCGTCAGCTCGAGCGCGAGACGGTCCGCGAGGACCGGCGCCTCGAGACGGCCAACGCCGAGAACCGGGCGTGGGCCCACGACCTCGGCATCGACCTGGCTCCGGGGCTGACGGTGCCCTGGTGGCGCCTGGCCGAGCTGGAGCGCCAGCAGCAGCAGCACGCCAGCCACGACGGCGGGACGGGCACCGCGCCCGAGGAGCCCGGCACCGGCTGACCGGGCCGGCCGGCGGCTCCGGCGCCGAGGCGCCGGTCCGGCCGGCTGTCCCCGGGAACCGGGCGGGCGGCGACCGCCACCCCACACCCGACGGTGCTGCCGACGCCGCCGGCTTGTGGCGGCCCAGCTGCCGACGCCGCCGGCTTGTGGCGGCCCAGCTGCCGACGCCGCCGGCTTGTGGCGGCCCAGCTGCCGACGCC
>JAJZNB010000295.1 GCA_021848085.1 Actinomycetes bacterium
GTCGCTGTCCATTCTTCGCCAGTTCGGAGATCCGAGCAGCTCGGGTCGCGAGTTCCGGCTCAGCCGCCGCCCAGCGGAAAGTCAGCCGCCCGAACACCCCACAAGACACCAGCCACCTAGCGCCTGCTCCACCGCGAGCCACAGCTGGGACGAGCGCCCGGCTCCGGCCCCGCCCGGAGCCGGGCCTCGTCGCGCCGTGGCCGGCGATGCCGATGGTGATCATCTGTTGGTTCTCGCCGGCACCCCCGGTAACGTTGCAGGTGAACCCGGTCGAGCGACCGCGGTGGTCGGCGGCCGGGCCCGTCGACGTCGGCCGACAGCCGGCCGGAAAGGACGCAGAGCCGGTGAGCGCTCCCGAAGCACACGAACCGCGTTCTGGTGGCACCGCCGCCGACACCTCCGGCACGCGGGTGTTCCTCCTCGACGACCACGAGATCGTGCGCCGCGGCTTGCGTCAGCTCATCGACGCCCAGCCCGACATGCACGTCGTCGGTGAGGCCTCGACTGCCGGTGAGGCGGTGCTGCGGGTGCCGGCGGCCCGCCCCGACGTGGCCCTGCTCGACGTGCAGCTGCCCGACGGGGACGGCATCGAGGTGTGCCGCGAGCTGCGCGCCGAGCACCCCGACCTGGCCTGCGTCATGCTCACCTCCTTCGGCGGCGACGAGGCGCTGCTGTCCTCGATCATCGCCGGTGCACGAGGCTTCCTGCTGAAGCAGGTGGACGGCGGGTCGCTGATCGAGGCGGTCCGCAAGGTGGCGGCCGGGCAGTGGCTGATCGAGCCGGCGGTGATGGCCCGTGCCATGGACCGGGTGCGTGTCGAGCACGAGGCCTACAGCCGCCTGGAGCAGCTCACCCCCAGGGAGCGTCGCATCCTCGACCTCATCGCCGACGGGCGGACCAACCGCCAGATCGCCGACGAGCTCATCCTGGCGGAGAAGACCATCAAGAACTCGGTATCCGACATCCTGTCCAAGCTCGGCCTGTCGCGCCGGACGGAGGCGGCGGTGTACGCCGTCCACGCCCAGCAGGCCCAGCGCGCCCACGACCGGGGCCGCTGAGGCGGACGCCGGGTGGACGACGTCGCGGTGAGCGAGGCGGGCGGGAGCGAGGGTCCGCCGGTCGAGCTGGCCGGCGAGCTGGTGACGGCGTCGCCCGACGCCATCGTGGTGGTGGACGACCTCGGCGCCGTCCTCTTCGCCAGCGCCGCGGTGCAGACCCTGTTCGGCTACAGACCCGAAGAGCTGGTCGGCTGGCCGATGGAGCTGCTGGTGCCCGAATCGCTGCGGGGTCTGCACGCCGCGCATCGCCGACGCTACGCGCATCATCCCTCGTCGCGTCCGATGGGGGCGGGACTGCGCCTGTCGGGGCAGCGCAAGGACGGCACCACCTTCCCGATCGACGTCGGGCTGTCGCCGCTGAGCGGCGGCCGGGTGGCCGCGTTCGTGCGTGACGCCAGCGCCTGGACGCGGGTGCAGCGGCGGCTGCAGGCCACCAACCAGCTCACCCAGGCGGTGCTGGCCGGCGGCTCCATCGAGGAGCTCATGCAGGCCGCCGCCCGCGAAGCCCGGCTCCTCCTCGACGCCGATGGTGCACTGGTGACCGACATCGACGCCGAGGACCCCGAGTCGGGGGTGGTGCTCGCCGCCGACGCCCCCGACGACACCCGCCTCGAGAAGCTCATCGGCACCAGCTTCCGGACCCGCGGCCACCGAGTTCCGTGGCAGGTGGGGATGCGCCGGCCGGCGCTGTTCGACCGGCTCGACGCCGCGGCCGGCGCCGGCGAGCCCGGTGCCGGCGCGCCCGGTGCCGGCGCGCCCTCCCGCCTGCCGTTCCTCGACCTCGGACAGGGGCCGGTGGCGACCGTCGCCCTGTCGCAGCTGCGGGGCCGGCTGCAGCACCTGACCGTGGTGCGCGCCGCGGGGCGCGCCACGTTCGACGGCCAGGACGGCACCATGTTGAGCGAGTACGCGGTGGCCGCCGACGTCGCCACCCGGCTCGGAGAATCACGCCTGGAGCTCGAGAAGCTCAGCATCGTCGGTGAGCACGGACGCATTGCCCGTGACCTGCACGACACCGTCATCCAGCGGCTGTTCGCCACCGGCATGAGCATCCAGAGCGTGCTGCCGCTGCTCAGCGGCCTCCCACGCGAGCGGGTCAGTGAAGCCGTGGCGGAGCTCGACACCACCATCGCCGAGATCCGCACCACCATCTTCGGCCTGCAGCAGGCGTCGACCGACCCCGACCAGCTCCGCAGCCGGGTGCTGGCCGTGGCGGCCGAAGCGGCCTCCCAGCTCGGCTTCCGTCCCCGGGTGGCCTTCGACGGCCCGGTCGACACGCTGGCCGATCAGCAGGTCGCCGACAACCTCCTGAAGGTCCTGCGCGAGGCGCTGTCGAACGTGGCCCGCCACGCCCAGGCCTCCACCGCCGACGTGGTGGTCGCGGTGACCGCTGCCACCTTGACGCTGACGGTCTCCGACGACGGTGTGGGGCCGCCGACCGCACCGTCCGCCGGCAACGGGCTGCGAAACCTGGCCGAGCGGGCCGAGGCCCTGGGCGGCTCGCTGCAGCTCAGCCGGCGCACCACCGGCGGTACCCGTCTGCAGTGGAACGCGTCGCTCCAGCGGGCCTGACCGCCATCTGCCGGCCGCCTCGGCCAGCACCATCTGCTGGCCTCAGGCCGCCTCGGCCAGCACCATCTGCCGGCCTCAGTCCGCCTCGGCCAGCACCATCTGCCGGCCTCAGTCCGCCTCGGCCAGCACCATCTGCCGGCCTCAGTCCGCCTCGGCCAGCACCATCTGCCGGCCGCTCACCATCCGGGGCTCCACGGCGACCACCACGTCGACCCCGTCGTGCTGCCAGCCCCACGGAAGCGCCGCGCAGGCCTTGGCCTGCAGCCCGTCGTCGGTGACCCGCCGAGCCCAGCCCACCACCTGCACCCACCATCCGGGCCCGTCCCCGATGGCCGGCCCGACGGGGAGGTCGTCGATCTCGAAGGCCACCACCCGTCCATCGGTGGCGTCGAGGAGCGGGCCGCCACTGCCGGTACGGAACACGATCCGCCCGTCGACCAGGCAGAACGTCACCGGGAGCACGGCGGGGACCGCTCCCATCGTCACGGCCACCCGTCCCACCGAGGCATCGGCCAGCCGGGCGTAGCAGGTGGCCTCGTCCATCGGCACGATCTGGCCGGTCGAGTTGCTCATGGCAGCGGTGACGGGGGTGCACGGCTCCGGCTCGGCTGCCGGGGCCGCCCCGGCAGCCGGCGCTCGCCGGGGCGTCGTCACTGTTCCCTCCCCGCAGCAGCTTGCGGTCCCGGCCCGGACCCAGGCAGGGACCAAAGTCCCTCCGAAGGTCGACGGAGGTCCTCGACGGATCGGCGCCTCCGGTGCCGGCGGGCGCCACCCGGTCCAGGTCCGGCCGGTGCGCTGGCCGGCCCGGCGGGTTCGACCCGGGATCGGAAGGTGGCGCTGGCCGGTGGGCGACGGCCGCGTTGGGTAGCGTGCGTCACATGGCGGTGGGCGTTGCGGTCGAGGTCGACGGGTCGGGGCCGGTCTGCGCCCAGGTGCCGAACGGGCGCGGGCCCTCGCCCCGCGCCGGGGTGCGGGTCGGCCGGCCTTGCGCCCCGTCTCCCTGAGCGGTGGCCGGCTGGTCGCTGCGCCGGGCGTGGGCCAAGGTCAGGGCGGCCACCCGCGCCCTGGGTGACCTCGGACCCCGAACCTCGGCCCTGGTCGTCGTCGGCACCCTGCGGACCGAGCTGGCCGTCCGGCGACGTGCCGCGGGGGGCGCCGCTGCGGCGGTGGAGCCCGGGTCGCTGCGGACCGTGGAGGACATCCCCCACGGCGCACGGGTCGTGTTCGACCGGGCCAGCGTGGAGGTGGAGCTGCTCGCCGCCGACCTCGTCCGCCTGGCCTGGGGCCCGGGCGTGGCGGCGGGCTCCTACGCCGTGGTCGACCCGCTGCCCTGGCCGGCGCCGCCGGCCGCCGTGACACGGATCGGCGGGCCTAGCGGCGGTGTTCGGGTGGCGTCGGCCGGCGTGGAGGTCGAGGTGGACGGCCGCGGAGCGGTGTCGGTGCGCCGGCCCGGCGGGCCGGTGCTGCTGGCCCAGCATCCCCCGCGTCGGCGCGGTGGATCGTGGTCGCTGCGTCGCCGCCTCCGGGCCGGGGAGCACCTCGCCGGGCTCGGCGAGCAGGCCGCGCCGCTCGACCTGCGGCGAGGCCACCCGGTGCACCGCCTGTGGAA
>JAJZNB010000122.1 GCA_021848085.1 Actinomycetes bacterium
GACGGTGCGGCTGCCCAACAGCCGCACCCCGTCGAGCTCACCGCGTCGCAGCAGCATCTGGGTGAACCGGTGGTAGTCACGGGCGCTCGACATCAGCCCGCCGCCTCCCGACAGGAACGGCATGGGCCACAGCCCGGCGGTGTCGTCGACCCGCCGGATGCGGCGCCCGCCGTCGGCAGCGAGGTAGAGCGCCGCCAGCCGTGGTCCGCTCTCGGGGTCGGCGGCGAAGCCGGTGTCGTGCATCTGCAGCGGGGCGAAGATCCGCTCGGCGAAGAACCGGTCGAGGGCCATGCCCGACGCCACCTCCACCACCCGGCCCAGCACGTCGGTGGCGACCGAGTAGTTCCACTCGCTGCCGGGGTGGAACAGCAGCGGAAGCTGCGCCCACTGCTCGCAGCAGCCGGCCAGGTCGAGCTCGGGAGCCGACCACTCGAAGCCGACGGCGCGGTACATGGCGTCCACCGGATGGGCGTGGTGGAAGCCGTAGGTCAGCCCGGCGGTGTGGGTCAGCAGGTGCCACATGCGGATCGGCTCCCGGGCCGGTTCGGTGACCGGCGCCAGCGCCGAGCCCGAGCGGTACACCCGCAGATCGGCGAAGGCCGGCAGAAAGCGGCTGACGGGATCTTTCAGCTCGAAGGCGCCCTCCTCGTAGAGCATCATGGCCGCCACCGAGGTGATCGGCTTGGTCATGGAGTAGATCCGGAACAGCGTGTCTCCGGCCACCGGCTGGCCCTGCTCGGCGTCGGCCATGCCGTAGCGGGCCAGGTGGACGACCTTGCCGCCGCGGGTCACCACCAGCGACCAGCCCGGCAGCCGGCCGTCATCCACGTAGCGGCGGAAGTGGGCGTCGAGGCGCGCCAACCTGTCGCGGTCGAAGCCCGCCGCGGCGGGCTCGATCTCCGATGCCAGCTCCGGCACGAACCACCCCCTGCATCCGATCCGCGCCGACTGTAGGCGCGCCGGCCCGTCCGCGGCACACCCGCCGTGTTGGCTCCCGCCCACGCGGCTCCCCCCCTCCCCCCAGAGCCATGCTCCACCATCCGCTGATGGCGGCAGCCCTCGCCGGCCAGCCCCCGTGGTGGAAGCCGGGCACCGCCCGCGGCTACCACACCAACACCTTCGGTTTCCCGGTCGGCGAGCTGGCCCGCCGAGCGGCCGGCGGCTCCCTCGGCTTCTGCGACCCCGACTCCGGCGTCGCCTTCGGCCACGTCATCGGCACCATGGGCCCGCGCTGGCAGAACCCCCGGAACCGGGCCCGTATCGACGCCGTCTACGAGTCGCTGGCCAGCTGCGGCGCTGCACCGCCGGGCGTGCTAGGCAGCCGGCCATGCCCGACACACGCCCATCGCGCCCCGACGACGACATCCGCGCCTTCGCCTTGCGGGTGTGGAGCTACAAGCAGGGCGAGGAGGTGTCGCTCATGATCCACCTCGGGGACCGCCTGGGCCTCTACCGAGCCCTGGCCGGCGCCGGCGCGTGCAGCGCCGCCGAGCTGGCCGAACGCACCGGGCTGCACCAGCGGTGGCTGCTCGAGTGGCTGCGGAGCCAGGCCGCGGCCGGGCTCCTCGCCTCTCCCGACGGCGAGCGCTTCACCTTGCCCACCGAGGCGGTGCCAGTGCTGGCCGACGAGACCTCCAGCCTGTGGTTCGCCGCCGGAGCCTTCCACGGCACCCTCCACCCCGAGGTGGTCGACGCGTTGGCCGACGCCTTCCGAAGCGGCATCGGCCTCAGCTACGACGACCTCGGTCCCTCCGCCGCCCATCGGGTGGAGCGCATGCTCGGCCCCTGGTCCCGGCTGGCGCTGGTGCCGACCATCCTCCCCGCCCTCGACGGGGTGGAGGCGCGCCTGCAGGCCGGGGCCCGGGTGGCCGACGTGGGCTGCGGGGCGGGGGTGGCGGTGCTGGCGCTGGCCGAGGCCTTTCCCGCCTCGCGCTTCGACGGCTACGACCCCTCGCAGCACGCCATCCACCGCGCCCAGCAGAACCTCGGGCAGGCCGGCCATCCCAACGTCGCCTTCCACCTGGCCGATGCGGCCGACCTGCCCGACCAGCCGACCTTCGACCTGCTCCTGACCCTCGACTGCCTCCACGACATGCCCCGTCCGGCCGAGGCCATGGCCGCCATCCGCCGGGCCCTCGCCGACGACGGGACCTGGCTCATCAAGGACATCCGCTGCGGCTCGACCTGGCAGGAGAACCTCCGCAACCCGCTGCTGGCCATGCTGTACGCCACCTCGGTGACGACGTGCATGTCGTCGGCGCTGTCGGAGCCCGGGGGTGCCGGCCTGGGCACGCTCGGCCTCGACCCCCGACGGGCCGAGGCCATGTGCCGCCAGGCGGGCTTCACCCGCTTCGCCGTCCACGACTTCGACGATCCGGCCAACCTCTACTACGAGGTCCGCCCCTGACCCGGCCCCGTGAGCACCGGCCCTGGCCGGCTGGTAGGCGCCGACCCGGCCTTCGACGTCGGCAGGTTGGTGGCGTCGCCGATGGCGAAGGCGTCGTCGCAGCCGGCCACCCGCAGCGACCGCTTGTCGGTCACCACCAGCCGGCTCGGGTCGAGCACCTCGGCCGGCTGGTAGGCGATGTCCATGCCGACGAACGGCGGCACGGCGACGGGCAGGGCCTGAAGGGGACCGCTCCTCCATCGAAGGGGATCGCATCGACGCGATGGAGAAGAGGGTGCGGGCCTCGGGAGCGACCCGGTCCACGTCGGCCCGAGCCGGGTCGGGGCCGGGGTCAGGGTCGGGGTCGGAGCCGGGTCGGAGCCGGGGCCCGAGGTCGCCGCCGCTGCCGCGTGGTCCCACAACTACCTTCATGCTCAACGTCTAGACATGTATGTCAGATAGAGGTTCTGTCAGGCAGAGGTCGTGGGGACGAGGAGCCACCTGGCGGAGCACCCCTGCTACGCTGCTGGCCGCCGCAAGGGCCGCACCACCTCCACGCCAGACGACGCCGCCAACGCAGGACCGCCGCCGAGCCAGCCGTGCTGTGTCGGGAGCTCCGGTGCAGCAGGGTCGGCGCGAGATGTTCTGGGAGCTGTGTCGCCAAAGGAGCCGGTCCGGTGGGATTCGACGTCACCGCTGAATTGCAGGCCCGCAAAGGTGAGGGTCCCGCGCTGTGGGACCGGTACCTCAACCCGCAGACGGCCAAGGTCTTGCGGTCCATCGGGTTCGACCGCGACTGGCAGCGCGGCGAGGGCTGTTACCTCGTCGACGACACCCAGACCCGCTACCTGGACTTCCTGTCGGGCTTCGGCGTGTTCGGGGTGGGCCGCTCCCACCCGACCGTGCGCCGGGCGCTGCACACCGTGCTCGACGCCGAGCTGGCCGACCTGGTGCAGATGGACACCCCGCTGCTGGCCGGCCTGCTGGCCGAGGGGCTGGTGGCCCGGGCCCCGGGGCTGGAGCGGGTCTACTTCTGCAACAGCGGCGCCGAGGCGGTCGAAGCGGCCCTCAAGTTCGCCCGGCGGGCCACCGGTCGCTCCCGGGTGCTGTTCTGCCACCACGCCTACCACGGGCTCACCGCCGGTGCCTTGTCGGTGAACGGCTCCGACGACTTCCGCCGCGGCTTCGGCCCCCTGCTGCCCGACACCCAGATCCCCTTCGGCGACACCGAGGCGCTGGCCCGCGAGCTGGCGGCCGGCGACGTGGCCGCCCTGGTGGTGGAGCCCATCCAGGGCAAGGGGGTCTTCGTCGCCCCCGGCGGCTACCTGCGCGAGGCCGCCGAGCTGCTGCACCAGGCCGGCGCCCTGTTGGTGTGCGACGAGGTGCAGACCGGAGCCGGCCGGACCGGCCGGTTCTTCTGCTACGAGTACGACGGGGTGCACCCCGACATCGTCACGTTGTCCAAGACCCTGTCGGGCGGCTACATCCCCGTGGGCGCCACCATCACCACCGACCGCATCTTCAAGAAGGTGTACTCGTCGATGGACGAGATGCTGGTGCACGACTCGACCTTCGGAACCAACGCCATGGCCATGACCGCCGGGTTGGCCACCCTGTCCATCCTCGACGACGAGCAGCTGGTGGCCAACGCCGCCCAGCTCGGGGCCAAGCTGCTGGCCGATCTGCGGGTGGCGGCCCGCCGCTACGAGCTCGTGTCCGACGTCCGGGGCCGCGGGCTGCTGATCGGCATCGAGTTCGGCCGGCCCCGCTCCTGGCGGCTGCGCAGCCGCTGGGAACCGCTGCGCCTGGCTCGCCAGGGCCTGTTCGCCCAGATGGTCGTCGGGGCGCTGTTCGAGCGGCATCGGATCCTGACCCAGGTGTCGGGCGACCATCTCGACGTGGTGAAGCTCCTGCCACCGCTGACCGCCTCCGCCACCGAAGCCGACCTGTTCGTGCAGGCGTTCTGCGATGTGATGGACGACGTCGAGCGCAGCAGCCGGCCGTTGTGGCACTTCGGCTGGGGGCTGGCCAGCCGGGCGGCCCGTCGGGCTCGGCCCAGCTGAGCGTCGCCCTTCAGTCCCGGGCGCCCTGCAGCAGCCGCCGGCGGGCGGGGAAGGCGGCGGCCGGGACCGGCCTTCCGAACAGGAACCCCTGGATGTAGGGGATGCCCAGTCGGCGCACCTCGTGCAGCTGCTCCTCGGTCTCGACCCCCTCGGCGATGGCGGGCAGGTCCAGGCTGCGGCACAACGTGGCGATGGCCTGAAGCAGGGCGGCGGCCCGGCGGTCCTGGTCGAAGCGGGCGATGAAGGAGCGGTCGATCTTCACGAAGTCGAACGGGAGGTTGGCCAGGTGCGACAGCGACGAGTAGCCGGTGCCGAAGTCGTCCATGCCGACCTGCACGCCCAGGTGGCGCACCTGCTCCATCACCGTCGCCACCCGGTCGAGGTCGACCATGACGGCGCTCTCGGTCACCTCGAGCTGCAGCCGGGTGGGCTCGATGCCGGTCATGTCGAGCAGCGCGCCAACCCGCCGCGCCACGTCGTCCTCGGTCAGCTGGCGTCCCGACACGTTGACCGACACGCGGGTGGCGAAGCCGAGCGCGGCCCAAGCGGCGACCTGCTCGCAGGCCTTCTCGAGCACCCAGGCACCCATCGGCACGATCAGGCCCGAGCTCTCGGCGAAGCCGACGAAGTGGTCCGGACCCAGCAGGCCCTGGTCGGGATGCTCCCAGCGCACCAGGGCCTCGGCGCCGACCACGGTGCCGGTGTCGGAGCGCACCACGGGCTGGTAGAAGAGCCGCAGCTCGTCGTGGTTCAGGGCCCGGCGCAGCCCCGACGCCTTGTCGAGCTGCTCGGTGACCTGGCGGCGCATCTGCAGGTCGAAGACGACGGCCCGGTCCTTGCCGGCCCGCTTGGCGGCGTACATGGCGGTGTCGGCCTGGGCCAGCAGGTCGTCCGCGCTCACCGCGCCGTGGCGACCGACGGCGATGCCGATGCTGGCGGTGACCACCACGTTGCGCCCGTCGAGGTCGATGGGCGTCGACAGCGCCCGGCGGATCTTCTCTGCCACCAGCTCGGCCGCGCCGGCATCAGTGTCCTCGCACAGCACGACGAACTCGTCGCCGCCGAAGCGGGCCACCACGTCGGTGCGGCGCACCACGCCGGTGATGCGCTGAGCCACGGCGGTGACGACCCGGTCCCCGGCGGCGTGGCCCAGGCTGTCGTTGACCACCTTGAAGTCGTCGGTGTCGACGAACAGCACGGCCACGCTGCCCGCATGCCGGTCGAGGCGTCCGAGGGCGCCGGCCAGCCGGTCGAGCAGCAGCACCCGGTTGGGCAGGCTCGTCAGGTTGTCGTGCAGGGCGCGGCGGCGAAGCTCGTCTTCCACCCGGCGCCGTCCGAGGGCGGCCGCCAGCACGTTGGCGGCCGCCTCCACGAACGCGATGTCGTCGCGGGAGAAGGCGTCGGGCCGGCTGGCATAGGCGGTGAGGGCGCCCTGCAGGCCGCCTCCATCGGCGATGACGGCGGCGACCCCGCTGCGGATGCCGGCCTGGCGCAGCAGTGGATAGGGGCCGGGGCGAGAGGCGCTGGCCCCGTCGCTCCACACCACCGAGGCGTCGTCGTGGAGGGCCTGGGCGGCCAGCGACACCGGCAGACCGTCAACCTCGGCGCAGAAGCGGCCCTCCACCAGCGGCGGTCCGTGCCGGGTGACCACGGCCAGCTGCTTGTCCTCCACGGCTCGCAGCACGGTGCAACGTTCGACCTCGAGCACCTCGGCGACCAGATCGGTGGCCCGGCGGAACAGGCGCTCGACGGAACCGCCGCGGACCGCCTCGCCGCTCAAGATGGCCACCACCTCCTGCTGGGCCGAGCGCCGGCGGCGGACGGTGACGTCGCGGCTGGTGAGCACGATCCCGGCCACGGCCGGATCGGCCAGCCGGTTGCGGGCCGTGGACTCCAGCCAGCGCCACGAGCCGTGCTTGTGCCGGACCCGGTACTGGAAGGCGGCGGGGGACCCGCCATCGGCGGCGTGGCGGAAGGCGGTGACGGCCTCGACGTCGTCCGGGTGGATCAGCCCCAGCGGGTCGGTGCCGAGCAGCTCCTCGGCGTCGTAGCCCAGCACCGAGGTGATGGCCGGGCTGCAGAACAGCGTGCGGCCGTTTCGCCCGTGAACGGTGATGATGTCGTCGGAGTTGCCGACGATGGCTCGCAGCCGCCGTTCGCTGGCCGCCAGCTGGTGCTCGTAGCGGCGGGTGTCGGTCACGTCGCGGATGTTGTGCACCAGGGCCCCGACGTCGGGGTCGTCGAACAGGTTGGTGGTGGTGACCTCCACCTGGCGCCACGACCCGTCACGGTGCAGCGCCCGGTACTCGGTGGCGCGCAGAGGAGCGCTGGCGGCCTGGTGGCCGGCGAAGCGGGCCGCGGCCCGCTCCCGGTCGCCGGGATGGATCAGCTCCAGGGGGTCTCGCGCCTGGAGCTCGTCGGGTCGGTAGCCGAGCAGGCGCTCCGACGCCGGGGAGACGTAGCCGATGTGGCCGTGGCGGTCGACCAGCACGGTCAGCTCCGAGGCGTGAGCCATCAACGCCTGCAGGCGCTTCTCGGACCGGCGCAGCGCCTCTTGGGCCTCGGCGGCATCGCTGATGTCGACGACCTGGGTGAACAGCCCGCACACCTCACCGGTGCTGTCGCGCAGGACGATGGTGGTGCGCACCACGTGCACCACGGTGCCGTCGGCTCGCAGGTAGCGCTTGCGAACCTGGTCGGTGCCGGTGTCTCCCGACAGCAGCGACCTCAACGTGGTCTCCGACCGGCCCCGGTCCTCGGGGTGGGTGATGTCCTGCGGCCGCAGCCCGACGAGCTCCTCGGTGCGTCGCCCCGCCATCCGGCACAGGGCGGCGTTGACGACGCGGAAGCGGCCGTCGGCGTCGAGCAGGGCCATCCCGGTGACGGCGTCGTCGAAGACGCCGCCGAGGGCGACGCTGCGGCCATCCGCCAACTCCACGAGGGGTGCATCACCCAAGATCATCGTCGCACTGGCTCCGCCACGACCATCGGCATCCAGCGCTGCGCCCTTGAGCCCGGCCCACCCCCGGTGGGCGGAGACCGCCCGCCGTAGGGCTCCGTCGCTGGGCGCGTCGCGCTCCCCCAGGCGAGCAACGGCCCAACCCCCGCGGCCCAAGATCGGCTCACCCCCGCGGCGCAGGAGCGGCTCACCCCCCGCGGCGCAAGACGTCGGTGATGAGCCGCTGCTCGGCGCTGCCGTCGACGAAGAACCGGGCCACCGGATGGAACCCGTCCGCTGCCCGGATGATCCGCTCGGCCACGGCCAGGTCCTCGACCAGGGCGGGGATGCCGAGCTGCTGCAGCAGCTCGGCGGCCAGGGCGGGGTCGAGATCGGCGGTGGCGCCGCGGGCGTGCAGGGCCTGGGCCAAGGCGGCCTGCAGAGCGGCGAGATCAGCTGGGCCGGCCGGCCCGGCGCCCGGTGGCGACGGGTCCGGCTGGGACGCGCCCGGTGGCGACTGCGGTGCCATGGCGTCGACGGTAGCCGGCTCCTCGGTGGGGTCCGGCGCCGCGGCGGGCGCTGTCAGGCTTCGGTGGCGGTGGGATAGCGCGGCTCGCGCTTGGTCAGGATGGCATCGACCCCTTCGGCCACGTCGCCGCCGAAGAAGGTCAGCATCTCGTAGGCGGCCGAGGCGTCGAAGGTGGGGCCGGCCAGCCGCAGCCAGTTGTTGAGGGCCCGCTTGGTCAGCCGCACGGCGTGCTGGGGGCCGGTGGCCAGCCGGGTGGCGACGGCCAGGGCCTCGTCCATGAGCCGGTCCGCCGGCACGCAGCGGCTGATGAGGCCGATCCGCTCGGCCTCGGCGGCCTCGACGAAGTCGGCGGTGAGCAGGTAGTACTTGGCCTTGGCCATGCCGCACAGCAGCGGCCAGACGATGGCGGCGTGGTCGCCGGCGGCCACACCGAGCCGCAGGTGCCCGTCGGTGACCCGGATCCCTTCGGCGGCGATGGAGATGTCGGCCAGCAAGGCCACCACCAGCCCGGCGCCCACCGCCGTGCCGTTGATGGCCGACACGATGGGGGTGTCGCAGTTGACGATGTTGTAGACCAGCTCCTGGGTCTCGCGGAGCATGGCCACGATGCCGGGGTAATTGCCGGTGAGGCGCTGCACCATGCCGAGGTCTCCGCCGGCGGAAAAGGCCGACCCGGCCCCGGTGACGACCACCGCCCGGATGGTGTCGTCACGGTGGATGTCGGTCCAGACCCGGGCCAGCTCGCTGTGCATCGGCTCGTGGGCGGCGTTGAGGCGCTCGGGGCGGTCGAGGGTCATGCGCAGCACCCCGTGGTCGAGCCGTTCGAAGGTCAGGTGCTGGTAGTCGTCGAAGTCCATGGCGTTGCTCTCTTTCGGTGGGATGGGTTCTGCAGCCGGGGCGCGGGCCCCGAAGGGTGCTTGGCAGGGACGGGTCCTCGAGGGGCCGGCAGGGCTCGGCCGGCGGACCTCATGGAGCCGCGTCTCTGCCCAGCAGGTGGCGGGCGACGACCAGCTTGGCCACCTGGGCGGTGCCGTCACCGATCTCGAGGCCGATCAGATCGCGCAGCCGCTGGGCCAGCGGCAGCTCCTCGCTGTAGCCAGCGTGGCCGAAGGTGAGCAGCGCCTGGTGCGCGGCCTGCACCGCCACGGCGGGCGCCCACCACTTGGCCATGTTGGCCTCCATGGCCGGATCGAGCCCGGTGTCCTTGCGCCACAGGGCCTCCAGGCACAGCAGCCGAGCGGCGTGCAGCAAGGTGGCCTGCTCCACCAGCGGAAAGGCCACGCCCTGGAACCGTCCGATGGGTTGGCCGAAGGCGGAGCGCTGGCGAGCCCACTGCACTGCCTCGTCGACGGAACGCTGGGCGGCGGCCACGCACATCAGCCCGATGAGCGCCCTGGAGCAGTCGAAGCCACGCATGACGCCGGTGAACCCCTGGCCTTCGGCGCCGATGCGCCGGCCCGCCGGGACGGCCACGTCGTCGAAGTTGAGCGCAGCTCGGCCGATGGCGTGGCTGCCGAGGTCCTCGAACGGGGCGCGGGTCACGCCGAGCTGGTCGAGGTCGACCAAGAAGGCGGAGACCCCGCCGGCACCGGGCCCGCCGGTGCGGGCCAGGACCACGGCGCGCTCGGCCTGCGCCCCCAGCGACACCGAGGTCTTCTCCCCTCGCAGCACGTAGTGACCGCCGCGGCGGACGGCTTGCACCTCGATGGCCGCGGCGTCCGATCCGTGGTCCGGTTCGGTGAGGGCCAGGCACACCGTCACCGTCCCGGCGGCGATGTCGTGCAGCCAGTCGCCGTGCGCATCCCCGCTGCCGGAGATGAGCTCCGCGCCCAAGGCGGCCAGCAGGACCAGATAGGCGGCGTTGAAGTCGGCGGCGGCGACGACCTCGATGGCCAGGCCCGTCGTCAGGGCTCCGGCGCCCTGGCCGCCGTGCTCGGCCGGCACCCGCAGGCCCAGCACCCCCACGTCGGCCAGCTGGCGGCGCACCTGGGGGCGCATCCGGCGGGCCCGGTCGTCCTGCTGGTAGTAGGGGGCGAGCTGGCGGGCGGCGAAGCCGCGCAGCGACTCCAGGTAGGCGGCGTCCTCCTCGGTCGGCGCGAAGTTCATCTCTGCTCCTGTGCTGGTCCCGCGGCCCTGCCTGCGCCTTGTCCGGCCCGGCTCACGCCCCGGCCAGCTGCTCGCGCAGCCGGTATTTCTGGATCTTGCCCGAGGCGGTCTTGGGTAGCTCGTCCACCACCACCAGCCGTTCGGGCCAGTACTGGCGGGCCATGCCGGCCGCCTGCAGGTGGTCGGTCAGCTCCTGCAGATCCGGGGCGTCGCCGTCGGCCACCACCACGGCACAAGCCCGCTCCCCCAGCCGCTCGTCGGGGACGCCGACCACCGCCACCTCGCGGACCTTGGGATGCCGGTACAGCAGCGCCTCCACCTCGACCACCGGCACGTTCTCCCCGCCCCGGATGACCAGGTCCTTGGCCCGACCGGCGATGCGCAGGGCGCCGGAGGTGTCGAGGCGGGCCAGGTCGCCGGTGTCGAACCAGCCGTCACGCACCTGAGCCCGATAGAGGTCGGGACGGTCGAGATACCCCACGCACTGTGACGCCCCGCGCACCAGCAGCCGACCCACCACCCCCGGGGGGACGTCGCGGTCGCCCTCGTCGACCACGCGCACGGCCATCCACGGCACCGGCCGGCCGTCGGTGGTGGCGGCCGCCTCGGGGGGATCCGACGGGTGGACGATGGTCACGGCACCGTTCTCGGTCATCCCCCAGATCGACATCAGCCTGGTTCCGAGGACCTCGGCGGCCGCCGCCACGATGTGGGGCGGGATGGGGGCTCCGGCGCAGGCGAAGTAGCGGAGGGTGGTGAGCTGGCGGGGCTCGGCGCGCTGGGCGGCGATGGCGTCGAGGACGAAGGGGGTGGCTCCCATGGTCCAGGTGACGCCCTCCTCGGCGACCAGGCGCACCATCTGGCCTCCGTCCCAGGTGTCCTGGTACACGACCTTCATGCCGGCCGCCAGCGGCATCAGGCAACCGTAGAGGTAGCCCGTCTGGTGGGCCATGGTGGAGGCCATCAGCACCACGTCGTCGGGCCCCAGGGCCAGCGGGTCCAACACGGCCCGGACACCGGCCCACAAGGTGTTGTGGGTGTGGAGCACCCCCTTGGGCTCGCCGGTGGTGCCCGAGGTGAATTGCGCCTGGGCCACGGCGTCGGGATCGGGCCGGAACCGCACCACGGCGTCGGGGAGTGGGCCGGCGTCGTCGTCGGGGCCGAGCCCACCGCCGAGGATGGCCTCCTCGAAGGTGTCGGTGCCGGCCAGAGGGCCGCCCACCACCACCGGATGCTGCAGCTGGGGCAGCTCGTCGACCAGCTCCGACAGCATGGCACCGTGGTCGAAGCCTCGGAAGGTGGTGGGCACCACGCACACTCGGCTGCCGATGCGGGCCAGGATGTGGCCCACCTCGCGGCGCCGCAGGATCGGAAGGATCGGGTTGGCCACGGCGCCGATCCGCCCGCAGGCCAAGGTGAGCACGGCGAGCTCCCACCAGTTGGGGAGCTGGAACGACACCGGGTCCCCTGGCTGCACCCCGAGCCCGACCAGCCCGGCCGCCGCCCGGTCGACCAGGGCGGCCAGGCGGCCGTAGGTGATCACCTCGGAAGGCCGGTCGGTGCCGTCGCCGTGGACGGCCACGACGGCGACCTTCTGGGGATGGCGTGCCGCCGCCTCCTGGAAGTCCTCCACGACGGTGCGCTCGCGCCACCAACCCAGCTCGTAGAACCGGCGTCTCTCCTCGGCGTCCACCTGAGCGGTTGCGACGATGCCCACGGTTCCTCCTCCCCCACCGGCACCTCGCCGGTCTGCTGTGGCTGCCGCCAGCCGACTCCGTCGGCGCCGGCCTGTCAACCCGGCTGCGTCAGCGGAGCCGACGGGCGCGACGCCGTGGCGCCGCCGGCGCGGCCGCGGCCCACGCGCCGGGCGCGGCACCTCGGCTGCCCGGCCTGGTCGCAACCGCTGGCCCGCCACGCTCACCCCGCCATGGTCAGCCCGCCGCTGACCGACAGCACCTGCCCGGTCACGTAGTCGGCGCCCGGCGACGTGAAGTAGGCGACGGCGTGGGCCACGTCGTGCGGCGCGGCCAGTCGGCGCATCGGGATGGCCCGCTCCAACGCCGCCTGCAGGCGCTCGGGCTGGCGGCGGAACAGCGGCGTGTCGGTCGGCCCGGGGCACACCGCGTTGGCGGTGACCCCACGGGCCGCCACCTCGCGGGCCACCGACTTGGTGAAGGCGATGACGCCTCCCTTGGCGCCGGCGTAGACCGTCGCGCCGCTGCTGCCGACCCGCCCAGCGTCACTGGCGATGTTGACCACCCGGCCGGCGCCACGCTCGACCATGGCGCCGAGGAAGGTGTGGGTCACCCGCACCACTCCGAGATAGTTGACCGCCACCACCTTCTGCCAGAAGGCAGGGTCGGTCTCGAGGAACGGCAGGGTCTGGTCCCACCCGGCGCAGTTCACCACGGCGAACACCGGGGGCATCCGGGCGGCCACGGCGATGGCCAGCGCCGCCACCGAGGCGTCGTCGGTGACGTCCACAGCGAAGGGCACCACGGCTCCGGTGCCGGAGGCCGCGGCGGCCGCGGCGGCCTCGTCGACATCGCAGGCGGCGACAGCGAAGCCGGCGTCGGCCAGCACGTGGGTGCAGGCCCGGCCGATGCCCGACCCCGCCCCGGTCACCACCGCTGTCCTCGCACCGCCGGGTTGAGCCGGCCGTCGAGGGTCGGTCTCGGTCGCCTCTGCGTCACCGGTTGCCGTCACGGCCCTGCTCCCCTCTCCGCTGTGGCGTGCCGCTGGCAGCGCCACGTCCGCCGCTTCCGCTTCTGGCGGACGCCCGCCGGCGCCCGCTCGTCGTGGCCGGCGCCCGGGTGCCGGCGGCGGGGCGCCGGGCGCCAGAGCGGCGCCGCGCCGTTCCGCCCGTCTGCTGCACGACCTCCTCCACCACGTCGTGGTAGGTGCCGCGGTGGGCGGGCAGCAGCAGCCCTCGGAGCACCACGGTCAGCTGGGCGGTGATGTAGGCGTCGATGTCGCAGATCGGGGCGAAGAACCAGTGCTTCAACGCCCATGCCTGGGCCAGCACGATGAGGTCGTGGGCCACCAGCGCCGGCGGGGCGGGCAGGTCGAGCAGCTCCGCCAACCTCCCCTGCTCGATGGCCTGCGCCAACGGGCGGGCCGTGTCCACCTCGAGCTGCTGGACGAGCCGGCGTCCGGCCGGTGGCAGCGTCCGGCTCTCGCGGTAGGCGAGGACGGCGGTGTCCCGGTGGTGGTCGAGCACCCGGCAATAGGCGTCGAAGCCGCGGACCAGTCGGCGTACCGGATCGGCCTCGTCGGCCATCGCCAGGGGCAGGTCGCGTCCGAACGCCCCCAGCACCTCGGTGAGCACCGCCAGCAGCAGGTCGTCCTTGCTGTCGAAGTAGAGGTACAGCGACCCGACGCTCACCTCGGCGTGGCGCGCCACCGTCTGCATCGACACGGCATGGAACCCGTCGCGAGCCATCAGCGCGGCGGCGGCGGCGATCACCCGCAGGCGGCGGGCCGCCATCCGGCTGGTCACCGCGACGACCCGGCCGTCCCCGGCTGCCCCGCCGTCGCCGTTGGACGTCCCCGGCCTCTCGGCTGCTGAATGAAGATTCATTCAGCAACGATGGTAGGGCACCTGCGGAGGGCAGGCAACCCGACGTCACACTGGGGCCCGGCGGTGGACCGGACACGGCCACCAGTAGCTAGCCTCCGGTGCTGATGCTGCTGGGAGCGCAGGTGCGCCAAGCGGGAGGCTTCGTGGCGGCCCTGCGCCGAGCGGAGGCGATGGGAGCCCGCTGCGTGCAGCTGTTCGTGCAGAGCAATCGCCGGTGGCACATGCCCGAGCGCCCCGAGGAGGTCTTCGCCGCCTACCGGCTGACCAGCGAGCACAGCCCGGTGACGGTGACGGTCTGCCATGCCCCGTATCTGATCAACGTGATCAGCCCCGACGCCGACACCGCCGACCGTTCGCGGCGGTCGCTGGTGGCCAACCTGCGCGCCGCCACCGCCCTCGGCGCTGCTGGGTTGGTGCTGCACCCGGGCAGCCACCGTGGGGTCGACCCGAGCTCGGCGCTGGAGCGGGTGGCCCGGAGCCTGGTCGACGCCCTGGACGAGGCCGGTGCCCGCGCTCCGGTGTGCGATCTGCTGCTCGAGAACACCGCCGGTGCCGGCGACACCGTGGGCCGGTCGCTCGACGAGCTGGCCGGCATCATCGATCGGGCCGGCGCCGACGACCGGCTCGGCGTCTGTCTCGACACCCAGCACCTGTGGGCCTCGGGCGTGGCCTTCTCCACGGTGGGTGAAGCCGACCGGCTGCTGCGCCAGGTGGCCGACACGGTCGGCACCGCCCGGCTGCGCTGCCTGCACCTCAACGACTCCAAGGTGCCCTTCGGGGCGCAACGCGACCGGCACGCCAACCTGGGCGACGGCACCATCGGCCCGGAGCCGCTGCGGGCCCTCCTCGGCCACCCGCGCCTGCAGGGGCTCCCCGCCGTGCTGGAGGTCCCCGGCGTCGACGGCAGCGGCCCGCGGGCCGCCGACCTGCAGAGGGCGCACCAGCTGCACACCGAGGGTCTGGCCCTGCGGGCGCACCGACGGAGCTGAAGGCCGAACGCCGGCGCCACCAGGTTGCGTGTCGACGGGCTTGCGCATCGACGAGCTCGAGGTGATCGGGCGCTGAACCGTGCCGCCACAAGCCGCCGGAAGGAAGCCGGCGTCTCCGGCTGAGCCTCCCCGTCGCGGGCCGCGCCGCCGCCCTGCGGTGGACGCCAAGACGGTCCCCGTGGCCCGGGGGCGGGTACAATCCGGCCACCGGGGTCGCCGCATCCGGCGGCGACAGCGATGACGGCGGCCCGTCGGGGATCGCCACGGAGGCCAACCGATGGAGCTCGACGCGCAGGCACTCGACGGGGTGGTGAAGCGGCTGCGCCGTGCCCAGGGTCAGATCGGCGGTGTCATCCGCATGATCGAGGAGGGTCGGGAGTGCGCCGACATCCTCACCCAGCTGGCCGCGGCGTCGCGGGCACTGGACCGCGCCGGGTTCAAGCTGGTGGCCACCGGGCTGCGCGAGTGCATGACCCGCCCCGACGCCAGCGACGCCGCCGCCTTCGAAGAGGACCTGGAGCGTCTGTTCCTGTCGCTGGCCTGAGGGCGGTGCCCGACGAACCGCCACCCCGGGTGCCGGCCTCCCGTCTCCAACCCGGCGGCTGGCGCGGCAGGCTCCGGCGCGCGGTCCGGGAGGCCGTGCCCCCGCCGGCCTTGCGCCAGCTACGGGTGCTGCGGGGCCAGCACCCGCCGCGAACGGTAGAGCTCCATGACCTCGACGGCGAGCTGCGCCACGCCGCTGAGCTCTTCGACCAGTCCGAGGAGGCGGGCCGCGCCTTCCTGCGGAGCTTCGCGCTGGCGCCGCCGGCCCAGCGCCCCGACGACCCGTTCTCCGACGCCTACCGGGCCTGGGTGTGGGACGTCTACCGCCAGGTGGCCGGGCGCCCGCAGTACACCACGGCGAACGAGGCCAGCCCGTTCGACCTGGCGGCCGCGGTGCGCTCGCCGTACCCGTACTCCACGGGCTCCTGCGCCATCGTCGGCGAGGAGCTGATGGCGCGCGGGTTCATCGTCAAGGCACTGGGGCTCACCCCGCCGGCCCGCATCGTGGAGTTTGGCTCCGGCTGGGGCAACCTGACCCTCGACCTGGTGGCCATGGGCTTCGAGGTGACCTCGGTGGAGGTCGAGGACCGCTTCTGCTCGCTGATGGAGCAGCGCAACCGGCAGCCGGACCTGTTGCGGACCGTCCGCAGCGACATGCTGGCCTTCGCCGCCGACGAGCCGGTCGACGCCGTCATCTTCTACGAGTCGTTCCACCACTGCGCCGACCACGTCCGGATGCTGCAGCAGCTCGGCCAGATGGTGCGTCGGGGAGGGGCGGTCCTGTTCGCCGGGGAACCGGTGGGTCCGCTGGCCTTTCCGTGGGGGCTGCGCCTCGACGGGTACTCGCTGTGGTCGACCCGGACCTACGGCTGGCTGGAGCTGGGCTTCGACGACTCCTACTTCGCCGAGGTCCTGGCCCGCACCGGATGGCACGCCGAGCGGCGCTCGCTGCCGGCCGCCTCCCCCCTGGCCGACGTCATCATCGCCCACCGGTGAGCCCGTTCGGCGCCGGAGGCCAGAGCTGTCGGTGAGCCGGCCGGGACGGGAGGGTAGTGATCGCCCATGCCCAAAGACCGTGACCAGATGACCCCCGCCGAGCCCGAGGATGCCGACGAGCTCGAGCACGAGCGTGGCCAGGACACCGGAGGCTCCGGGCGGGACCTGCTCCCCGACGAGCCCAGCGCTCCCGCCGGCGCCGCCGGTCGGTAGCGCACCTCGGCCGGCGGCCACGGGACAGAGCGCGCCCACCGGGAGGGACCGCACCACGAGGGACCGCACCACGAGGGACCGCACCACGAGGGACCGCACCACGAGGGACCGCACCAGGAGGGAACGACATGGCCTCAACCGAGGCCAAGACGACGACCGACCTCCGGGTGATCCGCAGGCGGGCCGAGGAGCGTGGCGGCCGGCCGGCCACCGTGGCCCAGGGCGCGTAGCCGCCGGTACGGCGGACGCGGAAGATCGCGGCGGACGCGGCGGACGCGGAAGATCGCGGCGGGCGTGGCGTTCTCCGGCTATGAGGCGCTCCTCTCGGTTCCTGTCTGCGCTGGCCACCGCCGTCGCCCTGGTGGCGGCCGGAGCGGCCGTGACATCGCTGTCGTCGGGCCATCGTGTGGGGGTACCGGCGGCCACCGCCGCCGCTGTCAGCTGGGCCCCGCAGTCCACGGCCACCATCCACCCCGGGGTGGAGACCTTCACCAACGGCGCCCAGTGCACGGCGAACTTCGTCTTCACCGACGGCGCCAACGTGTACCTCGGGCAGGCCGCCCACTGCGCCGGCACCGGCAACGACACGCAGACCAACGGCTGCACGTCGCCGGTGCTGCCGGTGGGGACGCCCGTCACCATCAGCGGGGCGTCCAAGCCGGGGGTGCTCGTCTACGACTCGTGGGACACCATGCAGGCCCAGCACGAGACCAACCCCGACGTCTGCCAGTACAACGACCTTGCCCTGGTGCAGATCAACCCGGCCGACGTGGGCAGGGTCAACCCCACCATCCCGGTGTGGGGCGGGCCCGACGGCCTGGCCACCTCGGGCGCCCCCAGCGGCTCCATGGTCTACTCCTACGGCAATTCGATCCTGCGGCTGGGGGTCACCGCCCTCAGCCCCAAGGTCGGCATCAGCGAGGGCAGCGCCGGCGGAGGCTGGAGCCACACCGTCTTCACCGTCACCCCTGGTATCCCCGGTGACTCGGGCAGCGCCTTCCTCGACGCCCACGGTGATGCGCTCGGTGTGCTGTCGACCCTGGGCGTGTCGGTTCCCGGCGGCGTGGTCAACAACGCCGGCGACCTCGGTCTCGAGCTGGCCTACCTCCACACCCACACGAGCTTCACGTCGCTGCAGCTGGTGCCGGGCACGGCGCCGTTCAACCCGAACGCCGTACCGCTCAACGTGTCGCAGCCTGTGGATCCCAACGCGGTCTCGAACCTGCAGACGTTCCTCGGGCTGTGAGCGTTCCTCGGGCCGTGAGCACGGTGGGGTGGGCGCCGGGGCCCGCCCGGTGGCCGGCGATCTCGCTGAGCAACCACAGCACCAGGTCTCCGGCCGCGAAGGCGCCGCCGACCAGGCAGACGCCGGTCCAGCCGTGGGAGCCGTAGAGAGCGGCTGACACGGCAGAACCCACCCCGCCACCGACGAAGTACGACACCATGTAGGCCGAGGTGAGGCGGCTGCGGGCCTCGGGCCGCAGCCGGTAGATCTCGCTCTGGTTGGTGATGTGGAGCCCCTGGGCGCCGATGTCGAGCACCACGATGCCGACCACCAGCCACACCAGGGAGCGGCTGCCGAGCCAAAGCAGCGGCCACGACGCCACCAGCAGCGCGGCGGTGACGCCGGTGCTGCGCTGGGCGCGGCCCTGGTCGGCCTGGCGCCCGGCCATGGTGGCGGTGACGGCGCCGGCCGCGCCGGCCAGGCCGAACAGTCCGATGACCGCCGGAGGCTCGTGATAGTGGTCGGCGAGCAGGAAGGCCATAGACGTCCACAGCACGCTGAAGGTCCCGAAGGACATGGCGCCGTAGAGCGAGCGCAGGCGCAGCAGTGGCTCGTTGCGCAACAGCTCGCCGACCGAGCGCAGCAGGCGCGGGTAGCCCAGGCCAGTCTGCTCACGGTAGGCGGGCAGGGTCCGCTGCAGGACCATGGCCTGCACGACCATGGCCCCAGCGGCCACCAGGTAGACGGTGCGCCAGGTGCCGGTGGCGGCCAGCAGGCCAGCGACGGTCCTGGCCAGCAGGATGCCGACCAGCAGCCCGCTCATGACGAGACCCACCACCCTGCCCCGCTCGCGGTCCGAGGCCAGCGAGGCGGCGAACGGCACCAGCACCTGGGCGAGCACGCTCGTCACGCCAACGGCGGCAGCAGCTGGTAGCAGCACGGCCACTGTCGGGGACAGGCCGACCACCACCAGGGCGGCGGCGGTGGCCAACGACAGCAGCACCACCAGCCGGCGGCGTTCCACCAGGTCGCCGAGCGGCAGGAGCAGCAACAGCCCAACGGCGTAGCCGATCTGGGCCACCGTCACGACCAGCCCGGCGGTACCGGCGGCCAGGTGCAGCGACCGGCCGATCACCGGCAGCAGCGGCTGGGCGTAGTAGTTGTTGGCCACGGCCAGACCGGTTGCCGCCGCCATCACGAACACCAGCGGCCGCGCCAGGTGGTGCCCGGCCCGGCGCCGCCCGGCCGGCGCCAGCGCCCCGGCGGGGGGCTCAGCTGACCGATCGGGCTCGTCGGGGGGCACGGCGGGGGAGGCCGAGTGTGAGCTGGGAGGCATCTGGGGTTCCAACCCCGCCGGCCGCCGATCCATGCCCGTCCCCGGCAGCGAGATCCGTCGTCCCGGCCGCCGGCACCCAGCCCGGCACCCAGGCCGGCACCCAGGCCGGTCGGTGCTCAGCCCGGCACCCAGGCCGGTCGGTGCTCAGCCCGGCACCCAGCCCGGCACCCAGGCCGGTCGGTGCTCAGGTCCGCCGAGCGCGCCGCGGCGGCACCCGGGGCGGCTCACCCCGCTGCTTGGTGAAGTGCGGCGGCCAGGGGGCGTCACCGAGACCTCGGGCCTCGTCGCGCTCGGCCAGCTCCAGCAGCGGCTGCAGGTCGTAGCGGACCTCGTCGATGCCGGCCGCCGGGTCGCCGATGCTGGTGAGGCGCTCCGGCACGGTGGCGAGGGTGAGATCCGCCGGATCGGCGGAGACGACCTCGTCCCAGGTCAAGGGGCACGATACCCGCCCCTCGGGGTTGGCCCGCACCGAGTAGGCCGAGGCCACGGTGCGGTCGCGGGCGTTCTGGTTGTAGTCGACGAAGACCCGTTGGCCCCGCTCCTGCTTCCACCAGGCCGCGATGGCCAGGGCCGGGAGCCGGCGCTGCAGCTCGCGGGCCAGCGCCAGGGCCGCCCGACGTACCTGGTCGAACTCCCACCGCGGCGCGATGGGCACGTTGATGTGCATGCCACGGGATCCCGACGTCTTGGGGAACCCCTCCATGGCATGCTCACCGAGGACCTGACGTGCCTCGAGGGCGACGTGCCGCACGGCGGTGAAGGCCACCCCGGGCTGGGGGTCGAGGTCGACCCGCAGCTCGTCGGGATGGTCGACATCGGCCCGACGCACCGGCCAGGGGTTGAGGTCGAGGCAGCCGAGGTTCACCGCCCAGATGATGTGGGCCACGTCGACCGGGCACAGCTCCTCGGCGGCGTTGCCGCTCGGGAACCGCACCGTCGCTGTCTGCAGCCAGTCGGGACGCTTGGCCGGCACCCGCTTCTGATAGAAGAAGGGCCCCTCTGCCCCGTCGGGGTAGCGCTTCAACACCGTGGGGCGCTCCCACACCCCTCGCAAGGCGCTCTCCCCGACCGACAGGTAGTAGCGGACCAGATCGAGCTTGGTGTCGCCGCGGGCCGAGAAGAAGACCTTGTGCGGGTTCGACACCAGCAGCCGCCGGCCGTCGACCTCGATCGCCACTGGCGGGACGGGCGCGCCCATCGGTCGATGCTGACACGGATCGGCACCCACCCGCACCGCCGGTGCAGCCGCCTTCGTCGACGCCAGGCACGATCGGCATCGGCCACCACGGCCGGCAGGCCGCCACGGGTATGAGACCGTGGTGGAACCGGTAGCCGCCCTGCGACGCATCGCCTACCTGCTCGAAGCCACCCAGGCGCCGTCGTACAAGGTGCAGGCCTTCCGGCGGGCGGCCGAGGCGGTGGACAGCGTCGGGCCGGCGCGGCTGGCGCAGCTGCACCGCGCCGACCAGCTGCAGCGTCTGGACGGCGTCGGCGCCACCACCGCCCGGGTGGTGGCCGAGGCGCTCGGCGGCAGCGTCCCCGGCTACCTCCACCACCTGGAGCAGACCGCCCGGCCCGAGCCTGAAGGACGTGCCGCGCAGCTGCGGGCGGCGCTGCGCGGCGACTGCCACGGCCACACCGACTGGTCCGACGGCGCCAGCCCCCTGCACGAGATGGCGCAGGCAGCCCGCCAGCTCGGCCACCAGTACTGGACGGTCACCGACCACAGTCCCCGGCTGACCGTGGCCCACGGGCTCGACGCCGAGCGTCTGGCCCGCCAGCTCGACGTCGTCGCCGCCTGCAACGAGGAGCTGGCCCTGTTTCGGATCCTGACCGGCATCGAGGTCGACATCCTGCCCGACGGGACCCTCGACCAGAGCCAGGAGCTGCTGGGCCGTCTCGACGTGGTCGTCGCCTCGGCGCACTCGCAGCTGCGGATGGACGCCGCCGCCATGACCCGTCGGCTGGTGACCGCCGTTCGCAATCCCCACACCGACATCCTCGGTCACTGCACCGGCCGGATCGTGGTGGGCCGGGGCCGGCCGCCGTCCACCTTCGACACCCACGCGGTGTTCGACGCCTGCGCCGCCACCGGCACCGCCGTCGAGGTCAACAGCCGCCCTGAGCGCCGCGACCCGCCGGCGGAGCTGTTGCGGGTCGCCGTGGAGGCGGGGTGCCTGCTGGCTGTCGACACCGACGCCCACGCCCCCGGGCAGCTCGAGTGGCTGGGGTTCGGCTGCACGCTGGCCGCCGAGGCCGGCGCCAACCCGGAGCGGGTCGTCAACGCCTGGCCGCTCCATGAGCTGCTGGCCTGGACGGCCGGCCACGGGGCCGGTGGCTACCGGGCCTGACCCCTGCTTAACCTCACATGACCCGACCCGGACGGCACACCGGCGTTTCGCGGGCGGATGGCACCCGGCTCGGCACCAGATCGACCCGGCGGAGGGCGCCGGCGAAGCGCCGGGCGCCGCGCACGGCACAGCCGCAGCCGTCGTTGTTGAAGCACCGTCGTTGTTGAAGCACCGTCGTTGTTGAAGTAGACGTGGACCTCGTCGTCGGGACGCCACAGCTCGGCCAGGCGCTCGGCCCGTCGCCGCAGCGCCGCCGTGCCATAGCACGGCCACGGTGCGGCCCGCCCGGCGTGCATGCGCACGTAGCCCCACGAGGCGGTGCGCCAGCGCGGCGCCGCCCGGCCCGGAGCGTCGCTCAGACAGAACGTGTGGTCGCGGGCGGCGAGCACCTCGGCCACCGGCTCCACGGGCCACGACGGGTGACGGGGCTCGACGGCCACCTTGGTGCCGGACGGGAAGGCGTCGAGGGTGTCGACGAGCCGGCTCAGATCGAGCGGAAGGTTGGCCGGCAGCTGCACCAGCACCGGGCCCGGCCGGCAGCCGAGGTGCACGGCCCGCTCCATCAGCCGCTGCACCGGCTCGGCCGGGTCGCGCAGGCGCCGGACGGGTGACAGGTGCCGGCCGGCCTTCACCGCCACCACGAAGTCACCGGGGCTTCGCGCCGCCCACGCCTCGAAGGTGGCGACGGTCGGCAGCCGGTAGAAGGCGTTGTTGACCTCCACCGTCTGGAACCGGGCAGCGTGGTGCTCGAGCCACAGCCGCCGGGGAAGCGACGCCGGATGCAGCCGGCCCCGCCAGCTGGCGTACTGCCATCCCGAGGTGCCGATCAGCACCACCATGCGGTCACCGTAGGCGCCCGTCGACAGCGACGGCGCGGATACCGTGGCACACTGCACACATCGCCTGCCCGCCGAGAGAGACGCAGCCCAGCCCCGCGGAGCGGGATGCCTCGCACCATGAGCTGCTCGAGTCGCACCATGAGCTGCTCGAGCTCGACCCCGATCGCGCCGCGGTCCGGCGGTCGCGCGCCTTCGTGGCCGACACCCTCGGCCGGTGGGGGCTGCCCGACCTGCTCGACGACGTCAGCTTGTGCACCTCCGAGCTGGTGTCGAACGTGGTGGTGCACGCCGGCACCCCCATCGAGCTGCGCCTGCGGCGGCTGGCCCACGGGGTGCGGGTGGAGGTGCGTGACAGCTCCACCTTCTCGGTGGTGCCACCGCCGGCGCCGATGCCGTCCGCCCAGGATCCGCCCGGCCGGCACCTGCCAGCCCGGGGCGGGCTCGGTCTGCTGGTGGTCAGCCGCCTGGCCGCCGAGTGGGGGGTCGACCCGACACCGGACGGCAAGGTGGTGTGGGCGGCCTTCGAACCCGGCCGTGGGGTCCGGCGACGCTCCGAGCCGAGGCAGCCGGCGGTGCTGAGCCCGGCGACGATCCTGGCGCCCGATCACTGGCCCGAGGTGGAGGCCCGGGACGTACCGGTGCGCCTGCTGGTGGCTCTCGAAGCCCACGTCCGCACCCTGGTGCGCGAAGCCGCGGTGATCGTCCACGACCCGCACCGCCGGCCACCGGGCTCAGACCCGGCCGGGACACCGGCCGCCACCGGGAGGGTCGGCGATGATCAGCAGGCGGTGGAGGTGGTGGTGGCCACCCTCGACCGCTACTGGAACGCGCTGCGAGCGGCGCGGGCCGAGGCCCGCCCGGTGGGGACCCCCCGACCGGGCCGCACGAGCTTCGTCACCAAGCTGCCACCCACCGTCGCCGCCGATGGGCCGCGCTTCTTGCAGGCCCTCGACACCTGCGACGATCTGGCCCGACGCCAGCAGCTGCTGAGCCTGCCGGCCGACGACGAGCTGGTCGCCTTCCGCCGCTGGTTCGTCGAGTCGATCGTCCGCCAGGTCACCGGCTCGGCACCCGAACCGTGTCCGTTCCCGCCGTGACGACGGCGGCGACGGCCGGGTGAGGCCGGGGCGAGGCACCTTCAAGCTGAGCCGGCTGTTGGCCCGCCACAAGGTGACCAGCGTGCTGCGAGCCCCTCAGCGCGGCGGGGGTGAGCTCGTGGCGGCCTTGGCAGCCGGCCACCGCGTCGGCCCGCCGGCCCGTCAGCACCGCCGGGGGCCGTCCCTGCACCAGGCGGGCGATTTGCGGTAGGAACGCGACATGGCCGATACCATCCGCGCCGCGCGTCTCCACCGCCACGGCGACCCCCTGGTCGTCGAGGCGGTTCCCCTGCCTACCCCGGAGCCAGGCGAGGTCCGGGTGCAGCTGGCCTACGCCGGGGTCAACCCGGTGGACCGCTACGGCGCCGCCGGCCGGGTGGCCGCCGACGGTCCGCTGCCGCGCACCTTGGGCACCGAGGCGGCCGGCACCGTCGACGGGCGGCCCGTGGTGGTCCACGGCCACGGGCTGGGCACGACCCGCGACGGCCTGTGGGCCACCGCCGCAGTGGTTCCGAAAGCGGCGCTGGTAGCGGTGCCCGACGGGGTCGGCCTCGACCAGGCCGCGGCCATGGGGGTCGCCGGGGTCACCGCCTGGCGGACGGCCGTGGAGCTGGCCCAGGTCGGCGCCGAGGACCGGGTCCTGGTGCTGGGGGCCAGCGGCGGGGTGGGCAGCATGCTGGTGTCGATCTGCCACCACGCCGGCGCCACCGTGGTGGGTCAGACCGGTGACCCGGCCAAAGCACCCTGGGTGCGCGCCCGCGGCGCCGACGAGGTGGTGACCGGGAATGCTGAGGCCGTGGCGGCCACGATCCGCCGCCTGGCCCCCACGGTGGTGTTCGACGCCCTCGGCGACGGGTTCACCGGCATGGCCGTCGACGCCATGGCCCGGAGGGGGCGGCTGGTGCTGTTCGGCACCTCGGCCGGGGCCAGCGGCGAGGTGCCGCTGCAGCCGCTGTACCGTAAGGGGCTGACCGTCCTCGGCTACGGCGGGCTCATCGAGCCCGAGGATCGGCTGGGCGCCGGCATCGCCGCCGCCCTCGACGCCCTGGCCCGAGGGGTCCTGCAGGTAGAGATCGGCGAGCGGGTGCCCCTCGAAGACATCAACCGGGGTCTCCAACGCCAGGCCGAGCGCCGGGTGCTGGGCAAGCTCGTGGTGGACCTGGCCCCCACCGTCGGCTGAGCGGCCCCCGCAGGCTCCCCGCCCGCCGCCGACCCGGTCCGACCCGCGGTCGGGCCGGGTGATGGCAGATCATCCCCACGCGGGGTAGAACCGCGCCATGTCACCCGATGCCATCACCGTCACCAGCAGCCTGTTCGAAGACGGCGGCACGCTGCCGCGTCGCGCCGCCCACCCGGCCGTCGGAGGCGACAACATCAGCCCCGACCTGTCGTGGAGCGGGCTGCCCGAAGGGACCCGCAGCGTGGCCGTCACCTGCTACGACCCCGACGCCCCCACCACCGTCGGGTTCGTCCACTGGGTCCTCTTCGACCTGCCGGCCGACACCACGTCTCTGCCGGCCGGCGCCGGCGCCGCCGGTGCCAACCCGCCCGGCTCGGTGTTGGGCTTCACCGACTGGGGGGAGAGCGCCTACGGCGGCATGGCCCCGCCCGCAGGCGACGAGCCACACCACTACCAGTTCACCGTCTACGCCTTGAACGTAGAGAGCCTCGGCCTCGACGCCACCACCACCTACGCCAAATTCCGGTTCAGGACCAGGGACAAGACGCTGGCCGACGGCACCATCACCGGCCG
>JAJZNB010000095.1 GCA_021848085.1 Actinomycetes bacterium
CGAGGCTGCCGTCGGCTGTGCCGGCAGCGCCGCCGGCCGCACCTCGCGAACCACCGACACCCGGCCTGGCGCCGTCGACCGAGACGATCAGCCTTGGTGCAGCCCTCGAGAAGGCTCCTGCGGAAGCAACCTGGCAGCCTCCTCGGCGAACATGGCTGCGTACGAGACCTCGATCCTCGGGCTGGCGGCACCGTCCACCACGGTCACCGCCTGTTCGTCGCCGTGGGGTCCGACGACGTACAGGAGGAGGCTCCGGGGCATCGAGCCGGCCCGGGGAAGCTGCGAAGCTGCGTCGTAGGCACGCCACACCGCCCGCAGCTCGGCCACCGAGCCGGTCAGGAACTGCCAGTTCGGCAAGGACGCCACGTGGTGCTGCTCGTCGAAGGATCCCAGCGCGGCCAGGGACCGGTGCTGCGGGCTGGTGTCGACCGACACCACCTCGATCTGCGGGCGGCGGAGGGCCAGCAACGCTGCGATCCTGGTCAGCTCGTCGGCCACCGGCGGGCAGGCCCGACGGCAGGCCGGGTCGAGGAACGACAGCAGCACCACCTTGCCTCGCCAGGTGGCGAGATGGACACGTGCGCCGTTCTGGTCGACCAGCGACAGCTCCGGGGCGCGGGGGTGGCCCGGGACACCCGCCAAGCCGCCGCTGTCGACGAGCGCCGCTGTGGCAGACGCTGGAGTAGCCACCGCGCTCGGCACAGCCGCCACCACGGGGACCGCCGTCCACACCGTGGCGATCACGGCCGCCCCCACCAGCCACGAGGCCAGCAGCCGTGGCCGTTCGCGCGCCCTGGCCCCGTCGCGGCCTGCCGCGCCCGGCTCCGGCGCCCTCGGTCGCGTCACGCGCCCCGGTCCCGGTGCCGGTGCCGGTGCCGGTTCCGGCGAGGGTGCCCGGGCTGGACGCAGGGCCAGCCAAGCGGCTACGACGAAGAGGGCCATGGGAGCCGCCGAGTTGGGGTCGGTGCCCACGCCGCCCAGGACGCCGAAGTCCATGGTGAACCACCAGGTCACAGCCAGCCACCCGCCGGTGGCAGCCAGCCAGGCCGAGGTGGCTCGCCCCGACAGCAGCCCGGCGCCGACGATCACCATCACCGCTACCACCACCAGGTTCACCCCGGCTGCATGGTGCCCAGCCAGCACGGCCAGCCGGTCGATCGGCGCCCGTAGGAACCCGGGCTGGGCGTTGCTCGCCGCGTTCCGGAACACCTCACGGAGGCGGCCCCCGGACCAGAACCCCTCGTAGGGCCAGGCCTGGATGGCGGCAGCCAGCACCCAGAACGCGCCGACTGCCTGCGTGAGGCGCCTGCCCACCCGCCCGGACCGCCAGGCCCCCGTCGGCACCACCAGCAGCAGCACCGCCGCCGCCACGTAGAGCACCGCCGCGCCTGGAGCCCCGGTGAGCCAGGTGGCCCCCCGGCCGAATAGGCCGCCCATCCCCTCGCCGAGCATCCACACCGTCGCGCCCCACAGCACCGACGCCCCGAGCCCACCCCGCCCGAGCAGGCTGTCCCCGCCGAGCACGATCGCCAGACCGATCCCCAGCTGGAGAAAGACCGTGAGGGCGTCGGTGGTCACCGTGCTCCGGGTCCACAGGTCGATGGCCACACGACCCAGGTCGCTCACCCACGCCGGCTGGCCGGCAGACGCCGGGACCAAGACCATGGGGGCGAACTGCCGAGGCATGTCGGGCTGGGCTTGGAGCAGGCCGTCGAGCAGCCACAGCCAGCCGAGCCCCAGCCGCAGCACCCGGCGGGCAGGCGGCTCCGTCGACGACACCTGGCTGGCCCGGCCAGCCCCCCACCAGTCAGTTGGCCCGGTCCGGTGACGATGCCACAGCATCCACAGACCGACTGCCACCGCCGCGAGGACCACCACCAGCTCGGCTCGTTGCGACAGGAGATCGTCGAGGAACCGCGCCGGCAGGTTGGCGCCCTGGCCCATGGTCACGGCCCAGCTGGCTCACCTTCGGGCACGTCGGCTCGGCCCACCGGGCGCTCGGAGGCATCGGCCCAGGGCACGCTCAAGAGACCGTCGGCGCCGAGCGCCGTCTCCGCATCCCACCAGCCGCGAGTGGACACGGCCCGGGCCGTCCCGGCCTCTGCCAGCCGGATGTTCGCCTTCGCGCTGGCCCGCTGCTCGCCGTTGAGCCATCGCCGCGCAGGCACCAAGACGCCGGCGGTGGTGAGCACCATGGACAGGATCCAGAAGACCTCGGCACCGGTGGCCACGTTCGCAGCGCTGTACATGGTCGGGGCGATAGAGACGGTGGTCCCTCCGGTCATGAGCGATACCGCCAGCACCGAGTCGAAGGGCATGCCGACGACGCCCATCAGCGCTCGGATCGGCGGCGAGTAGGGGCGACGGCCGATGAAGTCCGGTGAGGTGATCGGCCACCACATGAGACAGCCGAACACCAAGAAGGCGGTGTTCGCCGTGTCCATGAGCGGGGCGTGGGCCATGGACACCACGATGCCGTGGTCGAGGAAGAACCAGAACATCAAGCCGTAGTTGGCCAGGAAGGTGAGCAGCGGGTTGGTCGCCATGTGCATCGGCCGGCTGCGCAGCAGCCGAAGCACCTTCACCTTGGCCGGGCGCGACGAGGTCTGCATGACCAGGGTCACCGGCGCCGACAACGCGAAAAGCACCGGTGCGGCGATCATGAGAGCCAGGTGCTGGAAGATGTGCACCGTGAACACGGAGCTGGCGTAGGTGGCGATACCGGTCTGCCAGGCCAGAGCCATCATGGCCACAGCGCCCACGAAGGCCGCTGTGCGATGCACCGGCCACTTCCGTCCCCGTAGCACCGAGAGCAGCTGGACCCGGCGCAGGTACCAGGCCACCAGGCCCAGCTCCGCCACTGTGGTGATCACCATCCACGGTCCGTTCGGCGTCGCGCTCAGGACCTGCCATATCGCTCGAGGACCGAAGGGAGGCAGCGGCGCCAGGGAACCGGTCATCGTCGATCACGGTACCGCTTGGCGGCGCGGACCTGCCATCTGCCGCTCAGGGGCATCGACCGGCACCGCCGTCAGCCGCGAGCGGCAGGCGCCGGCCCTCCGCCGCCGCGACCACGGCGCTACGCTCCGCGCAGCCAACCTCGTCGAGGAGCAGGTCGTGCGCAGCGAAGACAGTTCGTCGAACCCAACGGGCCTGCTCGTCGTCGGGCACGGCAGCCGCTCTGTCGAAGCCCGAGGCCAGATGCTGCAGATCGGTGCCATGGTGGCCGAAGCGGCGGCCGAGGTGGCGGTGGAAGTCGGCTTCTTGGAGCTCTCCGACCCATCAGCAGGGCAGGCACTCGACCAGCTGGTCCGCCGGGGGGTGCGGCGGGCAAGCGTGGTGCCGCTCATGTTGAACCCGGCCGGCCACGCCAAGTCCGACGTGCCCGCCGTCGTCCTCGACGGTCGCCGCCGCCACCGTGGCGTCACGCTCGCCTACGCGCGGCCGCTCGGAGCTGACCTACGGCTGGTGTCGCTCGCTGCCCACCGCCTCGACCAGGCCGGGGCACGTGGCCTGCCGCTGGTGGTGCTGGCTCGAGGCACCTCGGACCCCGACGCGAACGGCGACGCCTACAAGGTGGCCCGCCTGCTGGCCGAGGCGAACGCCAGCCGCGTGGTCGAGGTGGGGTTCTCCGGGATCACCTGGCCCTCGGTCCCCGAAGCCCTCGCGCTGCTGCGGCGCAAGGCAGACGGGCCTCTTGCCACCGTGGCCTGGTTCTTGTGCACGGGCGTGCTGATCGAGCGGATGCGCGACCAGATCGCCGAATTCTCTTCGGGCACCGGCACGGCAGTCGTCGACGCCGGGTACCTCGGACCGGACCCGGTGCTGGTACCGCTGGTGCTCGACCGGCACCTCGAAGCGCTCCACGGCGACATCCGCATGAACTGTGACACCTGCGCGTACCGCCACCCGTTCCCCGGCCTGGAGGACCGCGTCGGTCAGGCGGTCGGCGTCGGCCATTCGCATCTCGCCGCCGAGCACCGCGGCACGGGAAGCGGGCATGAGCACCACCTCTCATGACGCCGGTCGTGGCCATCGTGTCGTTCCGGCTCGGGGGGACCGACGGGGTAGCCATCGAAGCGGCGAAGTGGTCGTGGGCCCTGCGCCAGCTCGGATGGTCGGTACAGACCGTCGCGGG
>JAJZNB010000247.1 GCA_021848085.1 Actinomycetes bacterium
GTCGGGTGGCCATGGTGTGGTCTGCGTGCTGCTCCTGTCACGCTGCCGGTGGCGGCCGGTGGCGGCCAGGGCCGTTCGGCCCCGCGGCATGGAACACAGACCGGCATGGCACACAGACCGGCATGGATCACAAACGCGTCGTGCACGGAGCCCTACCAGCGGGTCGAGACGGTCCTCGAGGGCTCGTCTCGCTCGTCGCAAGCTGGCCTGCGGCCCAGCTGCCAGGGCCCGATCCTTCGCGCCGCGCCCCACCGTCGAGCACCCCTGGATGGTTGCCGCCGTCGAGCTGGGCGCGGCAGACGCCGGCCAGCGGCGTCGGCCGGGTGCCTGGCGAGGACGGCTATCGACGGGCGACGAGCCGCCGGAGCGTCCTCAACGCTTCGTCGGCTTCAACGGGCACGGCGTCGTCCGCCTCCAGGCGAGCGCCGACATCCGCCGGGGACCTGCTCTTACCTCGACAGGGGTTTCGCTGCCGAGCTCCAAAGCGTCCACCTCGTCGGCGTCGGCCTCCGCCCTCCCCGCGCCGGTGACGCTCGAGGTCAACGACGCCATGGTGCCTTGTTCGCCGAGGCCAACAGGCGGCCGACCGGTGCAACCCGCCGCCGTTCGGCTCCGCGGCGGCGCCCGTTGCCGGCGACCCACCGTCGGCGTAGGGTGAGCCCAGCGCATCGAGCGGCCGGCGCCGGCATGGCCCTCCGACACTCGTCCCGGCTTCGCCGGCGACCTCCCGGCCCGGTCCGGGGGCATCTGGAGGTGGTTGCCCTGCTCGCCTGCGTCTCCTCGGCCACCCTGCACGGCGTCGACGGACGGCCGGTGGCGGTGGAGGTCCACGTCTCCAACGGCATCCCGGGGTTCACCGTCGTCGGCCTCCCCGACGCGGCGGTGCGCGAATCGCGCGACCGGGTGCGCGCCGCGCTGCTGTCGAGCGGCTGCAGCTGGCCGTTGCAGCGCATCACCGTGAACCTCGCCCCCTCGGGGGAACGCAAGGCAGGCGCCGGCCTCGACCTGGCCATCGCCGTCGGGCTGCTGGTGGCCGTCGGTGTCGTGCCGCCGCAGACGGTCACCGGCACCGCCTTCCTCGGCGAGCTCGGTCTCGACGGCTCGTTGCGGCCGGTGCCGGGCGTGGTGCCGCTGGTGGCCTGCCTCCACGCCGCCCAGGTGGTGGTCCCGGCCGCGTCGGCCCGGCACGCCCAGCTGGTCGACGGACCCGTCGTGCGGGCCGGCACCTGTCTGGCCGAGGTGATGACCGCGCTGGAGGGGCGCGGCCCATGGGCCGAGCCGGCCCCGGCCGCCGCCGCCGCACCGGCACCCGCCCCCGACCTGGCCGACGTCAGAGGACAGGCGGTGGGACGCCGGGCGCTGGAGCTGGCGGCCGCCGGTGGACACCACCTGCTGCTGGTCGGGCCGCCGGGCGCCGGGAAGACCATGCTGGCCCAGCGGCTCCCCGGGTTGCTGCCCGACCTGACCCCGGGCGAGGCGTTGGAGGTGGCTCGGGTCCACTCGGCGGCCGGCGCCGCCCTGCCTGGCGAGGCGCTGCCGACCCGCCCCCCGTTTCGCGCCCCGCACCACTCGGCCACCGACGTCGCCATCGTCGGCGGCGGCACCGCCTGGTTGCGCCCGGGCGAGATCAGCCTGGCCCACGGCGGTGTGCTGTTCCTCGACGAGCTGGGCGAGTTCCCGGCGCGGGTGCTCGACATGCTGCGCCAGCCGCTCGAGGAGGGGGTGGTGCGGGTCAGCCGGGCCCGGGCGTCGGTGGAGCTGCCGGCCCGCTTCGTGCTGGTCGCCGCCATGAACCCCTGCCCCTGCGGGGAAGGGGTGTTCCCCGGCGCCTGCCGCTGCAGCGAGGCGGCGATCCAGCGCTACACCCGTCGCCTGTCCGGTCCGCTGCTCGACCGGTTCGACCTGGCTGTCGCCCTGTCGCGACCCGAGGTCCCCGACCTGCTCGGCGGCGCCGGCGGCGAGGCGACAGCGACGGTGGCGGCACGGGTCCGCGCCGCCCGCCGCCGGTCGCGGGGCCGCGGCTGGCCCACCAACGCCACCGTGCCGGCCGACGCCTTGGCCTCGGTGGCGCCACTCGAGCCGGCGGCCGCCGCCCTGCTCGAACGTCACCTGCGCGACGGCAGCCTGTCGGCGCGCGGTCTCGACCGGGTGCGGCGCGTGGCCCGCACCGTGGCCGACCTCGACGGGGCTCCGCCGGTGGTCGCCTCCCGGCACGTGGCCGAAGCCCTGCAGCTGCGCCGCGGCCGCCAGGTGCTGCTGCCCGCCGGACGGCCGTGACCGAAGCCGGCGACGCCGAGGGCGAGGCCGCCGCCCCGCCGGCCCTGCCGGTGCTGGGGGAGCCGGTGCTGGGGGAACCGGTGCTGGGGCAGCCGGTGGTGGGGAAGCCGGTGCTGGGGGACGAGGAGCGGCGTCATGCCGCCGCCCTCGCCGCGCTGGCCGTGTCGCCCAGCCGGTTGCGGCGTCTGCTGCACGGGCGGTCGCCGACCGAGGCCTGGGACCTGCTGGCCACGGGCCGCCACCCCGAAGACCCCGACCGGCGGCTGCGCCGCCAGCTCAGCGCGCCGCTCGTCGCCCGGGTCGCCGAGGCCTGCCGCCGGGCCCAGGCGCAGGTGCTGGTGCTCGGCTTCGCCGGCTACCCCGCCGCGCTGGCCGAGGATCCCCAGGCGCCCGCCGTGCTGTTCAGCTCCGGCGACGCCACCTGCGCCGACCAGCTCCCTCGGGCCTGCATCGTGGGGACCCGCGCCGCCAGCGCCTACGGGCTGGGGGTCGCCTCCGAGCTCGGGTCGGCTCTGGCCAGCGCCGGGGTGGCCGTGGTGTCCGGGCTGGCCCGCGGCATCGACAGCGCCGCCCACGCCGGTGCCCTCGGCGCCGTCGGCGCCCCGGTGCTGGGGGTGCTGGGCGCGGCGTTGGGCACGCCCATCAGCCCAGCCGCCGCCGCCTTGCAGCAGAAGGTGCGCCGCCACGGGGCGCTGCTGTCGGAGGTGGCGCCCGGGACGGCCGGTGCCCGGTGGAACTTCGCCGTGCGCAACCGCATCATGGCCGCTCTGGCCCATGCCGTGGTGGTGGTGGAGGCCCATCGGCGAAGCGGTGCCCACCACACCGTGCAGGCCGCCTTGGCCCGCGGCATCTTCGTCGGGGCGGTGCCCGGCTCCATCCGCAGTGCGGCGTCGGTCGGCACCAACGACCTGCTGGCTGCCGGCGCCCATCCCGTGCGCGGTGTCGACGACGTCGTCGCCGCCCTCCATGCCGCGCTGGCCAGCCGACCGGCCGTCGCCCTCCCCCGGCCGGTTCCACCCCCGGCGCCACCACGTCACCGCCGCCCGCCAACCGCGCTGGCCGCCCAGGTGGCCGGCGCCCTCGGCCCCGACCCCGCCGCCCTCGACCAGCTGGCCCTGCGCAGCGGCCTCGACCTCGGAGATCTGGCGCTGGGTCTGGAGCAGCTGGCCGCCGCCGGGCTGGCCGAGGAGGAGGGCGGCTGGTGGAGCCGGCCCCGTCGGACCCCCTGAGCGGGCCAGGCTCCCGGTCGGGTCGGGTCGGGTCGGGTCGGGTCGGGCCGGGCCGGGCCGCCGGTCGGGCTGGGCCTCGGGTCGGGCCGGGCCGCCGGTCGGGGGACCCCGCCGGGCCAGCCGGGCCCGCCTCGACCCTGGGGGGCGGGCGTCCCGCTCGCGGCTGGGGCAGGCTGGGGCGGTGCGCTTCCTGATCGACGGCATGAACGTCATCGGCGCTCGCCCCGACGGCTGGTGGCGCGACCGCCGCCGGGCCCAGGAGGTGCTGGTGAGCCAGCTCGTCCGCTGGGCCGCCACCGGTCAGGCCGACCAGGTGACGGTGGTGTTCGACGGCGCCGCTCCCGACCAGCCGCCGGTCGTCGACACCGGGCCTGGCACCGACCAGCCGCCCGTCGCCGCCGACGCCGAGCCGCGGGTGCAGGTCTGCTATGCCCCGGGGGGGCCCGGTGCCGCCGACGACGTGGTGGCCTGTCTGGTCGCCGCCGACGGGGATCCCGCCACCCTCACCGTGGTCACCTCCGACGCCGACCTGGGCCGGCGGGTGGTCGCCTCGGGGGCGACCGTCGAAGGCGCCGGCCGCTTCCGGGCCCGGCTCCGGTGACCGCCTCCGCGACGCCCTCGGCCGCCGTCGGCCTGGTGCTGGGGGCTCCCGCCCTCTGCGGCCCCGGTACCCCGGCGGTGGCCGACCTGCTGGCGCTGGCCGAGGCGGCCGACGCCGCCGGAGCCGCCTCGGTGTGGCTGACCGAAGGCGTGTTGGCTCCGAGCGGGCCACCTCGACCTCGGCGGGCCGACCCGGTGACGCTGGCCGGTGCCGTCGCCGTGCGCACCGCTTCGGTGACGGTGGCCGCCGTGCTGGGCGTCACCGGGCGCCACCCTGCCGTCGCCACCAAGCAGCTCACCGCGGTCGACGTCTTGGCCCACGGCCGGGCCGTGCTGTGCTTCGACCCGGTCGGCGCCGACGCCGAGCTGCTCGGCGAGGCGCTCGCCGTCAGCCGGGCCCTGGCCGACGGCGGGCCGGCCCGGCTGGCGGGACGGCACCTGGTCATCGAGGGGGCCACCAACCTGCCCCGGCCGCCGCGACCGGGCGGGCTGGCCCTGTGGTGCCGGCTGCAGCACCCCGGCGACGTCGCCCCCGCCGTGGCGGGCCGGGTCGAGGGGGTGCTGCTCGACGGTGACCGGCCGGAGCGTGTGGCCGACCTGCTCGACCGGCTCGACGACGCCGGCGACGGGGGCCGCCGGCCGCGACGCATCGTCCGGTCCGCCGGCACGCTCGGCGCCGGGTCCGGCGAGCTGGCGCGGCGGCTGCCCGACGCCGTGGCGGCCCGGGTCGACGGCATGGTTCTCGACGCCTGGGCGCCGGGGGTGCCCTTCGACCTGCGACAGGCGGTCGCCGCGCTGGCCGCCGTCGTCGACGGAGGACCACGGGATCGCTGGCGCCAGCCGCCCGAGCAGCGCCAGCCGCCGGAGCAGCGCCAGCCGCCGGAGCAACGTCAGCCGCCGGAGCAACGTCAGCCGCCGGAGTAACGTCGCCTGGGCATCCGACCAGCGAGGTGACGCCGTGACCGACAGCCGAACCGAAACGGACTCGATGGGCCCCATCGAGGTGCCGGCCGACCGCTACTGGGGGGCGCAGACGGCCCGGTCCCTCATCCACTTCTCCATCGGCCACGACCGCATGCCCCGGCCGCTCATCCGCGGCATCGGCATCTTGAAGGAGGCGGCGGCGCGCACCAACGCGGAGCTCGGCAAGCTCGACCCGGCGCTGGCCGACCTCATCGTGGCCGCCGCCGCCGAGGTCCGAGACGGCGCTCTCGACGACCAGTTCCCGCTGCGCATCTGGCAGACCGGCAGCGGCACCCAGACCAACATGAACGCCAACGAGGTGATCGCCAACCGCAGCATCGAGGCCGCCGGCGGTCAGCTCGGGTCCAAGGACCCGGTCCACCCCAACGACCACGTCAACATGTCGCAGTCGTCGAACGACACCTTCCCCACCGCCATGCACATCGCCGCCGCCGAGCAGCTCGTCCACCACCTGCTGCCCGCGCTGGGCGAGCTGCGCGACGCCCTGGCCCGCAAGTCCGAGGCGTTCGCCGACATCGTCAAGATCGGGCGCACCCACCTGATGGACGCCGTGCCCCTCACCTTGGGACAGGAGCTCTCCGGCTACGTCGCCCAGCTCCACGCCGACATGCGCCGCCTCGAAGGCGTGCTCCCCGACCTCTACGAGCTGGCCCTGGGCGGCACGGCGGTCGGCACCGGCCTCAACACCCATCCCGAGTTCGGCGAGCGGGCCGCCGCCCACATCGCGCAGATCACCGGGCTGCCCTTCGTGTCGGCCCCCAACAAGTTCGCCGCCTTGGCCGCCCACGACGCCTTGGTCCACACCAGTGCCGCCCTGCGGACGCTGGCCGTGTCGCTGACCAAGATCGCCGACGACATCCGCTGGCTGGGGTCGGGTCCCCGCAGCGGGCTGGCCGAGCTGGTCCTGCCCCCCAACGAGCCCGGCTCGTCGATCATGCCCGGCAAGGTCAACCCGACCCAGTGCGAGGCGATGATCATGGTCTGCATCCAGGTGATGGGCAACGACACGGCCGTGGCGGTGGCCGGCAGCCGCGGCAACCTCGAGCTCAACGTCTGCAAGCCGGTCATCATCCACAACGTGCTGCACTCGATGCTGCTGCTCGGGGACGCCTGCCGGGCCTTCCGGCAGTTCGCGGTGGAAGGCCTCGAACCGGACCGGGAACGCATCCGTCAGCACGTCGACAACTCCCTCATGCTGGTGACGGCGCTCAACCCGCTCATCGGCTACGACAAGGCGGCCGACGTGGCCAAGAAGGCGCACAAGGAGGGCACCACGCTGCGGGAAGCCTGCCTCGCCCTGGGCTATCTGAGCGCCGAGCAGTTCGACGCCGCCGTCCGACCCGAGGAGATGGTCCATCCCTGAGCTCAGCGGCTCCGCCGCCTCCGGAACTGGCCCCGGGGCCGTCTTGAGCCCCGACGAGGTCGACGCCGCGCTGGCCGCCCGGGGCCTGCGCTGGCGGCGCGACGGCCAGGCGCTGGTGAAAGAGCACCGGGCTGGCGGGTTCCCCGCCGCCGTCGACTACAGCAACCGGGTGGCGTCGGTGGCCGAGACCGCCGGCCACCATCCCGACATCCTCATCCAGTGGCGCACCGTCACCCTCCGACTCTGGACGCACAGCGCCGGAGGGATCACCCAACGTGACCTCGAGGTGGCGGAGGAGATCGACGCGCTGACCGGACCGGGTGAGCCGGCCGGACCGGTGTGACCCGCCGCACCCGGGCGCGCCCCGGGCGGGTCGCCGGGTGCTGGCCGGAGGGGCCGCTCACCTACGTCCCCGCCGGGAGGCTCGACGGAACGCCCCATCTGATGGTCGACGGGGCACCGCGAGCCGGTACCCGCTGCACCTTGTCGCACTGGCCTGGCACCCCGACCCCCGCGGCGCTGCGCCTGGCCCTCGACGCCGACGTGTCGACGGCCATGGTGCTGGCCGCCTTGGCCCGCCGTGACGTGGTGCCAGCCGGGCTGCAGCACGTCACCGTCGACCACTTCGACCAGGACGGCGCCATCGGCGTGGCCCTGCTGTGCGTCGACGGCCTCGAGCGCCACGGCCCGCTGCTGGTGGAGGCGGCCCGGGTGGGGGACTTCGGGGTGGTGCGCCGCCGTGATGCCGCCCTGGTGGCGTTCGCCCTGGCCGCACTGGGCGACGCCGCCCCCCACCACGTCGGCCGGCCCCGGCCGGCGGCTGGCGACCCGGTTCGCGCCGCCCTCGCCGCGCTGCCCGACCTGGCCGACGATCCCGACGCCCACCGGCACCTGTGGCACGACGAAGCGGCCGCCTTCGACGCCTCGGCCGCCGCCTTCGACAGTGGCGCGGCGCAGCTGCGCGAGGTGCCGCAGCTCGACGCGGCGGTGGTGACCGCCGAACCCGAGGCGCTGCCGGCGGCAGCCGCCTGGCGGGGCGCGCCGCTGCACCCGGCTGCCGTCCACAGCCGCACGGACCGGCTGCGGGTGGTGACGGCGGTGGGGCCGGTGCTCGAGGCCCGCTTCCGCTACGAGACCTGGGTGCGGCTGCCGGTCCGGCCCGCCCAGCTCCGGGTCGACCTGTCGCCGCTGGCCGCCCGGCTGAGCGACGTCGACCCGTCGGGGGCCCGCTGGGTGTTCGACGGCGCCGGCGCCATCACCCCGGCGCTGCACCCGGTCGGGCCGCGGTCGAGCGGGCTGGACCCGAACCGGTTCGTGGAGCAGGTCCTCGAGGCGCTGGCCGCTGCGGCGGCCCAGCCGCCGGTGTGGGATCCCTACCGGTGAGCGGGGAGTGGAGGCGGAGGATCAGCGCACCGGCAGGTCCCACAGCGGGAACCAGCGGCTGAGATCGCTCTCGAACGGCAGGTCGCTGCCGACGATGCTGCGCACCCGCAGCTCGAGCTCCGAGTCGCGCCGCTCGCGGCCGGTGGGGGCGAAGGGGTAGAAGGTACCGCGCTTGGCCAGGTAGACGAGGAAGATGGGAGAGCTGATGGTGTCGCCGGCCTCGGCTGCCGCTCCGATGGGGGCGAAGGCGAACACCGAGCACAGCAGCTGTGGCCCCCAGCCGGAGTCCTCGAGCGACGAGTGGACCAGGTGCACCCGGGTGACCAGATCGTCGATGGCTCCCCCGTCGAACACCAGCCAGCGGTACCCGTAGCTGTCGGCGACGTGGTGGACGGCGGTGGCCGCCCCCGCCGCCGTGCCGCTGCCGTCGTCGCCGACTCCGGCGGCCGGGCCGGTGCCGGCGCTCGACAGCGTCTGGTCGGCGGTGGCCAGCAGCTGCTCGATGTCGTGCTGCAAGGCGGCGAAGTCGGCGCCGGCCGGAGGCTTGAAGCACACCCCGGCCTTGCCCGTGCAGGCCAGCCCGCTGGCGGCCTGCAGGGTGACGGCCGCCGAGGGCAGCGAGAACAGGGCATCGAGGTTGGGGCGGACCGGCTTGGTGCGACCCAGCAGGGTGTCGAGCAGTCCCATCAGACGAGCAGTCCCATCAGTCGAGCAGTCCCATCAGTCGAGCAGTCCCATCAGTCGAGCAGTCCCATCAGGAGCCGTGCAGCTCGGACTCGAGGCGGGCCAGCTGGTCCAGGCGACGCTGCAGCGACGGGTGGGTCGAGAACAGCGAGGACCCGCCCGATCCCCGCGACAGCGCCGGGGCGAAGTAGAAGGAGTTGAAGTGCTGGGCTGAGCGCAGGTCGCGGGTGGGGATGCGGGCCATGTCGCCCGACACCTTCACCAGCGCCGAGGCCAGCAGCGACGGCCGTCCGATGAGGATGGCGCCCGAGCGGTCGGCGGCCAGCTCGCGGTAGCGCGACAGCGCCATGGTCAGCAGGAAGCTGATGGCGTAGACGGCGGCGGAGACGACCATGATGGCCATCTCGATGCCGATGGCGTTGTCGTTGCGCTCGTCGCCGTAGCCGCCGAACAGGCCGGCGTAGAACATCAGCCGGGTGACCAGGCCCGCCACCATGCCCAGGAAGCTGGCGATGGTCATGACCGCCACGTCGCGGTGGGCGACGTGCGACAGCTCGTGGGCCAGCACCGCCTCGAGCTCGGGTTCGTCGAGGCGCCGGATGATGCCGCGGGTGGCGCACACCACCGCGTTGCGCGGGTTGCGCCCGGTGGCAAAGGCGTTGGGCATGTCGACGTCGGCGATGGCCACCCGGGGCTTGTCCATGTCGGCCAGGGCGCAGAGCCGGTCGACGATGCCGTGCAGCTCCGGGGCCTGCTCGGGGGTGACCACCCGGCCGTGCATGCCCCACAGGGCGATCTTGTCGGAGAACCAGTACTGGGCGAAGGCGAGGGCCAAGGGGATGACGATGACGATGGCGATGCTGGCGTGGAGGGCGAACAGCAGTCCTCCCACCGCGGCGTAGAGCAGCACCAGGAGCAAGCCGGTGATGAACATGCGGGCGGTGAGCCCGTGGTCGGCAGGGATGCGGCGCGTGGCCATCACAGAGTCCCTTCAGGATCAGCAGCTGAACGTCGAGGCCTCGTCGCACCGCCGCCGGTGCTGTCGAAGCGCCTGCGAAAGCCCACCTCGGGCGTCCTTTCCGCTCGCGGCGCCGGGTCGATCCGGGGCCTTTGGCTATGAGCATATGGGGGCGGCCGCCTCGCTTGTCGGCAGCTCCCGGTGGTTCCCGGCGCCTCTCGGCGGCCGGCGGAGGCGGCTGCAGGCGGCGGGTACCGTGGGTCGGATGGAGCCGTTGTGTCTGCTCACCGTCCACGCCCATCCCGACGACGAGTCCTCCAAAGGCCCCGCCACCGTCGCCCGCTACCACGACGAGGGGGTGCGCACCGTGCTGGTGTGCTGCACCGGCGGCGAGGAGGGCGACATCCTCAACCCGGCCATGGACATCCCCGAGGTGCGAGCGGCGCTGCCCGAGGTCCGCCGTCGGGAGCTGGCCGCGGCCGCCGAGATCATCGGCTACGACGAGGTGGTGTCGCTTGGCTACCGCGACTCGGGGATGCCCGGCACCCCGGCCAACGAGCGGCCAGAGTGCTTCGGCCAGGCGCCGCTGGCCGAGGCGGTGGGACGGCTGGTGGCGGTGGTCCGGCGGGTGCGTCCCCAGGTGATGGTGACCTATCCCGAGGATCAGAGCGGCTACCCACACCCCGACCACCTCCGGGTCCACGACGTGTCGGTGGCCGCCTTCGACGCGGCCGGCGACCCGTTGCAGCATCCCGAGGCGGGCGACCCGTGGCAGCCGGCCAAGCTGTACGCCGTCGGCTGGTCCGGCGCCCGCATCGCCGAGATGCACCGGAAGTTCCTGGAGCTGGGGCTCGACTCGCCGTTCGACGACACGTGGCTGGAGCGGGCGGCACGGCCCCAGCCCGAGCCGACGGCGGTGGTGGACGTGGCGGCCTACACCGACGTGCGCCGGCTGGCGCTGTTGGCGCACGCCACCCAGGTCGACCCCCAGTCACGCTTCTGGTTCGGTCTGCCTCCCGAGGTCGCCCGCACCATCCATCCCGTCGACGAGTACCAGCTGCTGCGCTGCCGCGGCCCGTGGCCCTCGGAGGTAGAAGACGACCTGTTCGCCGGGCTGCGGGCCCCGGCCCGGCGCTGAGCGGCGCCGGCGGCTGCCGGTTCAGCGCCCCGGGGGCCTGGTCGCCAGGCTGGCCCGCATCAGGTCGCGCAAGGGGCGGTAGCCGATCAGGCGCACGTCGCAGTCGGCGATGGCCTGGCGGACCGGTTCGGCGGCGGTGAGGAGCCGGTGGTGGCGGACCCGGGCCGCCCAGTCGGGGGCGATGGCCCGCAGCTCGGGGCTGTCGACCGCCGGTCGCAGCGACATCTCGGTCACCCCGGGGGCCAGCGAGGCGATGGCGGTGGCCAGCGTGTCGGGGGTGGGGTCGCGCAGCACCAGCACGTCGTCGGAGAACACCACGCCTTCCTCCTCGGCCAGCGTCCGGAGCGGGAAGCCGATGGCCGTCTCGGTGGCCGGCGCCGACAGGCGCAGCGGCAGGGCGAACTCGAGGGCCAGGTCGAGGTAGACGTCGAAGAACTCGGAGCGGATCTCGACCGCCCCGAGGTGGGCGTCGAGGTGGCTGACGTCGAACCCCCACAAGATGGCTCGCTCGATCTGGGCGCGGCACTCGCGGCGCACCTCCACCACGTCGGCGTGGTCCCAGACGTCGCTCAGGGTGCGGGGGAACCCGCCGTCCCCGTCGAGCAGCGAGGGGGCCTGGGTGATGGGCCCCCAGCGGTACAGGTCGAGCTCGGCGTTGACGGTCAGGTTGACCCCGACGTCCTCGCCCCGGTAGGCGGCGGCCGCCGCCCGGGCCCACGGGCAGGGCACCATCAAGCTGGCGCTGGTGGCCAGCCCGCGGCGCAGCGCCTCGAACACCGCGACGTTGGCGCTGTGGCAGAAGCCCAGGTCATCGCAGTCGATGATCAGCAGACGGGCGTCAGGCGGATGACCCAGGCGCGGCGCGGCGGACCTCATGGTCCACGACGGTAGCGGGACGGCGGGTGGCCCGACGCGCTGGTGCGTCACGCCGCGTCGGGCCGGGCGCCCCCGGTGCGGGCCAGCGCGGCCCGGGCGGCGGCCACCCCGGCCCGCCCGGCGGCCCGGGGCGGCTCGTCGAGGCGCCAGTTGTCGTCGCGCCGGCGCCGGGGAGCGGCCTGGGCTCCGTGCCGACCGCCGGTGGACGCGGCGGTGGGCTTGGCGCTGGGCGTGTCACCGGCTCGGCGGGCGCTGGGCGTGTCGCCGATGAGGTTGGCGCTGGGCGTGCGGCCAGCTCGGCGGGCGGAGCCGGTGGTGGCCGCGGCGCGGCGCCCGCCGCCGGCGACGGCCGGATCGATGGGGAGCTGTAGCTGCGACGTCATGGCACCAGGTTGAACGGCGGGTGTAACACTTCGGGTCGTGACTTCCCACGGCATCACGGTCCCCTTCGACGACGTCCCGCTGGCTGAGCACGCGGCGTGGTTTCGGCTGCTGGCCGAGCTGGGCTACACCGACGTGTGGACCAGCGAGACCAACGGCGCCGACGCCTTCACGCCGCTGGCCCTGGCGGCGACGGTGGCTCCGTCGTTGCGGCTGGGCACGGCCATCGTTCCCGTCTACACCCGGGGGCCGGGGCTGCTGGCCATGCAGGCGGCCTCCATGGCCGAGCTGGCCCCGGGTCGCTTCGTCTTGGGCATCGGATCGTCCTCGGACGTCATCGTGCAGCGCTGGAACGCCGTGGCCTTCGAGGAGCCCTACAAGCGGGTGCGCGACATGGTCCGGTTCCTCAAGATGGCGCTGGCCGGCGACAAGGTCGACGGCGAGTTCGACACGTTCACCGTCAGCGGCTTCCGGCTGGGGCGCCGGGTGGAGCAGCCGCCGCCGATCTACGTGGCCGCCTTGCGACCGGGCATGCTTCGGCTGGCCGGTCGGGAGTCCGACGGGGTCATCATCAACTGGCTGGCGGCCGAGGACGTGCCCACGGTCGTGGCCGAGGTGGGTCCCGGGCACGAGGTGGTGGCCCGGCTCTTCGTCTGCGCCACCGAAGACGCGGCCAAGGCCCGGGCGGTGGGGCGCATGGCCATCGCCGCCTACCTCAACGTGGCCGTGTACGCCGAGCTCCACCGGTGGTTGGGCCGCCAGGCGCTGCTGGCGCCCATGTGGGAGGCGTGGCGTTCCGGCGACCGCAAGGCCGCTCTGGAGGCGATCCCCGACGAGCTGGTCGACGCCCTCATCATCCACGGCTCCGCCGAGCAGTGCCGCCGGCACGTGCAGCGCTACGTGGACAACGGCGTCACCGTCCCGGTGCTGGCCGTGCTGCCCGGCAGCGACGACCTGCGCCGGGCGGTGGAGGGTCTCGCCCCCGGCAGCTGACCGCCTCAGCCGAGCGCCGCGGCCAAGGCCCCGGGCAGCGTGGGATGGCGGAACCGGTAGCCGTGGTGCTCCAGCGCGGCGGGGAGCACCCGCTGACCGCCCAGCAGCGCCTCGTCGGCCAGCTGGGCGCCGAGGGCCAGGCGCAGCGCCAGCGGCGGCATGCGCAGCAGCGCCGGGCGGTGCAGCGTCCGGCCCAGCTGGCGGGTCAGGACCCGGTTGGTGACCGGCTCGGGAGCGGTGGCGTTCACCGGGCCGACCAGCCCGTCGGTGGCGATTACGTGCTCGATGGCGCCGACCTCGTCGTCGAGGGAGATCCAGCTCACCCACTGTCGGCCGCTGCCCAGCGTCGCTCCCAGCCCGAGGCGGAACAGGGGCAGCTGCCGGGCCAGCGCACCGCCGTGGCGCGACAGGACGATGCCGGTCCTCAGGTGGGCCACGCGCAGGCCGGCGGCTTCGGCCGGGCCGGTGGCCTCCTCCCAGCGCCGGCAGACATCGGCCAGGAAACCGCCCCCGGCGCCGCTGGTCTCGGTGAGCTCTTCGTCTCCCCGGTCGCCATACCAGCCCACGGCCGAGCCGCTGATCAGCACCGGCGAACCTTCGGCGGCCCCCACCGCCAACGTCCGCGCCAGCAGGTCGGTGGAGCGGACCCGGGAGTCGAGGATCTGGCGACGCCGGGCCGGGCTCCAGCGCCGGTCGGCGATGCCGGCTCCGGCCAGGTGCACCACGGCGCCAGCGCCAGGCAGGGCCCGGGGGTCGATGGTGCCCGCCACCGGATCCCAGGCGGCCTCGCCCGGACCCGGGGCGCGCCGCACCAGGGGCACGACCTGGTGGCCGGCTTGGCGCAGGCGGCTGACCAGCGCCTGGCCGATCAGACCGCTCGAGCCTGTCACGACGATCCGCATGTGGCGCCTGGCCTGGCCGTGCTCGCTCGTCAACCCTGGGCAGCTGCTCGCCGGCGGCGGGTCAGCCGGCGGCGGCGTACCGGCTCTGCAGCTCCTGGTCGGCGGCGCCGACCTTGGCTGCCATGGCCTGGCGCTGGTGGTCGAGGGCGGTGGCCAGCTGCGGATCCGACAGGGCCAGGATCCGCACCGCCAGCAGCCCGGCGTTGCGAGCGCCGTTGATGGCGACGGTGGCCACCGGCACCCCCGCAGGCATCTGGACCATCGACAGCAGCGAGTCGAGCCCCTGCAGGTTGGGCAGGGCGATGGGCACGGCCACCACCGGCAGCGGGGTGACGGCGGCCAGCACCCCGGCCAGGTGGGCGGCTCCACCGGCACCGGCGATCAGCACCTTGACGCCCCGGTCGGCGGCCTGGCGCGAGAACTGCAGGGCCTGGTCCGGTGTCCGGTGGGCTGACAGCACCCGGACCTCCACCGGAACCGCGAACTCACGCAGGGCTTCGACGGCGCCGTCCATCACGGAGGCGTCGGAGGCGCTTCCCATCACGACGGCCACGGACATGTACCGGTCTCCTTCCTGACGAGACCCGGAGCGCCCGGGTCGAGATGGTGCATCGGTCAGCTGGTGCGGGCGCCGCCTCTGGCGGTGCCCGCCCGTCCAGTCTGCCAGGCCTCGCCGCCCATCCCCGCCCGGTCAGCTCCGGCTCTCAGCCAAGCCGCTGATGGACCGACACCGCGTAGTCCCCGCCTCGGTGGGGCTGGCGATCCCAGGTGGCGTAGCGGGCCAGCGGCGACAGCCCGGCCGCCGTGCACAGCTGGTCGTAGCGGGCCAGCGGCAGCTGCCGTCCCAGCTGAAAGCCGGCTACCAGCAGCCCCCGGGGGCGGAGCACGGCGGCGAGGTTCTCGACGACGGCGGCCTCGGTGCCCAGCTGCAAGAAGATCATGACGTTGCCGGCGGCCACCACCAGGTCGAACGGGCCGCCGGGGGCGGGCCCGGCGGCGAGGTCGGCCAGCACCCAGGTGATCTGCGGCGCCTTCTCTCGGGCCGTGTCGAGCATGCCGGCATCGACCTCCACCCCCACCACCGACAGCCCCCGGCGGGCCAGCTCCACGGCGACCCGACCGGTGCCGCAGCCGGCGTCGAGGACCCTGGCCGACGCGGGCGGCACCGCCCCGTGGTGCTGCAGGAGCCACTCGACCAGATCGGCCTCGCCGTGGAGGTAGCGGCCCTGGGCGGCCAGCTCGGCGAACCTGGCGTCGTACTCCTCTCCCCGGCGGGCCACGGCCCTCACCGTACCGGCCCGGGCTCCGGCCGCCACCGGTGCTGCGGCCAGCTCAGCGGTCGATGGTGGTGGCCTTGAGCTCGTTGATCTCGGGATGGCCGATCGCCAGCCCGACGACCTGCTCGATCAGGGCACGGGCGGCGGCGGCGTCGCCGTTGGGGCGGGTCATGAGCCGGACGAACACGGCACGGTCACCGACCACGAAGGTGGGGACCCCGAAGACCTGATGCCCGGCCACGGCGGCCTCGTGGGCGGCGCGAAACAGCCGATGCGGCTCCCCCCCGGCCACCACCGCCAGGGCCGCCTCGGCGTCGGCTCCGGCCGTCTGCAGCGCGTCACGGACCACCGCCTGGTCACGCAGATCCTTGCCCTGGTCGTGCCGGACGGCGAACAGGGCCCGGTGCACGGCCAAGAAGTGCTCGGGCTGGTGGTGCCGCACAGCCAGCGAGGCTTCGATGGCCAGCAGGTCGGCTGCCTTGTCGGGGTCGTCCCACACCGGGGGCTGCCCCTCCTCCACGTGGACCTGGCTCAACGAGAAGGGCAGGAAGTCCACGTCCCACGACGCGCCGCCCTCCAGAGCGGTGACGAGGTGCTCGTGGGCGTTGCGGGCGAAGGGGCAGCGGTAGTCGTAGGTGACGGCGAAGCGTGGGAGAGCCATGCCCTGGTCAACCGGCTCGCCGCCCGACGCATTCCGCGGCCTCAGCTGCCGGTCCGGGTTCGGCGGGGCCGGTGACCGCGCCCGCCGACCCCTGGGTAGCGCCGGAGCGGCCGAGGCCGGATGTCGGGCCGGGTCGGCTCGGGTCAGCTGCGCCCGAGCCGGCTACGGCCGGATGTCGGGCCGGGTCGGTTCGCCGGGTGCCGACCACCCGTTGGACGCCGGGGCCCCGGCCAGGGCCGGCTCGGGGGCGCGGCTGTCGCCGTCGGCCATCTCGTCCATGCCGATGGGGCCCTCGGCCCGACCGGCCAGGAACTGCTTCACGATCGGGTTGTCGCTGGCCACCATGTTCTGCTTCGCGTCGAACTTGACCAGCCGCGACCGGAACAGCAGCCCGATGTAGTCGGCGGTGCGCATCACCGACTCGATGTTGTGGGTGATGATGAAGAAGGTGGCCCCTGTCTCGCGCTGGGCGGTGTTGACCAGGTCGTCGAGGTAGGCGACGCGCACCGGGTCGAGGCCGGAGTCGGGCTCGTCGAAGAGGATGATCTCGGGGTCGAGCACCAAGGCCCGGGCCAGGCCTGCCCGCTTCTTCATGCCGCCCGACACCTCCCCGGGCAGCTTGCCCAGATGGTCGACCAGACCGACCAGCTCGGACTTCTGCAGAACGATGGCGCGGATCTCGCGCTCGGTCTTGTTGGTGTGCTCGCGCAGGGGGAAGGCGATGTTGTCGTAGAGGGGCATCGACCCGAACAGGGCGCCGTCTTGGAACAGCACCCCGAACTTGCGCCGGATCCGGAAGACGTCTTTCTGGCGGACGCCGACGATCGGCTCGCCGTCCACGTAGATCTGCCCGGCTTCGGGCTGCAGCAGCCCGATGATCACCTTCAGCATCACCGACTTGCCGGTGCCCGACGGGCCCATGATGGCGGTGATCTTGCCCCTCGGCACGTCGTAGGTGACGTCCTGGAGCACGGTGTGGGACCCGAAGCGCTTGGTCACCCCTTGCACCGAGATGATGGCGTCAGTGGCGGGCATGGCAGGGGAACGTGCCGTGTCGTCGGGCCTTGCGTCGGGGCGGTCGGGGCGGAGCCCGAAGCCGGCCGTCACGGGCAGGTCGAGGAGCCGGTGCCGAGCAGGCTGCCGACCGTGGTGCCCAGGGTGCAGGTGAGGGAGCCACCGGCGGTGGAGGTCGTGGTGGACGCCGGGCTGCCAGAGGACGTCGACGACGAGGTCGTCGACGTGGCGGCCGTGCCGGTGGTGGCGCTCGACCCGGTGGGCGTGGTCGTGGCGCCGATGCCCGCAGAGGGCAGCAATCCGTTCACCGTGGCGCCGGCGGTGGCGGTGACACCGTCGAGAGCACCTCCGGTGCTGGTGACGGTGGAGCCGACGGTGCTGGTGACCCCGCTCAGCCCGAGGCTGCTGCCGGTGCTGGTGACGGTGGAGCCGACGGTGTTGGTCACCCCGCTGAGGCTGCTGCCGGCGCGGGTGATGGTGGAGCCCGCCACACCGGTCGCCCCGTTGAGGGTGGCGGTCACCCCGGTGAGGGCGCTACCGGCGCTGCTCACCGCCGAGCCGCCGGCGCCGAGCCCTCCGCTTCCCAGCGTGGTGCCAACCCCCGGCAACAGCGACGACGCCGGGGCGGCCGGAGCGGAGGGGGCGGGGGCCGGAAGGTCGGGTCCGCCGGCGGCGGCCCCACCACGGCCGCCCCCTCCGGTGCGGGCACCCGACGCCGAGCTCGCCGTCGACGTGGCCGCGGCCCCGGCCGCCGCCGTGGTCCGCGACGCCAACGCCGTGGGCAGTGGGGAGCCGCCCCCGATGGCGGCCGCCACCACCGCGGCGGTCGCCGCCACCGTGGTGCCCACCGCCGCCGCCGACGCCCAGCTCCCGGGGTGGGCCAGCCTGCGGGCGGCGGTGCCGCCCAGGCGTAGCAGGCGGCGGATGCCGACCAGCGACAGCAGCCCGCCGAGCAGCGCCGCCACCCGGCCTTCGCTGCCGGCGATGGAGGCGAACTCGCGCTTGAGGGCCTGGCGGGCACGCCACAGGAGGGTCTCCACCGCGGTGATGCCGACCCCTTCGTGATCGGCGATGCGCTGGTAGGACCAGCCGGATCCCTCGCGCAGGCTCAGGATGCGCTGATGCCGGTCGGACAGGCGCTGGAAGGCCCGAGCCACCATCTCCGAGTCGACGGCGGCCAGCACCAGCTCCTCGCCGCCGTCCTCGGTGCTGGCCACGTTCTGCTGGTGGAACTCGGCGACCGGCGTCGACCGGCTGCGCCGCCGCTGCACGTCGGTGCACAGGTGGGCGGCGATGACGCTGAGCCACGGGTAGAAGCGGCGATCCCCGGCGAAGTTGGGCAGCGCCCGCCACGCCCGGGCGAATGCCTCCTGGGCGACGTCCTCGGCCTCGTGCGGATCGTGCAGGCGACGCAGGCAGAACCGGTAGAGCCGGCGCGAGTAGCGCTGGTACAGGTCGTCGAAGGCGCGGCGATCACCGGCTTGCGCCCGCTCCACCAGGATCCGGTCGCGAACGAGATCGACGTCGTCGTCGAGCACCTCGCGCCCGGAAAGAAGTGTCGTCACCCCCCGAACCCCCCTCTGCTCTGTGGCCGTCGGTCCCGTGGCCGTCTGTCGCCTTGCCGTACGTGCTCACCTGTCTGCGCACGACGGACGAGCGCCTGGCCGTCGGCGCGTGCCTCCAGGGACCGAAGTCGCCGATGCCTTCCACCACCTAGGGTACTCATCTCGCTGCGCAAGTCCACCCGACCATCCGCCTCGGCCGTGCCCGTCACCTGTGCGGCCCGGATCCACCGTGCGCCGCCATCTCGTGGGTCCGCGTCGTCGTGGTGGGCCCGCGTCGTCGTGGTGGGTCCGCGTCGTCGTGGTGGGCCTGCATCGTCGTGGTGGGCCTGCATCGTCGTGAGCACGGGCGCGCTGGCGGGAAGGCGGTGGTTGCGAGAGGAGCACGGGAGGTCGCCGCGTCTGAGACTGCCACAGGTCGCAGGTCCAGTGGGACATCGGGCCCGGGCCACCGGGCCCGAGAGGCGGGCGATCGGGGCACCTGGTGCCGGGCGCGACCGCCTCAGGCGCCCGCCGCTGTGCTCCGCGCCGGACCGGACGCGGAGCGCGTCAATTTTCCGGCCGGTGACCGCAAGGCCAGACACGGGGTGCTGTTTCTCTGTCGGCTCGCCAGCGGAGCACTCGCTGGCGGCCGCGTGGCGGGGACGACCACCAAGGACGAGGAGAAGAAATGGCTCGGATCGTTCGGCAGCTCTGGGGGAAGAGCCGTCGCACCGCTGGCCTGGGTGCTGTCACCCTGGCCGGCTTGGGAGTGCTGGGCGTGGCCGCGGGGCCCGCCGGTGCGGCCACGACCACCAGCTACACGGCCAGCGCCACGGCGTCGGGGCTGGCCATCACCCTGTTCGGGACGTCGATCACCGGTGGCAAGGCCACGGTGTCGGTCGACTCGGCAACTCCGCAGGCCACCGCCCAGGGCACGGGGGAGCTGACCCCCGGCCTGGTCGGTGAGGCCAAGGCCAGCGCCAGCGGCGACAACAGCAGCCACAGCACGCCGCAGACGTGCTCGCCGGTCGCCGGTGCCACCCCCTCGAGCTCGCCGGTGACCGTGGCCTTGCAGGTGGCCTGCGGCTCGGCGTCGGCTGCCGTCGACGGCAGCGGCAACCCCAGCGGGTCGGCCTCGGGCCGGATCAGCGGCCTGCAGGTCAACGCCTCGAGCTTGCTGAACCAGGTCATCCAGGGTGGCGGCAACCAGCTGACGGCCGGCGTCGACCAGGTCCTCAGCCAGGTCGACGGCTCGCCGCTGGGCAGCACGCCGCTGGGCCAGCTCACCCAGGGCGTGAAGCAGGCGGTCAGCAACCTGCAGAGCGTGGTGCAGAAGACCAGCGCCCCCGACACCCTCGACGTGGGTGTGGGCCCGGCCTCGGCCTCCATCACGTCGTCGACCGGTTCGGCCACCGCCACCGCCGAGGGCGAGACCCTCGACGTGCAGATCCTGCCCGGCGTGGGCGAGATCGGCCCCGACCTGACCGGCGGCACCCCGGCGCCGCTGGTCGAGATCAAGATCGCCCCGGCCACCGCCACCTCGACGTTCAACGGCAGCTCGTGGACGTCGACCAGCCACGGGTCGCTGGCCACCATCTCGCTGAACATCCCGGGCTTCAACCAGACCATCGACGTGGCGCCGGGCCAGTCCCAGGAGATCCTGGCCGGCACGCCCCTGGCGTCGGTCATCGACCTCGGCTCGGCCACCACGTCGGGTGGCACGGCCACGGCCAATGGCGCCACCCTCGACCTGCTCAAGGGGGTCCAGGGCGGCATCCTGCTCGACCTGGGATCCACCACCACCTCGGGCAGCGTGGCGACCCCAGGCCCGGCGGTGGCTGCGGCCAGCAGCCCGGCGCCGGCCAGCCCGGCTCCGGCGGTCGCCGCCGCCTCGCCGACGGCGGTGCACACCGGTGAGTGGTGGGCCGGCTCCCTGCCCCTGGTCGGGCTGCTGCTGGCCGCCGGCAGCGGCCTGCTGGCGTGGCCCCGGATCCGCCGCATCCCGCTGGCGGCGCGGCTGTTGCACCGAGCGCATCGGTGAAGCGCTGGGTTCGGGTCGTCGTCGGCCTGGCCCTGCTGTGGGGGGCGATCGGAACGGTCGGCTACCGGTGGGGCTGGCAGCACCATGCCAGCGTCGCCCGGTCGGTGCTGGTGCACGGCGCCGACACGGCCGCCGCGCTGCGCTCGACCGGCTCCTGCGGCACGGTCACCCCGACGGCTGACGGGCAGCTGGCCGGCGTGCTCCACATCGCCCGGCTGGGGGTGACCGCCCCGGTGGAGGCCGGCACCGAGAACCGGGTGCTGGCCGTCGCCGTGGGCCACGCCGATGGCACCCCCTGGCCCGGGCAGGACGGCGCGGCGGTGCTGCTGGCCCACGACGTCAGCTACTTCGCCAACATCGACCAGCTGCGGCCCGGCGACGTCATCGACTACCGCAGCGGCTGCCTGGTCCGCCGGTTCACCGTCGAGAGCCGCCAGGTGGTGAAGGCCGGCAGCCCGGTCCCCGACACCAGCGGGCCAACCGTCGTCCTCGACACCTGCTGGCCCACCGACGCCCTGTGGTACACGCCGGACCGCTACCTGGTGCAGGCGGTGGAGACCGGCATCACGGTGGCCGGCCACGGCCACGGCTCCCAGAGCCGAGGCGTCGCCGGGTCGGTGCCGGCGATCCCCGTCTCGTCGTACACGACGCCGGCGCCGCCGGCTCTGGCGGCCACGGGGCTCGACCTCAGCCACAACCAGCAGCCGATGGGCACCATGACCCTGCGCGGCTCGCCGTCGCCGACCTGGGTGCAGTCCCCGGCCCCCCTCGGCCTCGAAGCCGCCGCGCTGGCCGCCTACTTCGGTGCCCTGCACGCCGCGGCGACCCAGCGCAGCGACTGGTGGCAGGCCGTCGCACCCGGGGTGCCCGTGCCGCCCGCCCTGTGGGGGGCGACGGTGGAGGGGCCCGACGCCTCGCCGCTGCAGGTCGTCATCACCGTCGCCGGCGATCACCCCGAGCGGGTGCAGCTGTCCACGACGGCGCCGGTGTCGGGAGGCGGGGCACCGGGCCGCTACCACCTCGACATCGGCGAAACGGTCCACGGAACGACCGTCGTCATCACCAGCTTCGTCGTCAGCAACGGGGAGATGGCATCATGAGCGACACCTTCGACAGCACGCCGCAGCCCGAACCGCAGGCGGCGGACCACGACCTGCCGCCGTCGGCGAGCCGCCGCCGCTGGCGGCGCCGGAGCGGGGTGGTGGTGGGCAGCGCCGCCAGCCTGGCCGTCGGCGCAGTGCTCGGCGGCCTCTTCGAGGGGATCCCGGTGCTGTTGCCGCCGGCGGCGCCGGTCTCCCACGGCCCGCGGCTGGCTGCCTCGGCCGGAGGCTTCGGCCAGCTGCCGCTGGCCTTGTCGGACGTGGCGCTGCCGGCCACGCCGCCTCGACCGGGCCCGGCCGCCAGCGCCACCCGCCGGGGTGCTGCGGGCACGGCCGGGCAGGCTCCGGCCGGGTTCGGCTCCACGTCCGGCGCGCCCACCGCATCCCACCCGGCGGCGCCGGCCGGGACGGCGCGGTTGCCGACCTGGTCGGTGCCGGTGTCGAGCACCGGTGCACCGGCCGGCGCCAGCGGCGCAGGGTCGACCTGCTCGGCCTGCTCCACCCTGCAGCAGGTCACAACGCCGCTGCAAGACGGCCTGGGTGCGGTTCCGGGGGTAGGCGGCACCCTCAGCGGCGCCGTCGGCACCGGCACCTCCACCGTCGGCGGGGTGCTCCAGACCGGCACCCAAGCGCTCGGCGCCGGGAGCACCGGGGGCACCACCGGTACCGGCTCGGGGACGAGCGGCGTGGCGGGGTCGTCGACGGCCTCGGGTGCCGGCGGATCGGGCACCACGGTGGCCGTCGCCGGCACCGGCGTCAGCGTCACGGTCGGAGGCACCGCCCCGTCGGGGGCCGTGCCGCTCGGACCGCTCGATCTGCAGCCGTAGTCCAGCTCCGCCTGCAGGTGGAGCCGGCGCGACGGCGGCGGCCGGCTTTGGCCGGCCAGGTCGCTCCGGCTGACCACCGGGAACCGGGCGAAGCGGCCCCGGCGAGCCCCGAGGCGGGCCGCCGGGGCCGCTCGCGTCGCCCGCCGGGTCGAAGCCCAATGGCCAGACCGAGGCGCCGGCCTGCCTCTGACCAGGGTCCCCACCCGATGGGCAGTCGGTGTTTAGGAAACCACCTTCTGCGGTCATTGTTGTGATGTCGAGAGCGCAAGGTGGCGCCCGCTCGAGCGTTGTCAGGGGGAGAGACACACAGCACGCCGGACCGGGTGCCGCCTGGCAGCGGCCCGGCGTGCCGACAGGCCACAGCAGAGGGGCCAGGGGGGCCGTTCGCACATGCGGATGCGATCGTCAGCAGCTCGCGCCACCACCGAACAGGAGAGGGACGCACAGTGGCTACGGTGAACGTGCCGCTGGTCGGCAAGGCGACCAACCTGGTGCGCGAGGTCGGGCGCATGTTCGCCGTGGCCCTCGAGGCCATGCGCCTGATGCTGCGGCGGGGGCTGCCGATCGGCGAGTTCCTCGACCAGTGCTGGTTCCTGGCCCGCGTCACCACCCTGCCGCTGATCCTGGTGTCGATCCCCTTCGGCATGGTGATCGCCCTCGAGGTGGGGTCGCTGCTGGCGCAGATCGGCGCCCAGTCCCAGCTGGGGGCGGCCATGGTGCTGGCCGTGGTCCGCGAGCAGGCCCCGGTGGCCACCGCCTTGCTGATCGCCGGTGCCGGCGGGTCGGCCATGTGCGCCGACCTCGGTTCGCGGCGCATCCGCGACGAGCTCGACGCCATGCAGGTGATGGCGGTCAACCCGCTGCACCGGCTGGTCGTCCCTCGGCTGATGGCGGCCACGGTCATCGCCGTGCTGCTCGACTCGGTGGTGTCCGCCGCCGGCATCGCCGGAGGCTGGTTCTTCGGGACCCATTCCATCCACATCACGAGCAGCAGCTTCTTCGCCACCTTCTCGGAGCTGAGCCAGCTGGCCGACCTGTGGATGGCGCTGTTCAAGGCGGCGGTGTTCGGCTTCCTGGCCGCCATGGTGGCCTGCTACAAGGGCCTCTACTGCAAGGGCGGTCCGAAGGGGGTCGGCGACGCCGTCAACCAGGCCGTGGTCGTCACCTTCGTGCTGGCCTTCTTCGTCAACTTCATCTTGACCGTGGTGTACTTCAACTTCGTCCCGCAGAAGGGTCTGTGATGGCGGCCACCACCACCACCAACGGCAGCGCCACGGCGGCGGCAAAGGTGGCGGCAGCCGCAGGGAACGTCGCCGGCAAGCTCGGCGGCTTCCGAGACCAGGCCTTCGACCAGCTGGCCTTCTACGCCAAGGTACTGCGAACCCTCCCCCAGGGGCTCAAGTACCGCCGCGAGATCACCCTGCTGATCTCCGACATCACCATCGGCGCCGGCGCCTTGGTGGTCGGCGGAGGCATGTTCTTCGTCGTCACCAGCATCGCCTTCTTCACTGGCACCGAGGTCGGGCTCGAAGGGTTCACCGGGTTGCAGCAGATCGGCGCCCAGGCCTTCACCGGGGTCATCAGCTCCCTGGCCAACACCAGGGAGATCACGCCGCTGGTGGCCGGGGTGGCCCTCGCCGCCCAGGTGGGGGCCGGCTTCACCGCCCAGCTCGGCGCCATGCGGATCTCCGAGGAGATCGACGCCCTCGAGGTGATGGGCGTCGACAGCTTCGTGTACCTCGTCACCACCCGGGTGTGGGCGGCGCTCATCTGCATGATCCCGCTGTACCTGGCTGCCCTGTTCGCCAGCTTCCTCGCCACCCAGCTGGTCGTCACCAAGTTCTTCGGACTCTCCACCGGGGTCTACACCCACTACTTCCGCCTGTTCCTGCCTCCCATCGACATCTTCTACTCGTTCATCAAGGCGATGGTCTTCGCCTTGGCCGTCACCTTGATCCACTGCTACTACGGCTACCGGGCATCGGGCGGCCCCGCAGGTGTGGGCGTCGCCGCCGGACGCGCCATCCGGATCTCGATCATCATGGTGGTGCTGCTCAACCTGCTGCTGTCGACGATCATGTTCGGCGGAGCTTCGGCCACCGCGAGGCTGGTCGGATGACCCCCGACGAACGCGGCGGGGTGGACGCCACCGTCGGCAGGCCCGGCACTGCTGATCCGGCGGCGCTGCGTCCCGGTACCAACGGCGGCGCCCCGCCCGGCGCCGCGCCGCCCGGCGCCGCTCCGGCTGCCGCCCCGCCCGCTGGCGCCGGAGGCCGCCAGGTGCGTGCCGGCTCTGCGGG
>JAJZNB010000198.1 GCA_021848085.1 Actinomycetes bacterium
TCCTGCGGGGCTCCGTGGTCAGCGACGAGCCGCTCGTGCCCGCCCCGCTTCCGGTGCGTTTCCCGTGCCCTGGCTACGCCACCTGCGTCTCCGAGGGCCGGCCCGACCCGGCCGCTGCCGCGGCGGCCATCGACGACGTCATGGCGAGGCTCGCATGAGGCTCCTGCACACCTCCGACTGGCACCTGGGCCGGCACACCTACAACGTGGCGCGCCGCCCTGACCATGAGGCCGTCGTCGCCGAGATCGTCGCGCTCGCCGGCGAGCACCGCCCCGACGTCATCGTCCACACCGGCGACCTGTTCGACACCGGCCGACCCGCGGTCACCGACATGACCTTCGCCATCGAGACCCTCCGGGAGCTGGCCGGCATCGCCCCGACCGTCGTCCTGGCCGGCAACCACGACAGCCCCGCCCTGTTCGAGCTGTTCGACTCCATGCTCGGCGGGCCCGGCAGCCGCCTACGCTTCATCGCCCGACCGGCCCGGCCCGCGGACGGCGGCATCTTGGACTTCCCTGTCGGCGACGACCAGCGCCTCCGCCTCGCCCCGGTGCCGTTCGTGCACGCCAACCGGATGATCGACGCCCTCGAGGATCCGGCCACATGGCTCGGCTCCTACCAGGACCGCATCCACGTCATCGAGGAGATGCTCGGCGCCGGCCTCGCTGCCGGCTACCGCCACGGCCGTGACGTCCTCGTCTTCGCCGCCCACCTCCACGTCGGCGGCGTGTCGGTCTCCAACAGCGAACGCGCAGCGTTCGTCAAGGCCGCCTACGAGACACAGGTCAACCACCTACCCCAGGTGTCCTATGCAGCTTTCGGCCACATCCACCGGCCGCAGGCGCTGCCGTCGGGCGCGAACGTTCGCGGCCGCTACGCCGGCTCGCCCATCCAGCTCGATTTCGGCGAGGTCGGGGAGGAGAAGAGCATCGTCGTCGTCGACGCCGGACCGGCACGGCCCGCCGCGATCAACACCGTCCCCCTCACCGGCGGCCGGCCACTGCGCCGCTTCGAGGGCACGCTCGCCCAACTGCAGGAGCTCGCCCCCAGCATCGGAGCAGAACTGGTTCTGGCCACCATCGATACCACCACCCCCGCCGTCGGCCTCGTCGAAGCGGTCCGCGACCTGCTGCCGTCCTGCGAGATCCTCGAAGTCACCGAACGCTGCGCCGCCCGCGCCAGCACTGCCCTCAGCGGCAGCGACCTGCCCTCCGGCAGCGAACCTACCTTCGCCGAGCTTTTCGGCGAATACGTCTCCGAATCCGGCGTCGGCCGTTCCAGCGTCAAAGCGGTCATGGACACCTTCGCCACCCTCATCGACGCCGTCGACGCCGGCGAACCCGCCGCCTTCGGCGCCGCCGACGCCCTCGTCGGCGCCGGAACCCGAGCCGGCGGGCCCACCACGACCAGCATCAGCGACGACCTCACGAGCGCCGGCCAGGCCGGCACCGAACCCGGGGAGGAGCAGGCATGCGGCCGCTAGAACTTACCTTCAAGGGGCTGCGCTCCTACCGCGACGAGACCCAGGTCGACTTCACCGGCCTGAACCTCGTCGCCATCCTCGGCGACACCGGCGCCGGCAAAAGCTCCCTGTTGGAAGCGATCTGCCTGGCGCTGTACAACTCCTGCTCGTGGAGCGGCAGCGCCGCCAAGCCCCTCCTCGCAGATGGGTGCCCGTCGATGCACGTCGCCCTGCGCTTCAGGGTCGGCGGTCGCGAATGGACCGTCACCCGGGTCATCAACCGCAACACCACCCCGGCCGTACACCAGCTAGTCAGCGCCGACGGCCTCGAACGCTACGACGGCGAGAGCGAAGTCAACCCGCAGATCGTCAGGCTCATCGGCCTCGACCACGACGCCTTCCTCCGGGCCGTCATCCTCCCCCAGGGCCGCTTCGACACGCTGCTGCGGGCCACACCGGCGCAGCGAATCCCGATGCTCGAATCGATCCTCGGCATCGACCAGCTCGAAGCGGTCCGTGAAGAGGCCCTAGCGGTTAAGGACCGCATGTCCGGCCCCCTCGAGCAGCTGAAACTCGACCGGGCCGGCCTGCGTCCGGATCCGGCCGGCGAAGCCCGCCACGCCGCCGAAGCCGCCGGCCGAGCCGAGGCGCTTGCCACCCAGCTGGCCGCCGTCGTCAAACATGTCACCGCCGAGCGGGCCAGCGTCGGCGAGCACAAAGCCCGGGCGGAGGCGCTCGCCCGCCACCAGGCCGAGATCGCCGGCATCGACCCGGCTGGGCCGGCCACCCGACTCGAGCAGCTCGCCGCAACCGCCGCCACCCTCGACGCCGCCCGCCCCCAGCTGGCCGAGCACGCCGCCGCCACTAGGTCCACAGCCGACGCCCTCGCCAACGAGCTTGCCGCCGCCGAGATCGCCGGCGTCGGCCCGGCCGGCATGGCCAGCATCGTCGCCACCCTCTCCGGCCTCACCACCCAGCTCGCCGGCGTCCACGCCGAAGAGGCCGCCAACACCCAGCGGGCCGAGACCCTCGAACGCGAACGCGAGCAGCTCGCCCAAGCCGACCACGACGCCGCCACCGCTGCCGAGGCGACCGCCGCCGCCAAGCAGGCCGCCGAGGACGCGGACACCCGGGCTGCCGCCGCCCAGGGCGCCCTGAGCAGTGCCACCGCCCTGATCGGCACCGCCCGCTCCGCCCTCGCCGCCGCCGAGAAGGCCGCAGCAAGTGCCGCCGACGCCGAGGAGCGCCTCACCGAGGCTGCCGCGGCGGTGGAACGGACCGCCGCCGACCTGGCACGGGCCAGCGAGGCGCACAGCGAAGCTGACCTGGCGGTGGCCGCCGCCCGCCGCGCCGACGCCGCAGCAGCAGCTGCCGCCGGCCTGCACGCCGGCGACGACTGCCCGGTCTGCGCCCGGGCGCTGCCCGACAGCTTCCACGTACCCACCCCCGCTGGGCTTACCAAAGCCGAGAAGGCCGCCAAGGACGCCCGCAGCGCCCTAACCAGCGCCGAGAAGGCCGCAGCAGGTGCCGAGGCGCTGCACGCCAGCCGGGCGGAGGAGCTCAACCGGGCCCGGATCGCCACCGCTGAGGCCCAACGAGCGGCCGAAGTAGCCGCTACAGCCGCCGAAGCCGCCGCCGGGCGTTTCGACCTGGCCGCCACCGACGACGAGGTGCTCGCCGGACTTGCCGCCGCCGCCCGCACCGCTGCCCATACAGCAGCGGACGCCCGGGCCGAGCACCTGCGCGTCGCCGGCGTCGAAGGCCAGGTCGCCGGGGCGGCCACCACTCTGCGCTCCAACCTGGCCCGCAACCAGGCGGAGCTCGACGAAGCAGTCCGCCGGACCGCAGCGGCACGGGCCGCCATGGACGCCACCGCCGTGGCCCTTTCGGAAGCGTTCCGGCCTGAGCTGCCCCTTTCCGCCGATACGATCGCCCCGGCGCTCAAGCTGGCCGAAACCGAACGGGACGCTGCCGACACTCTCGCCGGCCAGGCCGGAGAGGCAGCCCGCCTCGCCGATGAGGGCGCCGCCGCCCTCGCTGACCATGACCGCCGCTACCGTGGCCAGGTCACCGACCAAGTCGACCAGGCCACCCTACCCCTCGACCGGCTCTGCGAACGGCTGCGCTTGGCCGCCGCCACCCTCGACCGGCCCGGGCCCGACGCCCGCAGCGCCGGAGCGACCATCGCCGAACTGGCCGGCTGGGCAGCCGGCCTGCGCACGGCCGCCACCGACCTGGGCGACGCGTGCGGGACTGCCGCCGCCGACGCGTCCACTGCAGCTGCCGACGCCGAGCAGGCCGCCGCCGGCCGCCTGGCCGCCGCCGGGTTCTCCACGGAGGAGGCGCTCAACGACGCTTTGCTGGCCGCCACCGCCGACGGCCGAAATCTGCGGCGCACACAGCAAGACCTCGAAGCGCAGATCTCCGTCGCGGCCGACTACGACCACCGCCTCAGCCTGGCCGTCCCCCTCTACGAGTCCCTCGAGGAGGTCTGCTCGCTGCTCGCGAAGTCGAAGTTCCCCAAATGGGTCGTCGCCCGCCGCCAACAGACGCTGCTCGCTGTCGCCTCCGACACCCTGGCCAAGATGACCGGCGACCGGTTCCGCTTCACCGCGGACTTCCAGATCTACGACCAGGTGTCCGGCCAGG
>JAJZNB010000216.1 GCA_021848085.1 Actinomycetes bacterium
GGAGGCGCTGGCCCGGGTCGGCGGTACCGTGGTGGTGCCGGCCGGTGCGCACCACCCCGCGGCCGTCGCCGCCGCGCTGCTGGCCGGGGGACGCTCGGCCGCCACGCCGGTGGCGGTGGTGCCGTGGTACCCAGGCGGTCGCCGCCAGCCACTGCGCACCACCCTTGGCGCTCTGGCCGACGTCGAGTGCGACACCTCGGTCACCGTCGTGGTCGGCACCGTCGCCGCCCTCGACCTGCGAGGTGCGCCCCGCCCGCTGCAAGGCCGGCGGGTGGTGGTGACCCGACCCCGGGCTCAGGCCGGCAGCCTGGTGCGGGCCCTGCAGCAGGTCGGAGCGAGCGTCGTCGCCCTGCCGGTGGTCACCATCGCCGAACCCGCCGACGGCGGCGAGGCGCTGGCCGCCGCCGCTCGACGCGTGGCCGACTTCGCGTGGGTGGGGTTCGCCTCGGCCAACGCCGTGGACCGCTTCCTGGCCGTCGTGCGCGATGGTCGTGACCTGGCCGGGGTCCGGCTGGCCGCGGTGGGCGCGGCCACGGCACGGGCCCTGGCTGCCCACCACCTGGTGGCCGACCTGGTGCCCGACGAGGCGACCGCCGAGGCTCTGGCCGCGGCGTTCCCCGCCCCTGGCAGCGATGGGCGGCCAGTGCTGTTTCCTCGGGCGGCGGAGGGGCGCACCGTGCTGGCGGACCGGTTGCGGGCTGCCGGCTGGGACGTGGAGGAGGTGGATGCCTACCGCACGCTCCCGGCCAACCCGCACCAGCCGGCGGTGGCCGCCGCCGCCTCGGCCGACGTGGTCACCTTCACCGCGCCGTCGACCGTTGCCGCCTTCGTGACCCTGGTCGGGGCGGACCGGATGCCGCCGGTGGTGGCCTGCATCGGCCCAGTCACCGCCGAAGCGGCCCGCCGGGCCGGGTTGCGGGTCGACGTGGTGGCCGCCGATCATTCGGCGCCGGGTCTGGTTGCCGCCCTGGTCGACCTCGAGGCCCGACGGCCGGCCCCCGCGCCCTAGGCTGCAGCGGCGTGGACCGTGCCCGCTTCAGCCCGGCCGGCACCGCCAACCCCGGCCCTGTCGGTCTCAGCCCTCCCAACCCCAGCCCTCCCAACCCCAGCCCCAGCCCTCCCAGCCCCAGCCCGGCCGGGCCCCGTGTTGCGGCTCCCGGCTTTCCCCAGCGCCGGATGCGCCGGTTGCGGCGAACCCCTGCGCTGCGGCGTCTGGTGGCCGAGACGGCCGTCACCGTCGACGATCTGGTGGCGCCGCTGTTCGTCCGCGAAGACGCCGACCAGCCGCTGCCGATCCGGTCGCTGCCCGGCCACGTCCAGCACACCGTGACGTCGCTGGTCGCCGAAGCCCGCCGGCTGGCCGACCTGGGGGTGCCGGCCCTGATGCTGTTCGGGGTCCCGGCCCGCAAGGACGCCGAGGGCAGCGGCGCCTGGGATCCCGACGGGGTGGTGCAGCGGGCGCTGGGCGAGCTGCGCGGCGCGCTGGGAGAGCGGATGGTGCTGATGGCGGACCTGTGCCTCGACGAGTACACCGACCACGGCCACTGCGGGCTGCTCGACCCCGCGGGCGGCGTCGACAACGACCTGACGCTCGAGCGCTACGCCCGCGTGGCGCTGGCCCAGGCCGCGGCCGGCGCCGACGTGGTCGCCCCCAGCGGCATGATGGACGGGCAGGTGGCCGCCATCCGCGGCGCCCTCGATGACGCCGGTCGACACGATGTCGCCATCCTCGCCTACGCGGCGAAGTACGCCTCGGCGCTCTACGGCCCGTTCCGCGACGCCGTCGACGTCTCGATCGCCGATGGCGGCGACCGCTGCGGCTACCAGCAGGACTTCCGCAACCGCCGCGAGGCCCGGACCGAGGTCCTGCTCGACGTGGCCGAAGGGGCCGACATGGTGATGGTGAAGCCGGCGCTGGCCTACCTCGACGTCATCGCCGACACGGCCGCCGCCCTCGACGTGCCCGTGGCCGCCTACCACGTGAGTGGGGAGTACGCCATGGTGCAGGCGGCCGCCGAGCGGGGCTGGCTCGACGGACCGGCGGTGGCCCTCGAGCACGTCACCGCCATCAAGCGTGCCGGCGCCGACATCATCCTGACCTACTTCGCCGGCCAGCTGGCCGCCACCCTCGGTGCCTGAGCAGCCGGCCGACGGGGCGACCAACGCCGCCTGGTTCGAACGGGCCCGGCGGGTCATCCCCGGCGGGGTGGACTCGCCGGTGCGGTCGTTCTCGGCGGTCGGTGGGGTGCCCTACACGGTGGTGCGCGGCGACGGCGCCCACGTCGTCGACGTGGAGGGCAACCGCTACATCGACCTGGTCCAGTCCTACGGGGCGGTGCTGCTCGGGCACGGACACCGGGTGGTGACCGAGGCGGTCACGGCCGCCGCCGCCGCCGGCACCACCTTCGGCGCGCCGACCCCCGGGGAGGTGCTGCTGGCCGAAGCCATCTGCAGCCGCGTGCCAGGGTGCGACCAGGTGCGGCTGGTGTCGTCGGGCACCGAGGCGGTCATGAGCGCGGTGCGTGTCGCCCGTGGCTTCACCGGCCGTGACGTGGTGGTGAAATTCGACGGCTGCTATCACGGCCACAGCGACGCGCTGCTGGCCGGCGGGGGCAGCGGGGTGGCCACCATGGGGCTGCCGGGGACGGCGGGCGTGCCCCGCTCGGCGGTGGCCGACACCCTGGTGGTGCCCTACAACCAGGTCCCCGAGCTCGACGAGCGGGTGGCCTGTGTGGTGGTGGAGCCGGTGGCGGCCAACATGGGGCTGGTGCCGCCCGCCGCCGGCTTCCTGCAGGGCCTGCGCCAGGCCTGTGACGCGGTGGGGGCGCTGCTCGTCTTCGACGAGGTCATCACCGGCTTCCGCATCGGCCCCGGCGGGGCCTCCACCCTCTTCGGGGTCCGTCCCGACCTGTGGTGCTTCGGCAAGGTGATCGGCGGCGGCCTGCCGGTGGGCGCCTTCGGCGGCCGGGCCGAGGTGCTGTCGGTCCTCGCCCCCCAAGGCCCCGTCTACCAGGCCGGCACCCTGTCGGGGAACCCGCTGGCCACGGCGGCCGGGGTGGCGGTCCTCGACGCCGTCACCCCAGACGACTACCGGGCTCTGGCCCAGCGCGTGCAGCGCTTCGCCGCCGAGCTGGAGGCGGCGGTGTCAGATGCCGGCCTGCCGGTGCAGGTCCCGGCGGCTGGCACCCTGCTCGGCCTGTTCCTCGCCGAGGGTGCAGTGACCGACCACGCCAGCGCCCGGGCCGCGGTGGAGCAGGGCCGCTACCCGTCGTTCTTCGCCGCCATGCTGCGCCGGGGGGTGGCGCTGGCTCCGGGGCCCTACGAGGTGCTGTTCGTCGGCCTCGCCCACCGCCAGGACGATCTCGACCAGGTGGTGGCCGCCGCGGCGGCTTCCGCCGCGGCCGTGGCGGCGGGGAGGTGAGCCGCCCAGGTGGCGGTCAAGCTCGGCGCAGCAGCTTGCCGAGCGACGCCAGGGCCAGGTAGGCCGCCTCAGCGGAGCCCAGCTCCGAGGGGCGCATCAGGTTGGCCATCACCCGCAGCAGCATCGCCATCAGGCCGTGGGAGTGCATGCCGGTGCGGATGCAGATCTGCATCAGGTGCGGGTGGCTGATCAGCTCCACGAAGGCACGGGCCACCGCGTAGTAGAGGCCATAGGCGTCCTCCAGGCGCTGCTCGTAGCGGGCCAGGGCCGGTGCGCCAGCGCCGCTGAGCGCCTCGCCGAGGCAGGCGGCGGCCAGCCGGCCCGTCTCGTAGCCGTAGGCGATGCCTTCGCCGTTGAAGGGGTTGATGGAGCCGGTGGCGTCGCCGATGGCCACGACGTTGGGGCCGACCCGCGGCCCCACCGCCAGCCCCATGGGCAGCTTGCCGCCGGTGGCGGGACCGCAGGCGGCTTCGGGGGACAGCCCCCACGCGGGGGGCGCCTGGGCCACGAAGGTGTCGAGCAGGGTGGAGGTGTTGACGCCCTTCCAGCGGCCGGCCACGGTCAGCAGCCCGACACCGACGTTCACCCGCCCGTCACCGAGAGGGAAGATCCAGCCGTAGCCGGGAACCACCGCACCGGAGGCGTCGCGGATGTCGAGGTGCGACTCGATGAACGGATCGTCGTGGCGTGCCGAGCGGTAGTAGCCGCGCAGGGCCATGCCCATCGGCCAGCCCCGGCGCCGTGACATGCCCAGGGCCCGGCCGAAGCGGGAGTTGGCGCCGTCCGCCACCACCACGTAGCGGGCCCGCACCTCGCTGCGCTGCCCGCTGTCCTTGTCGCGCACCACCGCCCCCAGGCAGGCGGGCAGCCCGTCCGCGGCGCCGCCGACCGCCTCGTCGAGCAGCGGCTCGAGCGCTTCGGTGCCCTGCCGGACGGTGGCGCCAGCCTTGGCGGCCCGCTCGGCGACCAGCTGGTCGAGGTCGTGGCGGGTGATGACGTAGCCGTGGGAGGGGAACGAGGGGTGGGCGGGCCAGTCCAGCTCGAGCTGGCGGCCGTAGCCGCAGGCGCGCAGCCCCTCGTAGCGGTGGGCGCCGGACAGGGCGCCGGCCAACCCCATGTCCTGCAGCTGGCGCACCGACCGGGGGGTCAGCCCGTCGCCGCAGGTCTTGTCCCGGGGGAAGCGCTTGCGTTCCACCACCACCACGTCCCAGCCGGCTTCGGCCAACCAGTAGGCGCACGACGAGCCGGCCGGACCGCCACCGATGACGAGGACGTCGTGGGCGGAGCCGGCGGTGGCGTGGGCCGAGCCGGCGGTGGCGTGGGCCGAGCCGGCGGTGGCGTGGGCCGAGCCGGCGGTGGCGCCTGCCCCGTCGGAGGAGCTGGCGTGCGGTTCGGGGTTGGAGGTGGGTGCCACCCTCCGATGGTAGGTCGGTGCAGGGACCAGCTCCGAACCCGCCGCCCCGAGCCGGCGCCGCCCGGCCGCTGCGGTTGGCCGGGGGCGGATGTGTCGCGCGCAACAGCTCCGTGATAGAACCGAGCCCGGCCATGGAGGACTACCTGCCGATCTTCATCTTGATGGTGCTGGCGTTCTTGTTCGCCGGCCTGTCGATCGTCGCCTCGCTGATGCTTGGTCCGCGCAAGAAGCCGACGGCGGCCAAGCTCGCTCCCTACGAGTGCGGGATCATCCCCGACAAGGAGCCCCCCCAGCGGTTTCCGGTGCGCTTCTACCTGGTGGCCATGATCTTCATCATCTTCGACATCGAGATCGTGTTCCTCTACCCCTTCGCCGTGGTGTTCCGGCAGTCGCTGGGCGCCTTCGGCCTGGTGGAGGTGTTCGTGTTCGCCGCCATCGTGCTCATCGCCTTCGTCTACCTGGTGGCCAACGGTGCGCTGAACTGGGGGCCGGTCAAGCGGTTGCGCATCGCCTCCGAGCGGACGTCGCAGACGACCATCAACCGTGTCGGCCGCCACAGCGGTCGGGCCGCCTAGGAGCCGGCATGGGACTCGAGGATCTGCAGCACAACTTCCTGACCGGCAGGCTCGAGGATCTGGTCAAGTGGGCTCGTCGGTCCAGCGTGTGGCCGGCGACCTTCGGCCTGGCCTGCTGCGCCATCGAGATGATGGCGGTCGGCACCGCCGACTTCGACATCAGCCGCTTCGGCATGGAGGTGTTCCGGGCCTCGCCCCGCCAGGCCGACCTGATGATCGTGGCCGGACGGGTGTCGCAGAAGATGGCGCCGGTGCTGCGCCAGGTCTACGACCAGATGATGGAGCCCAAGTGGGTCATCTCCATGGGGGTCTGCGCCTCCACCGGCGGCATGTTCAACAACTACGCCATCGTCCAGGGCGTCGACCAGGTGGTGCCGGTCGACGTGTACGCCCCGGGGTGCCCGCCCAGCCCCGAGACGCTGTTGCACGCCGTGCTCACCCTCCACGAGAAGATCCGCACCGGATCGATCACCCGCCGCCCGGCGCCCGAGCCCGGTGCCGAGCAGCTCGCCGGCTGGGTTCCCGAACGCCCGGACGCGGTACGCCTGGGGACACCTCGTTGAGCGAGGACACGGAGGTGACGGTGCCGGGCGGCGAGGCCCCCGGCGAGGCGGTGCCGCCCGATGGGCCGGGCGGTGACCTGGCCGGCCTGCCGCCCGACGTGGTGGTGGCCGCCAGCAGCACCGGGCAGCAGGTGCTGTTCCCGACCCGGGAGCGCTACCACCCGGTGGCGGCCGCGCTGCACGACGGCGGCTTCGAGCTGCTGTCGGACCTGTGCGGCGTCGACTACCTCACCCATCGGGCCCGCACCCTTCCCGAAGGGGTGGCCGCCGAGCGCTTCGAGGTGTCGGTGGTCCTCCTCTCCGTGCACCAGCGCCGCCGGGTGCGGATCCGGGTGCAGGTGCCCGCCGACGACCCGGTGCTTCCCACCCTGTGGGACCTGTATCCCGGGGCCGAGGCGATGGAGCGCGAGGCGTTCGACATGTTCGGCATCCGCTTCGAAGGGCACCCCGACCTGACCCGCATCTTGATGCCCGAGGACTGGGAGGGGCACCCGCTGCGCAAGGACTACGGCGTCGGCCGGGTGCCGGTGCAGTTCAAGGAAGCCCCGGGGCCCCGATGAGCGACACCACCGGCCACCGCCCCGACCTCTCGGCCGAGACCGACGAAGGTTCCCAGGAGCTCGAGGACCGGCGGTCCACCCGCCCCGACGAGCTGCAGCGCGAGACGGGCTCGGTGCTGCGCCTTCCCGAGGGCGGTGTCGTCGATCCCGCCGACATCGACATCGAGACCGGCGACGAGACCATGATCATCAACATGGGGCCCCAGCACCCCTCCACCCACGGGGTGCTGCGCCTCATGATGGAGCTCGAAGGAGAGACGGTGCTGCGCACCAAGCCGGTGATCGGCTACCTCCACACCGGCATGGAGAAGACCGGTGAGGAGCTCACCTATGTGCAGGGCTCCACCAACGTCACCCGGATGGACTACCTGTCCCCGCTCAACAACGAGCTGGTCTTCTCCCTGGCCACCGAGGCGCTGCTCGGGGTGGAGCTGCCGCCGAGGGCGATATGGATCCGGATGCTGCTGTCGGAGCTGCAGCGCATCTCGTCACATCTGATGTGGATGGCCACCAACGGCATGGACCTCGGGTCGACCACCATGATGATCTTCGGGTTCCGCGAGCGCGAGATGGTGCTGGCCTTCTTCGAGAAGGCGTCGGGGCTACGGATGAACCACAACTTCATCCGCCCCGGCGGCACCGCCGCCGACCTGCCCGACGGGTGGGAGGACGACGTCAGCGTCATCTGCGACACCATCGAGGAGCGTCTCGACGTCTACGACGAGCTGCTCACCGGCCAGCCCATCTTCCGTGAGCGGGTCGAGGGGGTGGGGGCCATCAGCGCCCGTGAGGCTCTGGCCCTGTCGGCCACGGGGCCGATCCTGCGCTCCACCGGGGTGGCCTGGGACCTGCGCCGCACCATGCCGTACCTGGCCTACGACGAGGTGGACTTCGACGTCATCGTCGGCACCTACGGCGACAACTTCGACCGCTACGCCGTCCGGCTCAACGAGATCCGCGAGTCGATCCGCATCGTGCGCCAGGTGGTGGAGAAGATGCCCGCCGGCGACTACCGGGTGCAGGACAAGAAGGTGACGCCGCCGCCTCGGGCCCGCATCGACGAGTCGATGGAGGCGCTCATCCACCACTTCAAGATCTTCACCGAAGGGTTGAAGGTGCCCGAGGGCGAGGTGTACGTCGCCATCGAGTCGCCGCGCGGGGAGCTGGGCTGCTACCTGGTGTCGGACGGGTCGGCGAAGCCGTACCGGATGCACATCCGCGGCCCGTCGTTCGTCAACCTGCAGAGCCTGCCGGTGATGCTGCGCGGAGGGCTGGTGGCCGACGCCATCGCCACCATCTCGTCGGTGGACCCGGTCATGGGAGAGGTGGACCGGTGAGCTACCTGTCGGCTGACATCGTGGCTCGCGCCCACCAGCTGCTCGAGCTGTACCCCCATCCCCGCTCGGCCCTCATCCCCATCTGCCACCTGGCTCAGGAGCAGGACGGCTGGCTCACCCCGCAGGCGATCGCCGAGGTGGCCGAGCTGGTCGGCGTCACGCCGGCCGAGGTGGTGGGCACCGCCACCTTCTACGACATGCTCCACACCGAGCCGGTCGGACGCTACGTGGTGTCGATCTGCACCAACATCGCCTGCATGCTGCGTGGCGCCTACGAGCTGCTCGAGCACGCCGAGGAGCAGCTCGGGGTGCGGGCTGGCGGCACCACCGCCGACGGCATGTTCACCCTCGAGGACGCCGAGTGCATCGCCGACTGCGGCCGGGCCCCGTGCCTGCAGGTGAACCACCGGTTCTTCGGCGACGTCACCCCCCAGCGGTTCGACACGCTGACCGCCGACCTGCGCGCCGGGCGCCTCGACGACGAGGTGCCCCACCACGGCACGCTGCTGCGGGTCCGCCGCCGTCACGGCCTGGCCGTCGACGTGGCCACCATCGAAGCCGAGCGCCGGGCCGCGGCGGCAGCCGGCGAAGGCGACACCAGCGGCCACGCCGGGCACCAGGCCCCCAACGAGCCGGCCCAGCAGCAGGCAGGAGCCGCCACCGCAGCTGCCGTGGCTGATCCGCCGGCGTCGAAGCAGAGCCTCGGCGGCCACGGCCCCAGCCAGGCCGGCCCGGCTGCCACGGCCGCGCCCGGAGCCGACGCCGGCACCGCCACCCCCGGTGGCGCACAGGACGACCGCGCCGGTGACGCCGGGTCGGGTCGGCCAGACGGGGGGGCACGCTGATGGCGGTCACCGACCATCCCCGCATCGTCACCAGCCGTCTGGAGCACCCCGACGGGCACACCTTGGAGCGCTACCTGGCCACCGGCGGCTACCAAGGGCTGCGCAAGGCGCTGTCGATGTCGCCGGCCGACGTGGCGGCCGAGGTGGACGCGGCGAGCCTGCTGGGCCGTGGTGGTGCCGGGTTCCCCGCCGGCCGCAAGTGGTCGATGCTGCGCAAGGGGCCGTTGCCGTACCTGGTGGTCAACGGCGACGAGAGCGAGCCGGCCACCTTCAAGGACCATCTGCTCATCGAGCGCGACCCCCACCAGCTGATCGAAGGTGTGCTGATCGCCGCCTACGCTCTGCAGGTGCAGCGGGCCTTCATCTACATCCGGGGCGAGTTCGCTCTGGGGCTGGAACGGGTGCAGAGCGCTCTCGACGAGGCCTACGACCATGGCGCGGTGGGGCGCGACATCTTCGGGTCGGGCTTCAGCGTGGACGTGGTGGTGCATCCCGGCGCCGGTGCCTACATCTGCGGCGAGGAGACGGCCCTGCTCGAGAGCCTCGAGGGCAAGCGGGGCTTCCCCCGCATCAAGCCGCCGTACTTCCCCGCCGCCATCGGTCTCTACGGGGAGCCGACCGTCGTCAACAACGTCGAGACGATGTCGAACCTGCCGTGGATCATCCTCAACGGCGCCGCCGCCTTCACGGCGCTGGGCGGGGGACGCTCGGCCGGCACCCGGCTGTTCGCGCTGGCCGGCCACGTCCGCAACCCCGGCGTCTACGAGATCGAGATGGTGAAGACCACCTTCCGAGACCTCATCTACGACCGGGCGCTCGGCGGCGGCGTCCGCGACGGCCACCAGCTGAAGGCGTTCGTCCCCGGCGGGGTGTCGGCCCCGTGGCTGGGCCCCGAGCACCTCGACACCCCGCTGGGCCAGGACGAGGTGGCCGCCTTGGCCACCATGTTGGGCTCGGGGTCGGTGGTGGTCATGGACGACAGCACCTGCATGGTGCGGGCCGCTTGGCGCATCACCCGGTTCTTCTGGCGCGAGTCGTGCGGGCAGTGCACGCCGTGCCGTGAGGGCAGCGGCTGGCTCGAGAAGATCCTGCGCCGCATCGAGGACGGCGCCGGGCGCGAGGCGGACCTCGACGAGCTGATGGACGTGTGCGACAACATCGCCCCCGGGGTGTCGTGGCCGCCGGCGCAGACCACCATCTGCGTGCTCGGCCCGTCGATCCCCTCGTCGATCGCCTCGGGCATCCGCATGTTCCGCGACGAGTTCCTCCTGCACGTCAAGGAGGGGGGCTGCCCCCGTGGCTGATCCGGTCACCACTTCCCACCACGGCATCGCCCCGCCGGCCAAGGACGACACGCCGGTGACGTTCACCTTGGACGGGCGCAGCGTCACCGCCGAGCCCGGCGAGTTCCTCATCGCCGCCGCCGAGCGGGCCGGCACCTTCATCCCCCGCTTCTGCTACCACCCCCGGATGAAGCCGGTCGGGATGTGCCGCATGTGCCTGGTGGAGGTGAGCAGCCCCCGCGGTCCGAGCCTGCAGCCGGCGTGCTACGTGCCGGTGGCCGACGGCATGGAGGTGGTGACCACCTCCGACAAGGTGAAGAAAGCGCAGGACGGCGTCCTCGAGCTCCTGCTCATCAACCACCCGCTCGACTGCCCGGTGTGCGACAAGGGCGGCGAGTGCCCCCTGCAGGACCAGACCCTGGCCTACGGCCCCGGCGAGAGCCGCTTCCTCGAGGAGAAGCGCCACTGGGCCAAGCCGATCCCGCTGTCGGAGCTGGTGCTGCTCGACCGCGAGCGCTGCATCCAGTGCGGCCGCTGCATCCGCTTCGCGGCGGAGATCGCCGGCGAAGCCCAGATCGACTTCCTCGGCCGAGGCGACCGGGTGGAGGTCAACATCTTCGAGGAGCAGCAGTTCAGCTCCTACTTCAGCGGCAACACCATCCAGATCTGCCCGGTGGGGGCGCTGACGGCGGCGCCGTACCGCTTCACCGCCCGACCCTGGGACCTCGACCAGGTCGAGTCGACCTGCACCACGTGCGCGGTGGGCTGCCGGGTGGCCGTCCAGTCGTCGGCCAACCGGGTGACCCGCCTGCTCGGCATCGACGTCGACCCGGTCAACCAGAGCTGGCTGTGCGACAAGGGACGCTTCGGCTACCAGGCCGTCAACTCTGAGGACCGCCTGACCGAGCCGCTGGTGCGACGCACCGCCGACGGCGAGCTGCAGCCGGCCTCGTGGGGTGAGGCGCTCACCGCCGTCGCCGACCGGCTGCGCGCCGTGCGCGACGGCCGCGGCGGTGACGCCATCGGCGTCATCGGCGGCGCCCGAGGCTCCAACGAAGACGCCTTCGCCTGGGCCCGGCTGGCCAAGGCGGTGCTCGGCACCGACTCCGTCGACGCCCAGCTCGGCGACGGGCTGCCGGCCGAGGTGGTGCTGGGCGTCCCGCGGGCCACCATCGACGACGCCTGCCGCGCCCGGTGCGTGGTGCTGCTCAGCGGCGACCTGCGCGAGGAGCTGCCGGTGCTGTTCCTGCGGCTGCGGGCCGCGGCGGTCGACGGCGGCACCCGGCTGGTGGAGCTGGCGGCGCGGTCCACGGCGCTGACCCCCTACGCCGCCTCGCTGCCGGTGCGTCCCGGCGAGGTGGACCGGGTGGTGCAGGCGCTGGCCGCCGGGCAGGCCCCCGACGACCTGGGCCTGCCGGCCGGCGCCTTCGCCGAGGCGCTCGGCGCCTTGGACCAGGCGGGGAGCGACGGCAGTGGACTGGTCGTCGTGCTGGGCCGGCCGTCGCTGGCCGAGGACGCCGACCTGGTGGCGGCGGCCGCCGCCGCCCTGTCGCAGCGCTGGCCCGCCGCCCGCTTCCTTCCGGCGCTGCGCCGCGGCAACGTGCTGGGCGCCCTCGACATGGGCCTGGCCCCCGGGGTGCTCCCCGGTCGGGTGTCGCTGTCGGAGGGCCGCAGCTGGTTCGAGGCGGCCTGGGGGCCGCTTCCCGCCCAGCGCGGCCGGGACTGCACCGGCATCCTACGGGGGCTGGCCGACCAGTCGGTGGAGGCGCTGGTGCTGCTGGGCGCCGACCCGCTGGGCGACTTCCCCGACCGGTCCCTGGCCCAGCGGGCCCTCGAGCGTGCCGGGTTCGTGGTGGCCGTCGACGCCTTCCTTTCGCCCTCGGCGGCGCAGGCCGACGTGGTGCTGCCGGTGGCCATGGCGCACGAGCGGACCGGCACCACCACCAACATCGAGGGGCGCATCACCCGCCTCGGCCAGAAGCTGGTCCCGTCCGGGCAGGCCTGGCCGGACTGGATGGTGGCCGCGGAGCTCGCCGCGCGCCTCGGCGTCGACTTCGACGTGTCGAGCCCGGCCGACCTGTGGGACAGCATCGAACGGCTGGCCGTCTCCCACGCCGGCATCACCCGCCAGGTGCTGCAGTCCCCGGCCGGGCGCGACGGGGTGGTGGCCCCCCTGCCGGCCGCGCCGGTCACCGTGCCCCGCCGCGGGCCGGTGCCCGAACCGATCGACCCCATGGCCACCCCCGGCATCGAGTCGGTGGAACGGCAAGGAGCGCCGCCCCGCGTCGGGCTGGCCGGCAATCCCGGGCTGACCCTGCCGACGGGCTCCTCGCCCAGCGAGCCGACGGCCAAGCCGGCCCGCCTCGGCTGGCCCCGACCCGTCGCGGCCCCGCACGTCCCGCCGCTCGACAGCTACTCGCTGCGGCTGGTGTCGACCCGGAACCTCTACGACGAAGGAGTCCTGCTCGAGGTGTCCGAGGCGCTGGCGTCGCTCGCCCCGCCCGCCACCGCCCGGGTTCACCCCGGCGAGCTCGACCGGCTCGGGGTGGCCAGCGGCGGCCGGATCCGGGTCCGCTCGGCCCGCGGGGCGCTGCAGCTCGAGGCGGTCGCCGACCCCGGCGTCCCCCGCGGGGTGCTGGCCATCGGCTTCAACCTGGGCGCCGCCGACGGCGGCGCCGCCTCCCTCATCGACAGCGGCGAGCCGGTGGTCGACGTCCGGCTGGAGTCGACCGCGTCGCCAGCCGGAGGTGACCAGTGAGAGGAGGTGACCGGTGAGCGGGCTGTCCCTGCTGGCGACCTCGTTCGACCCGCTGTACGCCCACGGGGTCCACTTGGCCGAGGTCATCATCGTCGTCGTCAAGGTCGTGGTGGTGTTCGCCGCCTTGATGGTGGCCGTCATGATGATGATCTGGTTCGAGCGCAAGGTCATCTCCGACATGCAGGCCCGCATCGGCCCGAACCGGGCCGGTCCCTTCGGGCTGCTGCAGTCGCTGGCCGACGGGGTGAAGCTGTTCTTCAAAGAGGACCTCGTCCCCGACCAGGCCGACCGGGTGGTGTTCAAGCTGGCGCCGTACCTGTCGATCCTGCCGGCCTTCTTGGCCTTCGCCATCGTCCCCATCGGCGGCTACGTCACCGTGGCCGGGCACCGCTTCGAGCTGCAGGTCGCCGATCCGCCCATAGGCATCCTCTTCTTGCTGGCCATGTCGGCCATCTCGGTCTACGGGGTGATGCTGGCCGGCTGGTCGTCGGGATCGAAGTACCCGCTGCTCGGCTCGGTGCGGGCCTCGGCCCAGATGATCTCCTACGAGGCGGCTTTGGGCATGACGGTGACGACGGTGGTGCTGCTGTCGGGCACCTTGTCGACCCGGGGCATCGTCGCCGACCAGGCCAGCACCTTCTTCGCCAGCTGGAACCTCATCCGTGCCGGCATCGTGCCGTTCTTGGTGTTCTTCGTGGCCGTCACCGCCGAGACCAACCGGCCGCCGTTCGACCTGGTGGAAGCGGACTCCGAGCTGGTCGGTGGGTTCAACACCGAGTACTCGTCGCTGCGCTTCGCCCTGTTCTACCTGGCCGAGTTCATGAACACCATCACCATGTCGGCCGTGGTGGTCACCTTGTTCCTCGGCGGGCCCGACGGTCCCACCGCCCACGTGATGATCCTCGACTGGCTCATCCCCATCCTGTGGTTCCTGGGCAAGACCCTGATCTTCCTGTTCGCCGCGGTGTGGCTGCGCGGCGCGCTGCCCCGGCTGCGCTACGACCAGCTGATGGACCTGGGCTGGAAGGTGCTGATCCCGGTGTCGTTGGCGTGGATGCTGATCGTCGCCTCGGCGCTGGTGTGGCACTGGTGGTGCCTGGTGGTGGCCGCCGCCCTGGCCGTCGTCGGCGGGCTGCTGTGGCGGGCCATCCGGGTCGGCCGGCTGCGCACCGGGGACGAACCGGTCGGCGGGGTGGTGGTGCGCTGATGGCGCTGCGCGACCTCAAGGACCGGCTGCCGAAGATCAACGTCGGGCCCTTCGGCGGCTTCAAGGTCACCTTGGAGCAGATGACCCGGCCGCGGGTGACCGTCGAGTACCCGACCCAGAAGCGCCCCAAGCCGATCCGCACCCACGGCCGCCACGTCCTCAACCGCTACGAGGACGGCATGGAGAAGTGCATCGGCTGCGAGCTGTGCGCCGGGGTGTGCCCCGCCGACTGCATCTACGTCCGCGGCGCCGACAACCCGCCCGACGACCCGGTGTCACCGGGCGAGCGCTACGGCTTCGTCTACGAGATCAACTTCCTGCGCTGCATCCACTGCGACATGTGTGTCGAGGCCTGCCCCACCGAGGCCATCACCGAGTCGAAGATGTTCGAGTTCTCCTTCACCAACCGGGCCGACGCCATCTACACCAAGCGGGAGCTGGTCGTCGACGACGACGGGCGGCCCCGGCGCCTGCCGTGGGAGGACTGGCGCGACGGCGACGACCAGTACACCTCGGCCTGGATGCGGGCCACCTCCCCCGGCGGCAGCGCCGAGTACGAGGGGCGGGTGCAGTGGTCCGCAGAGCTCGGCTACGGCGTCCGGGCCCCCGAAGCCGGCCAGAGCGGCGTCCGCGACGACGCCGCCACCGGCATCCGGTCGCTGCGCGAGGTCCTGAGCCTCCACCTCGAGGACCGCGACCGCCTTCCCGACCAGCGCGGGGCGCGGGGCGCGGCGGCCCGGCTCAAGAACCGCATCCAGTTTCGGCTCTCCACCCTGCCGCACCGGCGCGTCCCCGGCACCGGCGGCGCCTTCCCGGTCCGCCCCGCCCCCCGGGGCGGCCGCGGCCAGCAGGGCGAGGGGCGCTGATGGCGGGCGCCATGGGAACCCTGTTGCCGCCGCTGCTGCCGCTGCTCGGCGCCACCAGCACCGTCGACGTCGTCACCTTCGTCGTCTCCGCCGTCATCGTGCTGGTCGGCGCCGGCGGGGTGGTGTTCGCCCGCAACACCGTCCACGCCGCCTTGATGCTGGTGATGACCTTGTTCGGCATCGCCGTGCTGTTCGTGGAGCAGCAGGCCAACTTCCTCGCCGCGGTGCAGGTCATCGTCTACGCCGGGGCCATCGTCGTCTTGTTCCTGTTCGTGATCATGTTCCTCGGCGTCGACAAGCAGGAGGACATCGAACGGGAACCGCTGCCCTTGCAGCGACCGCTGGCCTACGTCCTGGTGGCGTTGGCGCTGGCCTTCATGGTGGTGTTGGGGGTGACCACCCACTGGGCGGTCGGCGCCCACAGCGTCGCCGGCGTGGCCCACGACCCCCATCATGCCGAGAGCGACGTGGTGGTGCTGGGCCGGGCGGTGTTCACCACCTACCTGTTCCCCTTCGAGATCACCTCCGCCCTGCTGCTGATCGCCGTCGTTGGCGCGGTCGTCCTGGCCCGCCGCCCCGCTCAGGTCACCGCCGCCGAGCGCGAACCGGAAGAACCGGCCGAGGAGGGAGCCGACGTCGGCTACGGCACCGACGATGACGGCGCCGAGCCGGCCGACGACGCCCTGGCGCCCGGCGCGGGCCGTGCCGAGGCGACCCCAGCCCCCGACGTGGAGGAGGTCTCCGGGTGAGCCTCGACATCAAGTACTACCTGGCGCTGTCTTTCGGCCTGTTCTCCATCGGCGCCGTCGGGTTGCTGATCCGCCGCAACGTGCTGGTGATGTTCATGTGCGTGGAGCTGATGCTCAACGCCGCCAACCTGGCCTTCGTCACCTTCGCCCGCAAGCTCAACGACATCGGCGGCCAGGCCATCGTGTTCTTCGTGCTGGTGGTGGCGGCCGCCGAGGTGGTGGTCGGCCTCGGCATCGTGGTGGCCATCTTCCGCCGCCGGCGCGACACCACTGCGGACGACCTGCACCTGATGAAGGGCTGACCGGACCTCCCCCGACCCGACGGGACCCTGACGACCATGCTGCACGTTGCCTACCTGATGCCCCTGCTGCCGCTCGCCGGCTTCGTCGTGCTGGCGCTGGCCGGCCGGCGCCTCGGTGACCCCTGGGCCGGATGGCTCGGCACCGCCACCGTCGGCGGCTCGTTCGTGGTGGCCTGCATCACCTTCGTCGGGCTGCTGCAGCGCACCGGCAGCCACCGCGAGGTCACCCAGATCCTGTTCACCTGGATCCCGGTCGGGCCCCTGCACGTCGACGCCGCCTTGCTGGTCGACCCGCTGTCGATGACCATGGCGCTGTTCGTCACCGGGATCAGCGCTCTGATCCACCTCTACTCGATCGGCTACATGAAAGGTGACGAGGACTTCCCCAAGTTCTTCGTCTACCTCAACCTGTTCGTCGCCTCCATGCTGCTGCTGGTGCTCGGCAACAACCTGCTGTTCACCTTCGTCGGCTGGGAGGGCGTCGGTGTCTGCTCCTACTGGCTGATCTCCTTCTGGTTCGGCCGAGAGTCGGCGGCCAGCGCCGGCAAGAAGGCCTTCATCTACAACCGGGTGGCCGACGTCGGCTTCCTCATCGCCATGTTCCTGGTGTTCTCCAAGACCGGCACCCTCAACTACGTCGGACCCCACGGCTTCCTCACCCACCTCGCCGCCTTCAGCCCCGCTGACCGCACCGCCGTGGCGCTGCTGTTGTTCGTGGCCGCGGCGGGCAAGTCGGCGCAGCTGCCGCTGTTCCCCTGGCTGGCCGACGCCATGGAAGGTCCCACCCCGGTCTCCGCTCTCATCCACGCCGCCACCATGGTCACCGCCGGCGTCTACCTGATGTGCCGGATCAGCCCGATCCTGTCCCTGTCGCACCCCGCCCAGCTGGTGGTGGCCAGCGTCGGGGTGGCCACCGCCTTCATCGCCGCCACCATCGGCGCCGTCCAGAACGACATCAAGAAGGTGCTGGCCTACTCCACGGTGTCGCAGCTCGGCTACATGTTCCTGGCCGTGGGAACCGGCGCCTACGAGGCCGCCATCTTCCTGATGCTCGCCCACGCCTTCTTCAAGGCCCTGCTGTTCCTGGGGGCCGGCTCGGTCATCCACGGGCTCCACGACGAGCAGGACCTCAAGAAGATGGGCAACCTGCGCCGCTACATGAAGGTCACCACCTTCACCTTCGCGGTGGCCTGGCTGGCCATCTCCGGCATCCCACCGCTGTCGGGCTTCTGGGCCAAGGGCGCCATCCTCGACAACGCCTTCGTCCGCTTCCCGGCGCTGTGGGCGATCGGGCTGGTCACCGCCGCCCTCACCGCCTACTACCTGACCCGACTGGTGGCGCTGGCCTTCTTCGGCCAGGACCGCTGGCAGCAGGTGCTGCAACCCTCGGGCGGGCGCGGCCACCAGGTCAGCGCCGTCGATCCCGGCCACAGCCCCGACCCCACCCACGGTGCCGACATCGGCCACGGCACCGCAGGCGGCCACCACGCCCCGAGGCCCCACGAGTCGCCGTGGATCATGACCCTGCCGCTGATCGTCCTGGCCGTGCTGGCCTTCTTCGGCGGCGCGCTGTCGCTGCCGTGGCACCCGTCGTTCGACCCGCTGGCCTGGCTCGACCCGGTGTTCGGCCGCACCCTCTACCACCCCCACCTGACCAGCTCGACCCAGTGGGCGCTGGGGATCACCGACACCGTCGTCGCCCTCATCGGCCTCGGCGTCGCCTTCCGCCTGTGGAGCCGTCGGCCCGAGCATCCCGGGCTCGAACCGACCGTGCTGCGCAAGGGCTGGTACCTCGACGACATCACCGACCGTCTCATCGGCCGGCCCGGCCAGCTGCTGGCCCGCTTCAGCGCCGACACCGTCGACCGCACCATCATCGACGGCGCCGTCATCGCCGTCGCCCGCCTGACCCGAGGGTCGGGAGCGCTGCTCCGGCGGCTGCAGACCGGCTATGTCCGCCAGTACGCCCTGTCCATCGCCGTCGGCACGGTGGCGCTGCTGATCTACATGGCTGTCCGGGCCGGGGTGTTCCACTGATGCCCGCCATGTTGGCCGCCGCAGCGCCGACGGTGGGATCCGGCGGCGGGTTCCCCTATCTGACCTTGCTGGTGCTGCTGCCGGCCGGCGCCGGGCTGCTCGCCGCGCTGATGCCCAAGTCCATCGGCGAACGGGCCCAGCGGCGGGCCGTGGAGGTGATCGGGGTCGTCGGCAGCGTCGGCACGCTGGTGGTGGCCTGCTTCGTCACCGCCCGCTTCCGCCTCCACGACGCCGGCTTCCAGATGGTCAGCCATCACCAGTGGGCGCCGTCGCTCGGGGTGTCGTGGTACCTCGGCATCGACGGCATATCGCTGTTCCTGGTGCTGCTGGCCGCCGTGCTGTTCCCCCTGGCTCTGCTCGGCGGCCGGGTTCGGCGCGACCCGCGGGCCTACGTCGCCTGGCTGCTGCTGCTCGAGGCCGGCTGTCTGGGCAGCTTCGTGTCGCTCGACCTGATCCTGTTCTTCGTCTTCTTCGAGCTGACCCTGGTCCCGGTCTACTTCATCATCGTGGGCTGGGGCAGTGGCGAGCGGGCCCGAAACGCCGTCAAGTTCTTCGTCTACACCTTCGTCGGCTCCGCGTTCTTGCTGGTGGGGATCGTGGCTGTGGCCGTCATCCACGACCAGCAGACCGGACATCTCACCTTCGACCTGATCGCGCTGCGCTCCACCCACTTCACCTTGACCACCGAGATCCTGCTGTTCTGCGCGTTCACCGCCGCGTTCGCGGTGAAGGCGCCGATCTTCCCGTTCCACACGTGGTCCCCGGGCGCGTACGACTCCTCGCCCGCCGGCGGGGCGGTCATCTTGGCCGCGGTCATGGCGAAGCTCGGCACCTACGGCATCTTGCGCTTCGACCTGAGCCTCTTTCCTCGGGCGGTGGTGGATCTCGCACCGGTGCTGCTCACGTTGGGGGTGATCGGCATCCTCTACGGCGCCGTGGTGGCCGCCGTGCAGCGCAACCTGAAGCGCTTGGTGGCCTACTCGTCGCTGGCGCACATCGGCTTCATCATCCTCGGGACCTTCGCGCTCTCCACCGAGGCGGTGACCGGCGGGGTGCTGCAGATGGTGAACCACGGCCTGGTCACCGCGGCGCTGTTCCTCCTGATCGGCTGGATCTGGGAGCGGCGGCGCACGGTGCGCACCGACGAGCTGCGCGGCCTGCAGCGCCCGGCGCCGATGATGGCCGCCATGTTCACCATCGCTGTCATGGCTGCCGTCGGCCTGCCCGGCCTCAACAATTTCGTCGGAGAGTTCCTGGTGCTCGCCGGGACCTTCGTCACCCACCGGTGGTGGGCGGTGGTCGCCACCCTCGGAGTCGTGCTGGCCGCGGTGTACATGCTGTGGGCGTTCCAGCAGGCCTTCCACCACGCACCACGGCCGGCCGACGAGCACACCAAGGACCTCGGCTGGCGGGAGCTGGCCGTCATGGCGCCGCTGGTAGGTCTCATCGTGTTCCTCGGGGTGTACCCGAAACCGGTGCTGGAGCGGATCACCCCCACTGTCGAGGACCTGGTGCACCAGGTCGATGCGGCCACCGGCCGGCACCAGCCGGCCGTGGCTGACAGGGGGACCGCCGCGGTCACCGCCGCGACCGGCACCACACCCGGCGCCGCCGCGACCGGCGCCATGCCACACGGCGCCACCACGCACAGCGCCACCAGTCCCGGCGCAACCGCAGACGGCGCCACCACGCACAGCGCCACCAGTCCCGGCGCAACCGCAGACGGCGCCATCTCACACAGCGCCACCACGTACAGCGCCACCACGTACAGCGCCACCACGTACAGCGCAATTGCCACCGGCGCCACCTCGCATCTCCTCGGCGCACGCGGCGCCACGGCGCCCCGGCATCGGGCTCACACCTCGGGAAGGCTGTCGTGAGCGCGCCCCCCGGCATCACCGAGCTGGCCGCGGCGGCCGCGAAGCTGGCCATCCCGCACATCGACTACCTGTCGGTCCTGCCCATCATGGTCATGCTGGGTGGGGCGGTGGTGATCCTGGGCTGATCGTCTCTGCTGCGCCGACCCATGGACAGCGGCTGGGTGACCAGCCTGACGGTGCTGACCGCCTCGGCCACCTTGATCTTGTCGCTGTTCCAGTGGGGGGCAGTGCTCGCCCACGGCGCCCACACCCACATCGACGGCGCCATCGTCCAAGACGGGTTCAGCGCCTTCGTCAGCGTCCTCGTGAGCTGCATCGTGCTCGTCTCCGCGGTGATCGCGGACAGCTGGCTGCGCCGCGAAGGCGTCGACGGACCCGAATTCCAGGTCCTCTTGCTGCTCAGCGCCGCCGGCGCCATGACCATGGGGGTGGCGAACGACCTCATCGTGGTCTTCCTCGGCCTGGAGCTGCTCTCCATCCCGCTGTACGTGCTGGCCGCCTTGAACGCCCGCCGGGCCGAGTCCGGCGAGGCGGCGCTCAAGTACTTCGTGCTCGGCGGCTTCTCGTCGGCCATCTTCGTCTACGGCATCGCCCTGGTCTACGGGGCTACCGGCACCACCGACCTGCCTCAGATCGCCGACTACCTGGCCCGCAACGTGCTCCTCCACGACGGCCTGCTGCTGGCCGGGCTGGCGCTGCTGCTCGTCGGGTTCGGGTTCAAGGTCGCCGCGGTGCCCTTCCACCTGTGGGCCCCCGACGTCTACCAGGGATCGCCCACCCCGGCTACGGGGTTCATGGCGGCGGTCGCCAAGGTCGGCGGGTTCGCGGCGCTGCTCCGGGTCTTCGTGTCGTCGTTCCACCTGCTGCAGAACGACTGGCGTCCCCCTGTGTGGGTCCTCGCCTGCATCACCTTGGTCTTCGGGGCGGTGGTGGCGCTGTGGCAGCGTGACGTCAAGCGGATGCTGGCCTACTCGTCGATCAACCACGCCGGCTTCGTCCTGCTCGGCCTGCAGGCCGCGTCGAACCGGGGCGTGGCCGCATCGCTGTACTACCTGTTCGTCTACAGCTTCATGGTGATCGGCACCTTCGGAGTGGTGTCCGTCGTCGGCGGGCGAGGTGACCGCCGGCACTCCCTGGAGGCCTACCGGGGGCTCGGCGCCCGCCAGCCCTGGCTGGCCGGGGCGCTCACCATCTTGCTGCTGGCCCAGGCCGGGGTGCCGTTCACGACCGGGTTCGTCGCCAAGCTGGAGGTCATCTCCGCCGCGGTGCACGCCGGATCCACCGACCTGGCGGTGGTGGCCATGGTGAGCGCGGCTGTCGCGGCCTTCTTCTACCTGCGTGTCGCGGTGCTCATGTACGCCCCGTCAGGGGCCGGCTCCGAGCACGCCCTCGACGGCCTGGGCATCGATCCGGCGGGTGCCACCGGCAGCTCTGGCCCGTCGATGCCGGCAGAGGCGCCGGTGCTGGTGGCGCGGGGCGAAGCCGGATCTGTGGGTGTGCCGGCCACCGTGGTGAGCCCGGCGCCGGGGGCGGTCGACGAGACGATCCCCGCCGGGGTGGCCTTCGGGGTGGGGCTGTGCGTGGCGGTGACCGTGGTGTTCGGCATCTGGCCCGAGACGCTCACCTCGTTCGCCCAGCACGCCACGTTGCTGCTGCGCCCTTGAGCCGAGGTCGCCGTCCGCCCGGCGCGTCGACGGCGTCTCGGGCTGGCACCCCTTCAGGCCCGCGTCCTGCGCTTTGCGCGGGTCTGTAGGGCGGGAGCTGCGGGCTGAGCTGGCAAGAGTGCTGGAGTAGAACCCACGCTGCTCAAAGGCGGGGCGGCGCGCTGTGGACCGCCTACCGCCGGTGCCCGCCGGTACGAGTCAGTGAGGGTCAGGCCCGCGGTTGGCGGCCACCGAGTGGGGTTCGTCGGCGACCGGAGGTCCCGGCGGGGGCAGGTCGGCCGGTTCGCTCCGGCTGCGGCGCTCGGCCGCGGCGACGAGGCGCCCGAGCACCGGGACGTCCCAGAGGGACTCCGCTCGGACGATGGCGACCGCTGCTGGCACCAGGTGCTCGGCGGCGTCGTAGACGACGTAGCGCGGCAGCCAGTCCGGCTCGTACTTGGCGTTGAACCGCCACAACGTCTCGATCTGCAAGATCGAGGACATCCGCTCGAGCGCCCAGCGCTCGACCCGGATAGGGACGCTGTCACCGCGCCCCCCGTCGAGCACCGAGCGCAAGGCGGCGAAATTGAGGCTGAGGCCCCGCCCGCCGTGCTGGCGGACGTGCTCGATGGTCGAGATCAGCGCGAAGTCGACGAGCCCGTTCGGGTGCGCACCTCTCGACCGGCGCATCAGATCCAGCGAGTATCCGCCGATGCCCTGGGCCGGCACGAACTGGCACATGGCCGCCGGTTCGCCGTCGGGGTCGTCGACCACGCACAGCAGTAGCCCGTCGTCGCGGCGGTCGAAGATCCGGCCGAGCATCATGGAGAACCCGCGCTCGCGTTGACCGTGGCGGCTCTGGTCGAGCAGGCCGGTCAGCCGGGCTGCTTCGGCCGGGTCGAGGTGGGCGGGGTCGCAGAACCGGGCGGTGTAGCCGTAGCGGGCGATGCGGTTGTAGGCCTGGCGCAGCCCTTTCATCCGGCCGCCGGCCAGCGAGAAGCGGGTGACGTCCACCACCGCCTCGTCGCCGATGTAGATGTCGTGCATGCCGCTGGCCCGGTAGGTGGCCAGCCACTGCTCGGAGGCCCCCATCACGGCGACCACCCAGCCATGGGTCTCGGCGAAGCGCCGGAAGGCCGCCCACACCTGGTGCCGTTCGGCTGCCGGCCCGATCGGATCGGGTGACACCAGGCAGATCCCGCCGTAGAGGCCGTAGGCCACCAGGCTGTCTCGGTGGAAGAACCACTCCTTGTCGCTGCGCAGCGCGAAGTAGTCGAGGGTGCCCTGCCCGTGCCGGCGGACGATGTCCCGTGCACGCAGCTCGGCCACCTTGCCGCTGCCTCGGGCTCGCAGGACCACGGGTCGGGTGGCCAGCAGCACCGCTGCCACCACCAGCGCCATGCCGACCGCCAGCAGGCTGGGGGTGAGGAAGCCGTCGAGGCGGGCGGGCAACGGCACGGTGGTGATGCCCCAGAGGCGTTCTACGACTGCCTCCACCGCCCGGCCGAAGGGGACGGTCCGGCTGCTGTCTCGATCGACGTGGACCGACAGTTCGACCACCGTGGTAGCTACCACCGTGGTGAGCAGCCCACCGCCCACGATGGCGTAGAGCGCCGAGCGCATCGACGCTCCGTCGGATGCTGCCTGGAACTCGTGGCGCTGGGTGACCAGCAAGACCAGGACGGCGATACCGACGACCAGGGCGGTCAGATCGCCGCCGCGCAGCGCGTGGAGGACGGCGGTGGCGCCGAGCAGGCCGACCGAGACCAGCCAGGCTCGGTGCTGGCCCCGACGCACGCCGCGAGCCAGGGCGACGAGACCGATGCCGGCCAGGACGACCAGCGGTCCGGCCGCCTGGGGCACGCCGACGGGCAGCACGTGGAGGACGAGGCGCAGCCGGTCTCGCAGCGGCGGGATGGTGGCCGACACGATGTCGACCGCGCCGGCCAGTGCCAGTGCCGTCGCCGCCCAGCGCCGTACCCGGCGGGACCGTCGCCGCAGCACCTGCAGGTCAGGGGCGAGCGGCCACGATCCGCCCTGAGGGTACGACGCCACGACCGACGGCAGGGTGCTCGCCGTCGGTGGGCACCGGGCAGCCAGGCGCTCGAGCAGGCTGGCGCCCGGCTCGTCGCCACGGGCCAGCAGCAGCCGGGCGTGCAGCTGGGCTCCGGTCTCGAGCTCTACCCACGACAGCTGGCGATGGGGGAGGAACACCGGTGGCAGGCCGAGGCGCCCGGGATGCTCGTCGACCACCACCCCGGTGGCGCCGGTGCTGGCGAAGAACCCGGTCCCCAGGTGCGACAGCTCGGCTTGGGGGGTGGCTCCGGTGACCATGCCGGCCCACCCTGTCGCCACGAGGGTCCGGGCGGTGTCCCTGGCCTCGTCGTTGGCCGATGCGGCCGCACAGGTGGCGGTGGAACGCCACGGAGGGCCCAGATCGCCACCACCGAGCGCCGCCCACGCCTTGCGGCCGATGATCCCGAGCACGCCGGCGAAGGCCAGCAAGCCGACCACCGCTATGCCGGTGGCCGCGGCCAGCCTGGTCTCCCAGCCGGCCTTCTGGGCTCGGAGCAGGGCGTGGTGCGAGACGAGCCGGCCGTGGAGAAGGTGGCTGAGCACCGCGCCGGCGCCCGGTTCCCGCAGGAGCAGGACGACGGCGTAGGGGACGAGCAGCCACCAGGCGAACCGGGCCAGACGGCGGTACAAGAGCCGCGAGGTGACGAACCGGCGGGCACCCGCCGGGTCGGCCAGCCGGTCCAGACCCTCCTGCCATGGTGCGTCGGGGTCGGGGGCCAGCAGGCCGGCCCAAGGGGCATCCCCGCCTGACGGACGTCGGCGGCTCCGGCCGGGTAGTGGGAGGCCGGGCTCGGGTGGTGCCGGTGCAGGCTCCGGTGCCGCCGCTGGTGCTGGTGCTGGTGCTGGTGCTGGTGCTGGTGCTGGTGCTCGCCGGGCAA
>JAJZNB010000274.1:0-5530 GCA_021848085.1 Actinomycetes bacterium
GGCGCTCGGCAGCCGGCGGGCCTGACCCCGTCACCGCCTCCCCGACGGGCTGGCCCGGAACGGCACCCCGGCGGGCTGGCCCGGAACGGCACCCGGCGGGCTGGCCCGGAACGGCACCCGGCGGGCTGGCCCGGAACGGCACCCGGCGGGCCTGACCCCGGCGCCTCCTCCCCGACGGGCTGGCCCGGAACGCCGCCCCGACGGACCTGACCCCGGCGTGTCTGGTTGACTTGACCAACGAGCACGCTGCGACGGTGCTCCGGTTCGATGACCCGGGGGGGTGCACGATGGCGCCAGACGATGCCGACGTCGTGGTCTACGATGCCGATGGCGACGTCGTGGTCCACGATGCCGATGCCGACGCCGACGTCGATGTCGTGGTCGTCGGGGCAGGCTTCGCCGGCCTGTACCTGCTTCACCAGCTACGGGCCCGAGGCCGGTCGGTGCGGGTGGTGGACGCGGCGGCCGACGTGGGCGGCACCTGGTACTGGAACCGCTACCCCGGCGCCCGCTGCGACATCCCGACCACCGACTACACCTACAGCTTCGACGCCGCCCTGGAACGGGAGTGGCGCTGGTCGGAGAAGTACGCCACCCAGCCCGAGATCCTGCGCTACCTGCAGCACGTGGCCGACCGCCACGACCTGCGCCGCCACATCACCTTCGGCACCACGGTGACCAGAGCCGTCTGGGACGACACCGCCCGCCGCTGGCGCATCGAGACCGACGGCGGCGGCACCATCACCGCCCGCTGGTACGTGATGGCCACCGGCTGCCTGTCGGTCCCCAAGGAGCTCGACATCGCCGGCGCCGAGCGCTTCGCCGGCGAGGTGTACTTCACCAGCCGCTGGCCCCACGACGGCGTCGACCTCACCGGCAAGCGGGTGGCGGTGGTCGGCACCGGCTCCTCGGGCATCCAGAGCATCCCCCACCTCGCCGCCCAGGCGGCCAGCCTGGTCGTCTTCCAGCGCACGGCGAACTTCTCGGTCCCGGCCCGCAACGGGCCGGCCGACCCCGAGCGCCTGGCCCGCCTGGCCGCCGACCGCGACGGCTACCGCCACGACGCCCGCTGGTCGCGCGGCGGGGTGCCGATGCCGGGACCGGCGGAGATCCCCATGACCGGTGCTCTGAGCGACGCCGAGCGGCGGGCCCGCTTCGAGGCGGCCTGGGAGCGTGGCGAGCTGTTCGCCATCCTGGGGGTCTTCGCCGACCAGGGAGTGAACCCGGCAGCCAACGACATCGTCGCCGACATGATCCGCGACCGCATCCGCGCCATCGTCGACGACCCCGCCACGGCCGAGGCCCTGTGCCCCAAGGACCACTTCTTCGGCACCAAGCGACCCTGTCTCGACACCGGCTACTACGCCACCTTCAACCTGCCCCACGTCCGGCTCGTCGACCTGCGGGCCACCCCGATCACCACCGTCACCGAGCACGGCATCGACACCACCGAGGAGTCCTTCACCGTCGACGCCATCGTCTACGCCACCGGCTTCGACGCCATGACCGGCGCCCTGCTCGGCGTCGACATCAAGGGCCGTGGCGGCACCACCCTGGCCCAGCAGTGGGCCGACGGCCCCACCACCTACCTGGGGCTGATGACGGCCGGGTTCCCCAACCTGTTCATGGTGACCGGACCGGGCAGCCCGTCGGTGCTGTCCAACATGGCCGTGTCGATCGAGCAGCACGTCGACTGGATCACCGCCTGCCTCGACCACCTGGTGGCCAACGGCTACGACACCATCGAGCCGACGCCGGCGGCCCAGGCCGGCTGGGACCGCCACGTGGCCGACTGCGCGGCGATCACCCTGCACCCCACGGCCAACTCCTGGTACATGGGGGCCAACGTGCCCGGCAAGCCCCGGATGCTGCTGCCCTACATCGGCGGTGTCGACGCCTACCGGGCCGCCTGCGACGAGGTGGTGGCCAAGGGCTATCTGGGCTTCCGGCTGAGCGGCCCCTCGGGTGAGCAGTGCCACGACGGGCTGATCCGCGAGCTGCAGCCAGACGTGGCCCTGGTGCTGCAGATGCTCGACAGCCTGGGGCTGCCGCCGCTCGAGTCGCTGCCGGCGGCCGACGCCCGGGCTCTCATGGACGTGGCCAATGCCCAGCGGCCTCCGGGGCCCGAGGTGGGCGAGGTGGCCGACGGCCAGCTGCCCGGGCCGGCCGGGCCGCTCGCCTACCGGCTGTACCGGCCGGCAGGCGCCGGCCCGCACCCGGTGGTCGTCTACTGGCACGGCGGCGGCTGGGTGCTGGGCAGCGCCACCTCCGACGACCCGCTGTGCCGGGACCTGTGCGTCCGCTCGGGCGCCCTCATCGTCTCGGTCGACTACCGCCACGCCCCCGAGCACCGCTTCCCGGCCGCCCACGACGACGCCGTGGCCGCCTTGGGCTGGGTGGCCGACCACGCGGCCGAGCTCGGCGGCGTCCCCGGGCAGCTGGCCGTGGCTGGCTGGTCCGCCGGCGCCAACCTGGCCGCGGCGACCGCGCTGGCCTGCCGCGACGCCGGCGGCCCGAGGCTGGCCGGCCAGCTGCTGCTCGCCCCGGTCACCGACGGCAGCACCGAACGGCCCTCCTACCTCGACAACGGCGACGGCTACGTCCTGACGGCATCGCTGATGCGCTGGTTCTGGGACCACTACGTCCCTGACCCGGCCCGCCGGGCCGACCACCGCTGCTCTCCGCTGCTGGCCGGCGACCTGTCGGGCTTGGCCCCGGCGGTGGTGGTCACCGCCCAGTTCGACCCGCTGCGCGACGAAGGCATCGCCTACGCCGAGGCGCTCGCCGCGGCGGGCACCGACGTCCGCCGCGTCGGCGCCCGGGGCCACACCCACACGTCGCTCACCATGGTCGACGTCGTGCTGTCGGGCGCTCCGCTGCGGGCCCAGCTGGCCGGCGCCCTGCGCGGCTTCTTCTCGGCGCCGGTGCCGGCCGCGTCGTAGAGAGTTCGTAACCCTCCCGGGACCCCGGGTTGCCGGCGGGGCCGCCGGCACGCGGCCAACGCTGGCGGCGCACTGCCTTGCGGAGCGGCGCGCTGGTGGTTCGGGCGCTGTGGACGCCGGCCGAGGCGTGCCCACGGATGCCTCGCCATCGCCGCTGGCCGGCAGGCGGGCCTTGAGATGCCCGTCGGCGATTGCTAACGTCATCGCACACAATGAGAACGTGGTTCTTGACCAATGAGTGGCTGGTTGGGGGTGTGGTGCGTCGTGGGGTGGGGGAATGGCTGAGCGGCCGGCGGTAGCAGTCGCCGGGGTGGGCCCGGTGGGGATGGTGGCCGCCCTGGCGCTGGCCGAAGGTGGGGTGCCGCTCGTGGTGTTCGAGAAGGGTCCCGAGCTGCCGACCGAGTCGCGGGCCTCCACCTTCCACCCGCCGACGCTCGAGATCCTCGACCAGCTCGGCGTGGCCGACGAGCTGCTGGGCACTGGGCTGCAGGCGCCGGTGTTCCAGCAGCGGGACCGCCGCGACGGCGTGCTGGCCGACCTCGACCTGACCATCCTTGCCGGCGAGACCGCCTTCCCGTTCCGGCTGCAGTCCGAGCAGGTCAACCTCACCCGCATCGTCATGCGGAGACTGGCGGCGATGGCGCACGTCGACATCCGCTTCTCGTCTCCGGTGGAGCGGGTCGAGACCGGGCACGACCACGTGTTGGTCCACCTCGAGGGTCGCTCCAAGCCCGAGCGCTTCGCCTGGCTGGTGGCCGCCGAGGGGACCCGCAGCCCGAGTCGGTCCTCGCTGGGCATCGCCTTCGAGGGCATGACCTACCCGGAGCGCTTCCTGGTCGTCTCGAGTGAGCACGACTGGAGGGAGACCTTCCCCGACCTGGCCTACGTCTCCTACATCGCCGATCCCTCGGAGTGGATGGTGCTGCTGCGCACCCCTCGGCACTGGCGGGCCCTGTTCCCCGTTCCCGCCGAGGAGACCGACGAGGAGGCCCTCGCTCCCGACCGCGTGCAGCAACGGCTGCAGGGCGTATCGCCCCGCCCTGAGCCGTACCCGGTGATCCACACGACCATCTACAACGTGCACCAGCGCGTGGCCGCCACGTTCCGCCGGGGCCGGGTGCTCCTGGCCGGCGACGCCGCCCACATCAACAACCCCCTCGGCGGGATGGGGATGAACAGCGGCATTCACGATGCCTGGGCCGCGGCCCGGGCCGTTCAGGCCGCGCTGGACGGAGCCGACCCCGATGCCTGCGCCGCTTCGTACGCCGAGATCCGCCGCAGTGCTGCCCTCGACTACGTCCAGATCGAAACCCACGGCAACTTCACTGCGCTCAGCGAGACCGACGACGAGGCCCGGCGGCGTCGAGCGTCGGATCTCGCCCGGCTGGTCGGTGATCCCGATGCGCTGCAGGCCCATCTGCGGCGGACGTCGATGCTGGCCTCCGCCCGGCGCACCAGCGCCCAGCTCGAAGCAGCCCTGGCTGGCCGGGCCCGTCCCACCCCGTCCTCGAAGCTGTGTCGGGCGCTGGCGGCCGGGCCGGTGGTGGCCGCGGCGACGGCCCGGTCCGTCGCGGCGGGAGGTCAGCCCTGCGTGTACCTGGGCGACGACTCCGATGGCCACCGTCAACTGGCCGTGGTGGACGCCGGCAGGCGGTGGTCGGCCGACCCGACCGCTGCAGTACGCGCTGCCGAGCAGGCCGGGGCGGCGGCGGTGATCCTCTCCGACATCGTCGCTCGCGGAGACGGGGCCGGCGCCTGGGTGGTGCCCGAGGAGAACGTGGCCGCCTGGCTCGCCACCGCACTGCGGTCCCGAACATCGGTGCTGGTGGTGGCCCGTTCCACCGCCGGCAATCCCCGCGAAGCCCGCCGCCGGTGCCGGCTGTTCGCCCAGTGGGGAGCCGACCTGGTGATGGCCGACGCTGTACGTGACGGCGACGCGCTCGCACTGCTGCGCCGGGACGTGCCGGCGGTGAAGGTGGCGGCTTGGTCGAGGTCCGGTGTAGCCGGTGGCCCGGGCGGTGGCCTTGCTGGCGCCGACCTGCTGATCGACGCCGGGGGCGGCGCCGGCCCGGTCGAAGCGGATGCCAAGCAACGGGAAGCGGATTCCAAGCAACGGGAGGTAGCTCAGTGACCACGGTGCTCGCTGATCGGGCCGTGTTCGGGGTGATCGTTCCCTCGACCAACACCGTCGTCGAGGACGAGTACAACCAGATGCGGCCCCGGGGTGTGTCGCTGCACGCCGGGCGGATCTACATCCGCAACGAGTCGCTCGACTCCGACGAGGTCTTCGAGGCCTTCCTCGAGGACCTGCGCACGGAGATCGGTCGTGCCATCAGGGACGTTGTGACGGCCAAGCCCGATTACCTGGTGATGGGCATGTCGGCCGAGACGTTCTGGGGCGGAGCGGAGGGCAACGAGCGCTTTGAGCGCTTCGTGCGCGACCAGAGTGGCCTGGCCGTGTCCACCGGGGCGTCCGCCTGCAAGGAGGCGCTGCAGCGTCTCGGAGCCCGGCGCATCGGGGTGATCACGCCTTACCAGCCCGTGGGGGACGAGCAGGTGCAGACCTTCTTCTCCCAGCTCGGCTTCGA
>JAJZNB010000274.1:5540-24357 GCA_021848085.1 Actinomycetes bacterium
TGTCCGTCGGCCACCGCCATCGCCGAGGTGCCGCCCGAGGAGGTGCGCCAGGCCTTCCTATCGGTGAACGGCGGCGACGTCGACGCGCTGGTGCAGGCGGGGACCAACCTGCCGGCGGTGGGTGTGGCCGCCAGGCTCGAGGACGAGTTGGGCAAGCCGGTCATCGCCATCAACGCCGCCACCTTGTGGCACGCCCTGCGCGTCAACGGCATCGAGGACCGCATCGAGGGGTTCGGCCGGCTGCTGAGCGAGTTCTAATCCTTCCCGGCGCTGCTGGCCGCCCAGGTCCCGGCGGTCAGTAGCGGCCGGTCAGGTCGGCCGAGATCTTGTCGGCGCGGTCGCGGATCAAGTCCACGATCTGGCGCCGTCGCTCCTCCACGAGTCGGTACATCGGCCCGGCGGTGCCGACTGCTGCCACTGGCTTGCCGTCGGAGACGATGACCGCCGCGGTGCCCCAGATCCCCTCGTCCACCTCTTCGAAACTCTCGGTCCACCCGTCGCGCACGATGGCGTCGAGGGCCTGGTCGGACAGGGTGGCGGCCTGACGCCTGCGCTCCTCGGCCGGCAGCCCGGCCAGGTAGCGGTCCCGCTCGGCCCGCGGGAGGTGGGCCAGCAGCACCCGGGCGGCCGAGCCCAGGTGCAGCGGCATGGCCTGGCCGACGCTGAACTGCAGTCGGACGGGATGGCTCGACTCCACCCGGTCGACGCAGTAGACGAAGTTGCCGCCCCGCCTGACGATGAGGACCGTCTCATCGACCTCCTGGGCCAGCTGCTCGATGTGGGACCGGCTGACCTCGATCAGCGGCACCTGCCCGGCCTGGCAGGCCCGGGCCAGGCCCAGCACCCGGTCGGTCAAGCGGTACGAGGCGGCGCCGGCCGCGTCGAGGACCCCCTCGTCGCGTAGCAGCGACACGTAGCGGTACACGGAGCTGCTCGGCAGCCCCGTCTGCTCGGCGAGCTCCGACACCGAGCGGACCGGGGAACGCTCGGAGAAGCAGAACAAGATGGCCAGCAGCCGACGTCCGCTCTCCGCCCCTGGTTGCTTCGCCATGGCGCTACCACCCCCTCCGGGGGGAGGCCGCGTCGGCGCCAGTCACCCCAAAGCTGACCGGCGAGAGCGACGGGGTCTCCGACACCGTCACGAGGCGGCTCCCAGGGGGGACACCGGGTGGAGGCGGGTGGCTTCGATCATGCTGGCCCGCCGTAGGAAGGCACGGGCCGCATCGCCGTCGCCGGCCAGCCGGCACAGCGCCGCCAGCCGGGAGCGGCGGGCGTCCAGGTCACGGTGCTCAGCGGCCTGCCCCGCCTGCCGGGTCATCGGGATCGCCACCTCGACCGCCACCCGCCGGCGGATGGCGGCGTACCGGTCGAGCTCCTCCTCGCCAGCGCCGTGGCGCAGCACACGGCCGAGCCTGGCCGCCAGCTCGAAGGCGTCGTGGACGCCGGAGTTCAACCCCGTCCCTCCCAGGGTCGAGGTGATGTGCGCGGCGTCTCCGGCCAGCACAACGCGGCCCCGGCGGAAGGTGCCGGCCACCCGGTGGTGGTTGCGGTAGGTCTGGTACTGGCGCAGCTCCCACGGCTGCTCGCCGGTGATGGCGCCGAGGCGCTCCGCGATGGCCTGACGCTGGCGGCGGTCGACCGAGCCGTCGCCGGGATCCTGGCCGGCCACGGCCATCAGCTCGTGGTCCCCGGTGAGCGCCACCCGCCACACGTCGGAGGTGCGGATGAAGGAGGACCGCCCCCGGGGGCCGGTCCAGTAGCTGACCGAGGCGAGACCGGCGACCATGGCAGAGAGGTCGAGCGGGGTGGCCACGACCACGCTCGGGTCGGCCGCGCTGGTCCCCTCGAAGTCGATCCCCATCGCCTTGCGGACCGTGCTGTGGCTGCCGTCGGCGCCCACCAGCCAGCGCGGCGCCAGGCACTGCCGCGTCCCCTCCCCCTCGAGGAGGCAGGTGACCTGATCGTCGCCGCTCTCGATCGCCGCCAGGCGCGTGCCGAAGCGCAGATCGACGCCCGGATGGGCGGCGGCACGTTGGCGCAGGACTCGTAGCAGCTTGTACTGCTCGAACTGCAGGCGGAACGGGAAGCGGGTGTCGTGGGCAAGCAACGCGTAGTCGAAGGATGCCACGGCGTCGAGCTGGGCGTCGCGGTACTGCACGCGGTCGACCCGGATCCCGCCGGCCATCGCCGGTTCGGCTAGTCCCAGCGTGTCGAGCAGCTCCAGGGTGGGTGGATGCAGGGTGGAGCCGCGCCACTCGGACCCGGTGCCGGGCGGTCCGGCCTCCACCACGGTGACGACCACCTTCTGGGCGGCGAGGCCGAGTGCGGCCACCAGCCCCACCGGGCCGGCGCCCACCACCAGCACCTCCACGTCGGTGGCACTCACCGGACCGGTTCCCGCCTCTGCAGGTGGTGGACCAGGCGGGTGAGCGCCGGCGGGGCCGCCTCGGGATGCGCTGGCCCGGCCCGCTGCAGCAGCGTCAGGGCGCCGCACAGGTTCGACGACAGCAGCGGAACATCGGCGTCGGGCGCCGCCGCGTCCAAGGCGGCCAGGCTGGGCGCCCCGGTGCCGGTGACGACGACGGCGTCGACCCGGTGGCGGCGGGTGTCGGCCAGGGCGGCGGCCACGGCGGCGGCCATCGCCGCCGGCGTGGTCTGGTATATGCCGGCGTGACCGGTGACGCTGTAGACGGCCGCCACCGTCAGACCGCATGCCGTCCAGTACTGGGCACTCTGCTCGGTGAGCCACGCCGGGTAGGGCGACACCACGGCGATGCGGGCCGCGTCCAGGGCCTGCAGCACCGACCGGATGGCGCCGGCCGCCCCTGTCACCGGGAAGCCGAAGCGGTCCGACAGTCCGCCGTAGAGCGCACCGTCGGCCGCCGGCCCCAGGGCGTAGCTCGAGCCGGTGCAGCCCACCAGCACGGCGGCCGGCTCCAGTCCGGCCACGGTGGCGATGGTGGCGGCAAGGTGGGTGTTGTAGCCGGCTAGGCGGTCGCGTAGGTCAAGTCCGTGGAGCACCGGCAGCCGGGCGCCGTAGGAGACGGCGGCCCCAGCGAGGCAGGCCGCTACCTCGGGCTCGGCCGTCGGGTTGCTCGGTGGTACCACCACCCCAACCCGTAGCATCAGCGGTCCGATCCGCGAGGTGTTGTCACGGGCACAGGGCGAAGAGTAGCGTCCTTAACCGCAGAACGAGAACGGCAATCTCGCTGTGGGGGAGGTTGGCCAGTGAAGGTGCGCGTCGCCGCAGCCCAATTCTTCTCGGGAACGAACCCGGTGGAGAACCTGGAGCTGTGCCGGACCTACCTGCGGCAAGCCAAGGATGCGGGGGCCCAGCTGGTGGTCCTCCCCGAGAACGCCAACCGGGTGCGCGACTACCAGACCCGTGACGAGTGCTTCGAGCGGTCCGAGGCGCTCGACGGGCCGTTCGTGACCGGCCTCCGAGTGGCGTGCCGGGAGCTGGAGCTCCACGCCGCAGTCGGCGTCGACCTGCGAGGAGCCCGGCGGCCCGACGTCCACATCTGCTCGGTGCTGATCGGTGCCGACGGCGAGGTGCTGCACCTGCACCGCAAGCACGTGCTGTGGGACTACGAGTACACGCTGTTCATCCCGGGCGACGATCCGTACCAGGTGGTGGACACGGAGCTGGGCCGGATCGGCCTGCACCTGTGCGCCGACGGCATCGTGCCCGAGACGCCCCGGGCGCTGGCGCTGCTCGGCGCCCAGATCCTGTGCAACTCGCTGAACTCGCGGGGCCCCGACGAGATGCGGGTGCACATCCCGCTGCGGGCCATCGAGAACCGGGTCTGGCACGTGGCGGCCAACACCGTCGGCGGCCCGGCCGACCAGTGGCCCTGGATGGGGGGCAGCGAGGTGGTGGCGCCCGATGGAACCGTCGTGGCTAGAGCCTCGGAGTCCGAGCCGCAGCTCGTGGTGGCCGACATCGACCCGGTGGTCGCCGACGACAAGGAGGCGCCGGGCCTGGGCGACCTCTGGCGGTGGCGACGTCCGGAGCTTTACGCGGACCTTGGGGCCGGCCTCCACGAGGTGCCGGTGGCATCGATGTACGGCCCGGCGCAGGGACCCAAGCGGTCCCTGCCGGTGGCTGTCCTGCAAGTGTCATGGTTCCACAACACGAAGTGGACCATCCACCGGGCCGTGGAGCAGATCCGCTACGCGACGCGTCGCGGCGCCCGCCTCGGCGTGCTGCCCGAGCTCTTTTGCTTCCGACCCGGCGAGGTGGCCGCCGACCCGCCCGCCGCCGCGGCGACTTCCGCCGAGGTGCTGGAGCGCATCCGAGCCGCCGCCGCCGAGGCGTCGCTGTGGGTGGTGTGCCACCTGGTGGAGCAGGCTGAGGACCAGCGGTTTTCGACCGCCTACCTACTCTCCGACGATGGGGACGTCGTACTGCGCTACCGCAAGACCCACCTCAACCGCCAGGAGCGGACCTGGGCCTCGCCGGGGGACGATCTCCCGGTGGCGGACACCCCCGTGGGGAGGATCGGTCTGCTGGTCGGCGACGAGATCTGGGTGCCGGAGGCTGCCCGGGTGCTGGCCGTCCGCGGCGCCGAGGTGATCTGCCACCCCTGCAGCTGGGACCGGCTCGAGGCGGCCACCATGGCCGCCTGCGAGCGTGGCGAGGAGAATCGGGTGCACGTGGTGTCGGTGGCCCGACTAGACAACCCGGCCGGTCTGGGCAGCCAGGTGATCCGCCCCGACCTGTTCGAGCCTGGCCAGCCCATCGCCGTGATGCGCTACCCGACCGGCCACTGGACCCGTGGGGGCTTTGAGGAGCAGCTGGTGGTGGAGCTTGACTTGCGCGACGCCAACAGCAAGATGATGGGCCATCACCTCGATCCGCTAGCGACGCGACGGCCCGACCTCTACGGCCCGCTGCTCAAGTGATGACGGCTCAAGGGATGTCCACGGTGTCCGCCTCGCCAGCGATGGGGTCGGCGCACGCCTCGTTGCCGGGGCCGGCGTACGTAGAGCTGGTCTCGTTCCGCTCGCCCTCCAGCGGTCAGGTGCTGGACGGAGCCCTGTGGTGGCCCGACCAGGATCCGGTCGGTGCCGTCGTCTACCTGCACGGCAAGGGCGGTAACTTCTACAGCGGGCCGAGCCGCTGGCTTCCCGAGCGATGCCGGCACCTGCCGATAGTCCATCTCGGGGTCAACATGAGCTGCCACGACCTGGGCTACACCAGGGTAGACGTGCCTGCTCCGGACTTCGCCGTCGAGGACGTCCCGGTGGCCGGCGGCATGTGGGAGGACATCTCCGCCGGGCCCGGGGACGTGGCCGGCGCCGTGGCCTTGCTGCGTGGGCGCGGGGTGGATCAGGTGGCGGTGGCCGGGCACTCCTCGGGTGGCTTCTACGTTGGCCGCTACAGCGCTGCCGCCCCCGACGTGGCCGCCCGGGTGCTGCTGTCGCCGCTGCTTACCAACCGCACGGCGCTTTCCGCCTGGTTCGACGGTCCCGGGCTCGACCAGGCGCTGCAGGCGGCGCGTGCGCTGGTCGCCGCCGGTGGCGGGGGCCAGCTGGTCAGCGTGCCCCGCTGGTATTACGGCATCTCGGCAGCGTCCCTGCTGCAACGGGCCGCCGATCCGCCCGGGTCGTGGGAGCAGGGCATGGCTGCCAGCTCGGCCCCGACGCTATGGGTGTGGGGCGACGCCGAGAGCCGCCACCGGGTGTGGAGCGCAGCCTTCGCCGCCCAGCAGGTCGAGCGCAAGGAAAAGCTCGTAGTGGCCGGGGCCGAGCACCACTACCTGGGTCATGAGCGGCTGATCGCCGACCGGGTCGGTGCCTTCCTCATGTCGGTGTTCGGCTCGCCGGGCCGGGCCGACTAGCGGTAGCGGGCCTCGAGCTCCTCGATCTCGTGATAGCCAACCGCCTCAAGGAACGACGCCTGGGTAGGCAGCGACCTGAGGTAGACGGCGGGCGAGTCGGCCCGGCGCAGCTGCTCCAACACCCGGCGGATGGCGCCGGTGGCGCTCAGCAGGGCAGTGACCGGCGCCAGCACTATGGCATAGCCGAGCTCGGCGAGGCGCTCGTAGGACAGCAGCGGGCTGCGTCCTCCCTCGGCCCAGTTGTAGAGCAGCCGGCGGCCGGTCAGCTCCCGGGCGACGGCGGCAGCCTCCTTCTCGTCGCGGATCGCCTCGACGAACAGGACGTCGGCCCCCGCCTCGGCGTAGGCAGCGGCACGTTCGACAGCGCGGTCCAGCCCTTCGACGGCCCTGGCGTCGGTGCGGGCGATCAGCACCAGGTCCGGGTCGCGCCGGGCGTCGACGGCGGCGCGGATCTTGGCCGTCATCTCCTCGAGGGGCACCACCTGCTTGCCGTCGAGGTGTCCGCAGCGCTTTGGCAGCACCTGATCCTCGATGTGGAGGCCGGCGACACCGGCACGCTCGTACTCGTGGACGGTGCGGATGACGTTGATGGCGTTGCCGTAGCCGGTGTCGGCGTCGGCGACGACCGGAACGGTCACCGCCGCCACCACCCGGCCGGCCTCCTCCGCCATCTCGGCCAGGCCCAACAGGCCGACGTCGGGGCGTCCCAAGGTGGAGGCGGCCACGCCGAACCCGGTCATGTACACGCCCTCGAACCCGGCGGCTTCGACCAGCCGGGCACTCAAGGCGTCGTAGGCGCCGGGGAGGACCAGAGGCCGGCCCTGCTCGAGCAGCTGGCGAAGCCGCCGCGGCCCGTGCCCGCCCGCATCGAGGAACGTCCCCATCGCCATCGTCGCCTTTCTCCGCCAGTTGCCGGGACTTTCGGCCCTTCTGGCCAGCGTCGAACCTTGATCGCTGTGCCCGGCATCGTTAGAGTACCGTGATCACTTACTGAGAAGCGCTCTATTGCAGAGTGATCGAAAGTACAGCATGATCGATCATCGCCAAGGATGACCGTCTCATCGGGGGAGAGGGTGAAGCAGCAGACGACGAAACCGCTGCCGCGATGGTGACCTGGTTCGACCACCACGCCATCACCTTGGTGAACGGGGTGTCGGAGGGCCTGCTCATCTACCTGACCGCCGCCGGGCTGACCCTGATCTTCGGTCTGCTCGACGTGCTGAACCTGGCGCACGGCGTCGCCTATTTGTTCGGCTCCTACGTCGCCTATCAGCTGGCCGCTCACGGCGGGTTCGGGGTCGCCATCGTGGCCGCGCTGGTGGTGGGCGGTGCACTCGGCGGAGGCCTCAACCTCAGCATCGTCCCGCTGCGCAAGCGGGGACACCTCGACCAGGCACTGCTCACCATCGGCGGGGCCTTCGTCCTGGCCGGGGTGGCCACCTCCGTCTGGGGCTTCGGCTACCACACCGTCAACCCCCCCGCCTTCCTGAGCGGCTCGGTGGGGATCCTAGGCCATCCCTTCCCCGACTACCGCCTGGCCGTGATCGGTGTGGGCTTGGTGGTGGCCGGCGCCATGGGTCTGGTCATGACCCGCACCCCGGCGGGTCGGGTGGTGCAGGCCGTGGTGGCCGACCGGGAGATCGCCTCGGCCATCGGCGTCGACGTGCGCAAGGTCAGCTCGCTGGTGTTCATGGCTGGGACCGCCCTGGCCACCTTCGCCGGGGTGGTGGGTGCCCCGGTCATCGGGGTGAACCCCACCATCGGTGACCAGGTGCTGCTGCTGGCGTTGGTCGTCACCGTCATCGGCGGGCTCGGCTCGCTGCGCGGGGCGTTCATCGGCGCCCTGGTCATCGGGGAGGTGCAGTCGCTCGGATCCGACCTGGTGCCCGCCGTGGCCGGCTTCCTCGTGTTCGCCACCATGGCCGTGGTCCTCATCGTGCGGCCCCAGGGCCTGTTCGGCGTGGAGCAGCTGCAGCGATGACCACCGCCGCCCGCAACCTGGCCCCGGTATCGCTCGAGACCCCCGCCGTCGGGCCAGTGTCGCGCCGGCCTCTCGGGATCGTGCTGGCCCGATGGGTGGTGGTGCTGCTGGTGGCCCTGGTGCCGCTGCTGCTCGGCAGCTTCAGGCTGCAGCTGTTCACCGAGGCACTCAGCTACGCCCTGTTGGCCATGAGCCTCGACCTGCTGCTCGGGGTGGCCGGCATGCCCTCGCTGGGCCAGGCGCTCTACTTCGGTGTCGGCGCCTACGCCGCCGGTCTCATCGCCCTGCACCTGACGGCCAACCTGTTCATCGGCATGGCCCTCGGCGCCGCGCTGTCCGCCGGGGTCGCCGCTGTCACCGGCTGGTTCGTGGTGCGGGCCAAGGCGACCTACCTGATCATGCTCACCTTGGCCATCGGCGAGATCGGCGCCACGGTGGCCACCTCCTGGGAGTCGGTGACCGGCGGGGACCAGGGGCTGGTCGGTATGCCGGCCGCCACCTTGTGGGGGAACTACACGGTGAGCAGCCTGACCCACCTCAGTAGCCTCTATCTGCTCAGCCTGCTGCTGGTGCTGGCCGTCTACGCCGGCCTCACGACGTTCATGCACTCGCCGGCCGGGGTGGCGCTGCAGGGCGTGCGCGACAACGAGAACCGCATGCGCGCCCTTGGCTACCCGGTCACCGGCTACAAGCTGGCGGCCTTCACCTTGGCCGGTGCCATCGCCGGCCTCGGCGGGGCGCTGCACGCCGGCTTCTCCGAGACGGTCAGCCCCGGGGATGTGGGGTTCTCCCTGTCCGCCCTAGTGCTGGTGATGGTTCTCATCGGCGGCGTCGGCACCATCTGGGGGCCGATCGTGGGGGCGGTGTTCGTCATCATCGTCCGCGACGAGCTGTCGGCCCACTTCCAGCAGTGGGAGGCGCTGGTCGGGGCCATCTTCGTCTTCTTCGTCTACTTCCTCCCGACCGGGGTGTCAGGGTCCCGGCAGCAGGTCGGCCGGCTGGTGGCGAGGCTCCGACAGTGACCGTCGCCCTCGAGACGGTGGAGCTCGGCCGGGACTGGGGCGGGCTGCGGGTGCTGCACGACGTGTCGCTGACGGTCCGGGCCAGCGAACGTCACGCCATCATCGGCCCCAACGGGGCGGGGAAGTCCACCTTGTTCTCCATGGTCTCCGGGCGAATCCGGCCCAGCCGGGGGCGGATCCTCTTCGAGGGCCGAGACGTGTCCTCGCTGGCTGAGCACCGCCGGGCCCGGCTCGGCATCAGCCAGACCTTCCAGCGCAGCGCCCTGTTCGACAACCTGAGCACTCTCGACAACCTGACCCTGGCCCTGGCCCGGGCGACCCGGCATCGTCGCTTCCGGCCCGCGGCGCAGCGGGCCCTGCGGGCCCGGGCCTACGAGCAGCTCGGGCAGGTGGAGCTGCGCGGCCGGGCCTCGGTTCCCGCCGGCCAGCTGGCCCACGGGGAGCGACGCCGGCTCGAGCTGAGCCTGGCCCTGGCCACCGAACCGCGCCTGCTGCTGTTCGACGAGCCGGCCGCCGGGCTGACCGATCCCGAGCGGGCCACCTTCGTCGAGATCGTCCGGCAGCTACCCGCCGCCATCACCGTCTTGCTGGTCGAGCACGACCTCGACGTCGTCAAGGCCCTGGCCACCACCGTGACCGTTCTCGACGCCGGCCGGGTCATCGCCCAGGGCACCCCCGAAGAGGTCGGCCGCGACGGCCGGGTCCGGGAGGCCTACCTGGGCCGTCGGAGCCGCCTGGCCAGCGATATGGCATCCGGCGTCGGGTCTCCGCCGGCCCGCACCGGGGGACCGGCCGCCAGCGCCGGGCGTAGGTCCGACGGTTCCGGCGGAGGTGACGCGCCGTGCTGACCGTTCAGGGCCTCCGGTCCGGCTACGGGCACGGCCTGGTGCTCTTCGACATCGACCTGACGGTCGAGCCGGGGTCGATCGTGGCGGTGCTGGGCCGCAACGGCGCCGGCAAGACGACCCTGTTGCACACCATCCAGGGCCTCATCCGGCCCACCGCCGGCTCGGTCACCTGGGAAGGGCGCGAGCTGGTGGGCCTGCCGTCGCACAAGGTGGCTCGAGCCGGGGTGGCCCTGGTGCCCCAGGGCCGGCGGGTGTTCGCCCCGCTGAGCGTGGAGGACAACCTGCGGGTCCGCGTCAGCAGTGGCGCCTGGACCACCGACCGCATCTGGGAGCTGTTCCCCAGCCTGGCCGCCCGTCGGGCCATCCGGGCCGGCGCCCTGTCCGGGGGGGAGCAGCAGATGCTGGCCCTCGCCCGGGCTTTGCTGACCTCCCCCCAGCTGCTGCTCATGGACGAGCCCTCCGAGGGGCTGGCCCCGGCGGTGGTGGACCATCTGAGCGACATCATCCTCGAGCTGCGCCAGACAGGCCTGGCTGTGGTTCTGGTGGAGCAGAACCTGGGCGTGGCCCTCGACATCGCCGACCGGGTGGCGGTGATGGTCCGGGGCCGGATGATGCACCGCTCCACCCCCGACGAGCTGCGGGCCGACCCGGTGTTGGTCAACCAGCTGCTCGGTGCCGCCTGAGCGCGTTCGCCCCACGACAGACCCGCCCGAGACCGCAACGACCCGACGACCGCATCCAATCCACCACCACCAACGACCTGCAGCGACCTGAAAGGAACGATCATCGTGCACACCGAAGATGACGCCCGGGCACACAAGTTGTCGCGGCGGCGATTCCTGCAGTCCGGCCTGGCCGTGGGCGCTGCCGCCGCCCTTCCCGGCGTGCTGGCCGCCTGCGGGAGCAGTGGCTCCTCCAAGGCGGCCTCGAGCACCTCGTCCAAGTCGTCTGGGTCGGGCAAGGAGCTGGTGGTCGGCCACCTGACCGCCACCACCGGCGTCTTCGCCGCCGTCGGCGCCCAGATGATCGACGGCTTTGAGATCTACCTGGCCATGAACGGTGGCAAGTTGGGCGGCCGCCCGACCCGGACGTTGACCGTCAACACCCAGGCGGAGGCCAACATCGCCCTGCAGGGCGCGCAGCGCCTGGTCACTCAGGACAACGTTGACTTCGTCGACGGCATCCTCTCGTCTGCGTCGGCCGCGGCGGTCCGAAACTTCTTCACCCAGGCTGAGGTGCCTCTGGTCATCTCAAACGCCAACAACACCACCCTGTCGACCACCGAGGTCAGCCCCTACATCTACCGGACATCGTGCACCTTCGCCCAGTACGGCACGGCGGCGGGCACGTGGTTCGCCAAGAACGTGGCCAAGGACAACGTGTGGATCTTGGCCTGGGACTTCGTCGGCGGTCACGAGATCGCCGCCGCCTTCGCCCAGGAGTTGAAGGCCCAAGGCGGCACCATTGGCGGCCAGCTCTTCACGCCGTTTCCGAACACCGCCGACTTCGAGCCGTACCTGACCAAGATCAAGAACGCCGGGGCCAAGGGCGTCTACGTGTTCTACGGCGGGTCGAACGCCATCTCCTTCGTGCAGCAGTATCGGCAGTTCGGCTTGTTCAGCTCGATCCCCGTGCTCGGCCTGGCGTCGCTGGCGGACTCGTCGGTGGTGAAGGCGGAGGGCGCCAACGGGCTGGGCTGGAAGCTCGAGACCTTTTACTACCCATTGCTGCAGAACGCCACCAACCAGAAGTTCGTGGCCGCCTACCGCAAGGCCTACGGCCAAGACCCCAGTTACTACGGCTGCGCTGCCTACGACGCCGCCCAGTTGATCGACCTCGCCCTGCACAAGACCGGTGGCTCCACCAGCAACAAGGCTGATCTGGTGAAGGCTCTGGAGAACCCCGGGACCTTCCACAGCCCCCGTGGCTACATGGTGATGAACCCCGCCACCCACAACCCGAAGCAGAACTTCTACGTGGTGCAGAACGTGCAGGGATCGTCGGGTATCGAAGAGCGTGAGGTGGCCGACATCGGGATCTTCGACCAGCCCAAGTAGCCGGTGACGGGTCTTGCGGGGGTGTACCTCCGGGCTGAGGCTGGGTTTCTCCACACGGTGGTCGTCGGCGACGGCCCGACCGTTGTCGTGCTGCCCGACTCGCCCGGGTCGGCCGCGGCCCTGGCCCCGCAGCTCGCGCCTCTCGGCGCCGAATACCGGCTGGTGCTCGTCGACCTGCCCGGTCACGGCGCCACCACGATCGCGCCGGATCGGGCCGACCCGGTCGGCCAGGCTGCTGCCGTCGTCGTCGAGCTGCTGGCCAGGATGCTCGACGGTCCGGTACCGGTGGTCGGGTTCGGTGCGGGCACGGCCGTGGTGGCGAGGCTCGGAGCCGAGCATGCCGACCGGGTGTCGGTCTTGGTGGCGGCCGGCGCCCCCCATCATGGTGCGCCGCCGCCGCCCCCTGGGCGCTTCGAACCGGTCGGTGACGGCAGCCATCTGCTGGCCGTCTGGACCGAGGTGCGCGAGTCGGCCCGCTACCGCCCCTGGTGGTCGGGTCGACGCGCCGACCTGCGCAGCGGGGCGCAGCCCTCGCCGGCCGTGCTCCACGCCGCCACCGTGGACACCTTGGCCCACGGGGACGACCACCGCCCGCTGCTGCAGGCGGCATGGGCCGCGCCGCCCCAACCGCTGCTGTCGACCGTCGTTCTCGACGACGTCGTGCCGGCCCTGCCCGCCCTCCGGACCGCGTTTGGCGCCGCCTTCGCCACGACGGCCGGGCGGGGCAGGCGGGTTGCCGCGCCCGCTGGGTCCCCGGCCCGCTTCGGGGACGGTGTTGGCGGCCCCGGCTATCTGGCCGGGCTGCACGTCCGGCTGGCTGGGACGGATTGGGCCGGACGCCGGACACCAGTGGTGGTCCTGCCCGCCGCTCCCGGATCGTCCACCATCCTCGACCCGCTCATCGACCGGCTTGCCATGACCCGCCCGGTGATCGGGATCGACTACCCCGGCCACGGGCGGACCCCGCCCCTGGACATCGCCGAGCCGACCCTCGAAGACTACGTGGAGGTGCTCGGCGCCGCCCTGGGTCAGCTCGACGGCGGGCCGTTCGACGTCTACGGGACGCACTCGGGAGCGAGCCTGGCGGCGGAGCTGGGGCACCGGTTCCCGTCGGTGGTGCGCAGACTGGTGCTCGACGGCACCCCGCTGCTGCCCTCCGAGCTGGTCGACGAGCTGCTCGAGGAGAACTTCGTCTCCCTCGACCCCGACCGCCACGGCTCGCACCTGGCGCGGGCCTGGGGCTACGTGGTGGACCGCAGCCTGTGGTGGCCCTGGTACCGCCAGGACGGCGAGCACGCCCTGCCCGGGGACAGGCCGCTGGCGCCGGTCCTCCACCACCTGACCACCGACCTGCTCCGCGGTGCCGCCACCTACCACCTGCTCTACGCCGCCGCTCTCCGCCACGACGTGGGTCCGGTTCTCGAGGCGCTGGGCCAGCCGGTGCTGGTCTGCGGTCGGGCGGCGGACCCGGTCGACCGGTATCGCCCGGCGGTGGCGGCCCGGGTGCCGCGGTCGCGCTGCGCGACCGTCGACGTGGCGGCGGGGGAGGACGGGCTGGCGGCGGTGGCCCGCACGGCGGCCGCCTTCTTCGACGAGCCGGACCTGTAGATGCGGCGTCGGCTCGGGACGGCGCCACGGCTCCCGACCCGCGTCGCCGGCCGGATCCGGCGGGTGGCGCTCCGGACGGGGTCCGGTACCGGGGCGGGCGGGCCGTCCCCCGCCGTGACGCGCGACATTGTCATGCCATGGGTGGCCTTGTGGCGGCCGTGAGCGACGCTGACGAGGCGGCCGTCTTCGGCCGGCCGGTCCTGAGGAGCGAAGACGCCGCGCTGCTGACGGGGGCGGCCCCGACGGTGGCCGACCTGCCGGTCGCCGGCGCGCTGACCGCCTGCTTCGTCCGCAGCCCTGTCGCCCATGCCGCCGTCACCGGCATCGCCAGCGACCGGGCCCAGGCCGCACCGGGGGTGCACACCGTGCTGCGCGCCGCCGACCTCGACCTGCCCGGCCTGGGCGAGCTCCCGCCGGTCTTCGGGGACCGCACCCATCTGCGCCGGCCGTGCCTGGCCGCGGACCGGGTCCGCTTCGTCGGCGAGGCGGTGGCGGTGGTGCTGGCCGACTCGGCGGAGGCCGCCGTCGACGCGGCGGCGCTGGTGGAGGTGTCCTACGACCCGCTGCCGGCCGTCGTCGACGTGGAGCAGGCCCTCGACCCGGACGCGCCGCTGCTGTTCCCCGAGCAGGGCAGCAACCTGGTGCTCGAGATCGCCCCCGACCCCGGCGAGCCCGATCCGCTGCAGGGGGCGGACGTGGTGGTCCATGGCCGGTTCGTCAACCAGCGGGTGGCGCCGGCCCCGATGGAGTGCGGTGCCGCCCTGGCCGTGCCCGGTCCCGACGGGCGGCTGACGGTGTGGGTCAGCAGCCAGGCCCCCTTCCGGGTGCGCGACGCCATCTGCCAGGCGCTGGGCCGGCCGCGGGAGTCGGTGCGGGTCATCGCCCCGGCGGTGGGCGGAGGGTTCGGGGCCAAGGGCGGCGCCTACCCCGAGCACCTGGTGGTGGCGGCGGCCGCCGTCCGCACCGGCCGGCCGGTGCGGTGGGTGGAGACCCGCTCGGAGAACCTGGTGGCCATGACCCACGGCCGGGGCCAGGTGCAGCAGCTGGAGCTGGGCGCCACTGGCGACGGCCGGCTGGTCGGGGTCCGCCTGCGCGAGATCACCGACGCCGGCGCCTACCCGTGGCGGGCCGGCATCCCCCTGCGGACCGCCCGGCTGATGGCGTCGGGCGTCTACCGCATCCCGCGGCTGGCGGTCACCAGCCAGCTGGTCGTCACCAACACCACCCCCACCGGCCCCTACCGGGGGGCGGGGCGGCCCGAGGCGGCCGCCGCGCTGGAGCGGGGCCTGGACCTGCTGGCCGCCCGGCTGGGCATGGACCGGGTGGAGCTCCGCCGGCGCAACCTGCTGCACCCCGACGACTTCCCCTACCGCACCCCTACCGGCGCCGTCTACGACAGCGGCGACTACGGCGCCGCTTTGGACCGGGCCCTGCAGCTGGCCGACCATCGCCGGCTGCTCGACGATCAGGCCCGCCGCCGCCAGCAGCACGACCCGGTGGTGCTGGGGGTGGGGATCAGCTGCTTCTGCGAGATCAGCGGCAGTGGCTCGGAGCTCGGCGCGGTCCGGGTCGACGCCGACGGGACGGTGGTGGTCACCTCGGGCAGCTCCCCGCACGGGCAGGGCCACGAGACTACCTTGTCGCAGATCGCCGCCCGGGTGCTGCAGGTCCCTACCGGCGAGGTGCGGGTGGTGCACTCGGACACCGCCATGGTCGACCACGGGACCGGGACCTACGGCTCCAGATCCGGTCAGCTGGCCGGCAGCGCCGTCATGCGGGCCGCCGAGCAGGTGCTCGACCAGGCCCGGCGCCTGGCCGCCGACCTGTTGGAGGCCGACCCGGCCGACGTGGTGGTGGGGCGGGGCGGGCGCTGGTCGGTGCAGGGGGTGCCGGCGCGGGCCGTCACCTGGGCCGAGCTGGCCGCCTCGGCGCGGCGGCGCGGCCAGCGCCTCGAGGCCAGCTGCGACTTCGACCAGCCCGACGGCACCTACTCCTTCGGGGTGCACGTGGCCGTCGTGGAGGTCGACACCGACACGGGCCGTGTCGACCTGCGACGCCTGGTGGCCGTCGACGACTGCGGGGTGGTGGTCAACCCGATGATCGTCGCCGGGCAGGTCCACGGCGGGCTGGCCCAGGGGGTCGGCCAGGCGCTGTTCGAGGCGGTGGTCTACGACGACGCTGGCAACCCGCTGACGGCGAGCTTCGCCGACTACCTGATCCCCTCCGCCGCCGACCTGCCCGGCTGGGAGCTGGGCGACACCGTCACCCCCACCGACCGCAACCCGCTGGGCATGAAGGGGGTCGGCGAGTCGGGGGCGGTGGGCAGCACCCCGGCGGTGCAGAGCGCGGTGCTCGACGCTCTGTCGCCTTGGGGTGTCGACCATCTCGACCCGCCGTTCACCCCCGAGCGGGTCTGGGAGGCGATCGCCGGGCGGAGCCCGGCCGAGCCGGCTGGCGCCGGGCGGCTCGATCAGCTGTGACGCTGGTCGTCGGCGGCCTGCTCACCGTGTGGCCGGCGCGGGCGCGGCGGGGTTGGCGCGGCGGGGTTGGCGCGGCGGCAGGGCGGGCTCACCGCCGGGGTCCGTCGAGCAGGTCCCAGGCCGCGCCGGTGATGGTGGCGACGTCGAGGCCGAAGTGTGCGTAGAGGTCGGCGATGTCACCGGACTGGCCGAAGTCGTCGACGCCGAGCGGCGTCGTCGCGGTGCCGTGGATGGCCGCCAGGAAGGCCAACGTGTGCGGGTGCCCGTCGACGGCGGCCACCAGGGGGGCGGCACGCCCGGCGGGGAACAGGTCGTCGAGCACGTCCTCCGGCGCCGGCCGGAAGCCCTGGCGCGAGCGCAGCGCCCGGAAGACCAGATCCGGTGACGTGAGGCAGATGACGTCGTTGGGCACGCCAACCCGGCTGAGCTGGTCGGCGGCGCCGAGCACCTCGGGCACGACGCTGCCCACGCCGACCAGCACGATGTCGGGGGCTGTCGGTGCCCGGCGCAGGGCGTAGCCGCCGGCGACGGCCTGTCGACGTCGTCGCTCGCGTCCGGTCGGGTCGTCGGGGGTGGCGGCCAGCTCCTGGTCGATCGGCCGGGTGGAGAGCCGGAAGTAGCTCGAGGTCCCTCCGGGGCGGCCCAGGGCGCCGAGGGCGGCGAGCAGGGTCCACTCCAGGTCTTGGGCGAAGGCCGGTTCCCAGGCGGTGCAGCCGGGCTGCTCCATGCTGATGGACGGCGTGATGACCGACTGGTGGGCGCCGCCTTCGGAGGCCAGCGCCACCCCGGAGGGTGTGCCGACGAGGATGGACTGCCCGCCGGCGTAGATGCCGAACGACCACGGTTCGAGCGCCCGGGTGACGAAGGCGTCGTAGATGGTGCCGATGGGCAGCAGCGGCTGGCCGATCCGCGACCAGGTGGCGCCGAGCTCGGACAGCAGGCCGACCAGGTTGACCTCGGCGATGCCGAGCTCGACGTGCTGGCCCGTGTCGCTCTCGGCCCAGTGGATCAGGGCCTCGGTGTCGCCCGAGAACCAGTCGGCGCGCTGGCGGGTGTTCCAGATGCCGACCTTGTTGATCCAGCCGCCGAGGTTGGTGGACGACGCCACGTCGGGGCTGACGGTGACGACCCGTTCGGCCACCGAGGGGGCTTCGCGGGCCAGGGCGAGCAAGAAGCGGCCCAGCGTCTGCTGCGTCGATTCCCTGGTGCGGTGACGGCGGGTGGTTGCCAGCTCGGCCGGCACGGCGATGGCGGGCGGCACGGGCGGCGGGGCGGGGCGCAGGCGCTCGGCGGCGGCGGCGCAGGCCCGGCCCTCGGCGCTGTCGGGGGGAAACGGCTGCCACGGGTCGTCGGCGTCGGCTCCCAAGGAGCCGGCCAGGTCGCGCCACTGGGCGGGGCTGAGCAGGGCCGAGTGGTTGCCGGGGTGGCCTTCGGTGGGGAGCCGCCAGGCCTTCAGGGTGTAGGCGTAGATGACCGTGGGACGGTCGGTGACCTCGTCGGCGGCGGCGAAGGCGCCGAGGAGGTCGGCGAGGTCGTGGCCGCCGAGGTCGCGAAGGGCGGCTGCGACCCCGTCGTCGTCGAGGTCGGCGAGCACCCGCAGGATGCTCCGCCGGCGGCGGCCGCTGCCGGCCACGGCCACGCGCAGCTCGGGGCCTGTGGTGCGCAGCAGATGTTGGAATTCCTCGTTGGGCATGTCGTCGAGCCGGTGCCGCAAGGCGTCGCCACCTTGCTGTTCGAAGAGTGCCCGCAGCCGGGAGCCGTACTTCACGGTGATGGCGTGCCAGCCGGCGGCGGCGAACATGGCGCCGATGCGCCCCGCCGCGATGTGGGGCACGACCCGGTCGAGCGACTGGCGGTTGAGGTCGACGATCCACAGCACCTCGCCGAGCCTGGGCACCATGGGGTCGACCAGCGCCTCCCAGACCGCCCCCTCATCGAGCTCGGCGTCACCGACGAGGGCGACGTGACGTCCGCCGGCTTCGGTGCCGAAGCGGCTCGCTGCGTAGCGCGCCGCCAGCGCGCTCCAGATCGACGCCGTGGCACCGATGCCGACCGAGCCCGTGGAGAAGTCGATGGGATCGGGGTCCTTGGAGCGGCTGGGGTAGCTCTGCAGCCCGCCGTAGGCCCGCAGCTCGCTGAGATGGCGGCGGTCGAGGCGGCCGAGCAGGTAGTTGATGGCGTGGACGACAGGTGAGGCGTGTGGCTTCACCGCCACCCGGTCGGCCGCGTCGAGATGGTGGAGGTAGAGGGCGGTGAGGATGCTCACCGTGGACGCCGACGACGCCTGGTGGCCGCCGACCTTGAGACCCGAGCCGTTGGGGCGGACGTGGTTGGCGTGGTGGACCTGGCTGGTGGCCAGCCACAGCACCCGGCGCTGGATGCTGTCGAGCAGCGCCAGGTCAACCCGTGGCATGGCGGTGGGGCCGATCTCAGACCCGCTCGATCGGAACGCTGTCGGCGTGGGAGGACCGTCAGCTCGCCGGGGCTGTCTCGGCGCTCGCGTGGCGCGCCCGTCGGGCAAGCCGTTCGGCTCGGGCTCGGGCCACCGCTGGGGATGGCGCTGCCAGCGCTTCGTCGGCGAGCTCGGAGAGGTACCGCTCCGCCTGCTCGAGGAGCCCACCACGCCGAAGCTCGGCGCGGACCGCCCCTCGTCGGAGCTCCGAGGTGGGCAGCTGCCGCGTGCTGGCGACGCGGCAAGGGTCGGGGAGATGGACATCCAGCCGAGGCATACGCCTGACTGTATGCCTACCGGTGAGGCATGCCTACGGGTGAGGACTGCCTACCGGTGAGGACTGCCTACGAGTGAGGCATGCCTACCGGTGAGGCATGCCTACGGGTGAGGCATGCTCCACCCGCGTGAGGCGAACGCGCCCTGCCATGGATCGGCGGCTCTGCGTCCGGCTCGACCGGGCCACCTAGGAGCGACCTCAGTGCGATCTGTACACATCGGCACGGTGGTCGACACGCAAGACACTGAC
>JAJZNB010000272.1 GCA_021848085.1 Actinomycetes bacterium
CACAAAGGCACCGGCCCCTATCAAGCCCCGGGTCAACCAGGCCTTCAACCACCGGGATCATCCGGAGGATCTTGGTGAGGCAATGAACCACCGCTCCCGGAGGATTTGACGTGAGGCAACAGGCATGGTCCGCCGATGGCCAGGACCCCCCGGATCTACAGGGCATGATGCCGTTCGTCGATAACTGACGGAGTCGCCAGGTGGTTCGGGGAGGTGCCTTGCAGGCGTTCATGCTCGTGTTCGTGCCCCTGGCCCTCATTGTCGCCGCTGGACGTCTCTGGTCCTACACCCGGGCCTCACGCCGAAGGGTCCCCGGCCAAGGGACGCCAGCAGCGAGCCCGCCCGACCTGTCGTTGGTGGGAGGGTTGATGTGGACCCGGAGGAAGGGCTTTGGCGGGGGGAACGCCACCGTGCCCCTGGTTCGCTTGTCGCTGCACGAATCTGGGCTCCGACTCGGCCCGAGCACGGCACTCGTCCGCCCGCTCATCCCGACCCTCGATGTCAGCTACGACGAGATCGCCGATGCCCAGGCCGTCAGCCATCGCCGGAAGACACCCACCGGGATTCTCCTGCGTGCGCCGCAGGCGGATCTCTGGGTGGTCTTCATGAAGCCCCGCTCGCCCGGTCAGTTGTTCGCCGCACTCGACGTCCTGGAGAGGCACGAGGTAGCGGTCAGCAGAGACGTCCGGCACATCGGCTGGTTCGACTGGATCGACGGCTGATCTGCCTCCCCCACCAATCGGGGCCGAGGCGAGCAATCACCCTTCACCGGGCGGGACCAGAGAAGGCCCTTGACACGTAGTCGCAGATATGCGACCATGCCGCTCGTGGTGGACGAACCCGACTTCCGGACCGAGAAGATGGACTCCCCCGAGGGTCGAGGTGTGGCCGCCGAGCGGTGGGCTGGGTTTCATCTCGCCCTGCCCGACGACGTGGTGGCCGAGGCGTTCGACAGCTCCCCGCACACGATCGACGACCTCGACCCCGAGGTCCGGGACGACATCGCCGCCGAGACCATCGAACGCTCGGAGCTCATCGGCTTCTGGGTGGCCTGGCACCTGGCCGGCGGCTTCGCCAACCTCGAACGTGGCGGCTGGCACCGGGCCACCATCTTCCGCAAGGTCCGCCGCTTCCGAACTGTGTTCGGCAACCACCCCGACGAGCACACCTTCCCCTGGATCGACCTCGATCTGCGGGCAGCGTGGACCGAGCGGCTCACCCAGCGCCTCGAGCACGTCCGCACCGGCGACCCCCAGGCCTGAGCACCCCGACGATGCCCGTACCGACGCACACCCCTGCCCACCTAGTCGCAAATATGCGGCTATCCGAGAGCGGCGGCGGAGACCGCCCACCGACGTCGATGCGCGAGCTGGCGTCCGGCGTCGATGCCCTCTACCTGTCCGCCCGTGGCGTCGTCTCCCCCGCCCTGCTCGCCCACCTCGAAGATCGCCGCAGCTGGGCGCAGGAGGTGAAGCGGGCGGCGCCGTGCGAGATCGGCCCGCTCACCTTCGGCATCGCCCCGCACGGCTGGGGCAAGTACCGCTTCTGCCTCGACCACGCTAACACCCGCATCGGCATCACCACCAGCCGCCGGCTGCCGACCATCCGGGTGCAGCCCCGGGCGCAGTACCTGCACGCCGTCGGTCCGGCCGCCGTCGTCGACGCCGTCCACGAGCTCCTCGCCCCTGACTTCGGCGAGCTCACCTTCTCCGTCGCCCGGGTCGACCTGTTCGCCGACTGGCAGGGCTTCGCCCTCACCGCCGCCGACGCCGGCCGCTTCGTCTGCCGAGCCGACGCCCGGCGCACCTACGAGCACGCCGGCACCCTCACCGGCTTCGACTTCGGCTCGCGCTCCACCCACACCTTCACCGCCCGCATCTACGACAAGACCGCCGAGACCGCCGGCAAGGGCGCCGACTGGTGGACCCAGGTGTGGGGCGGCCGTTACGTCCCCGGCCAGCCCGTCATCCGGGTGGAGTTCGAGGTCGGCCGCCAGGCCCTCAGGGAGTTCGGCCTCGACACCCCCGCCCAGGTCCTGGCCGCCGCCGGCGACCTGTGGGCCTACGCCAGCGGCCAGTGGCTGACCTTCCGCTCCCCCACCGCCGACCGCACCCGATCACGCTGGCCCCTCGCCCCCGGTGGCGGGCCGTGCAGAAGGCCACCCTGGTCCATCGCTCCGTCGGCGTCGAACGGCGGCGGGACGTCCACCACGCCACGTCGCTGCGCCGCCTGCTGCCCGGCCTCACCGGCTACCTCGCCTCCTATGCCGCCATCGTCGGCACCGACGACATCGACGACACCGTCGCTGCCGTAGGGCATCATCTCCACGACTACGAGATCGCCAGCCGCACCCCCTTCGCCGAACGGGTGGAGCGGCGCCGAGCCCAGCAGGCCCACCGGTGACCGTCAGCCCCAAGGCCGCCGGCGGACCCGACGACAAGCGACCCGACTACGACCGGGTGGCCACCGTCCTGGTGCGGATCGGGCTGCGGCTGGTGACCGAACGACGGGGGGAATCGGATGCTGACCGTGGCGTACTGCCGGGTGTCGACCGAGGAGCAGGCGGCCGAGGGCTTCTCGATCGACGGGCAGGCTGACAAGCTCCGCACCTACGCCGAGCTGCACGACCTCGGCGACGTCACCGTCGTCTCCGACCCCGGCCGCTCCGGCAAGGACCTCGATCGCCCCGGCCTGCAGCAGCTGCTGCACATGGTCGAGCAGGGCCACGTCGCGAACGTCCTCACCTGGCGCCTCGACCGCCTGTCACGCAACCTGAGCGACCTCATCCTGCTCGCCGACCGCTTCGGCCAGTGCGGCGTGGCGCTCCACTCCTTCACCGAGAAGATCGACCTGTCCTCGGCCACGGGCCGGATGTTCTACAACATCCTCGGATCCTTCGCCCAGTTCTACCGGGAGCAGCTGGCCGAGAACGTCCGCATGGGCATGCAGCAGGCCGTCCGCCAGGGGTGCTGGGTCAACCGCCCGAAGACCGGCTACGACCTCACAGACGGCCTCGTCGTCCCCAACGCCATGGCCCCCGTCGTCCGGCGCATCTTCGCCATGCGCGGCGCCGGTGCCAGCCAGGGCGAGATCGCCACCGCCACCGGCGTCAACTACTCCACCGTCCTCGCCATCCTCCACAGCCGGGTCTACTTGGGCGAGGTCCTGCTGAACGGCGAGTGGTACCCCGGCACCCACGAGCCGCTCATCACCCCCGAGCAGTTCGCCGCCGCCCACCGGGGCCGGGTGAGGGGACGCCGAAGGGGCAAGGACCTCCTCGCCGGCAAGGTCCGCTGCGGGCTGTGGCAGCGGCTCATGGCCATCGACGGCAACGGCCAGGGCCAGCGCATGTACCGCTGCCACCACCGGGGGCAGCGATGCCGCCAGCCCCGCCGCACTGTCGACGGACTGCTGCGAGCAGCCGTGCTCGGGATGCGGCTGATCGGCTCGGACGAGGACCTGAAGGCTGCCATCGGGCGTGAGCTCGAGCGGGCCCGGCGGCCGTCCCCCAGGGCGGCAGCCGGGCCCGCCCAAAGCATCAGGGACCAGGTGGCCGACCTGCAGGCCCAACGTCGGAAGCTGCTCAGCCTCCACTACGAGGACCGGATCGGCGTAGACCTGTTCGCCGAGGAGGAGGCCCGGCTGACCCGGCTCATCGAGGTGGCCACGGCCGAGGCGGACGCCCACCAGGCGGAGACCGAGCAGGCCGACGACGTGGACCGGCGCTTCCACGACGTGTCTGCCGCCCTGGCCGACCTCGACGTCGACCGGGCTTGGCAGGCCGCCACCGACCAGGAGCGCCGAGTGCTGCTGGAGGAGTTCCTCGACAGCGTCACCGTGCTGCCCGACCACCTGGAGGTCACCGTCCACGGCGCACCCCGGATCAACGTGCTGCTCTCCGAGGTCGGGCTGAAGGACTCGAAGAACAGTGGTGTCGGAGGGGGGACTTGAACCCCCACGCCCTTGCGGGCACCAGCCCCTCAAGCTGGCGCGTCTGCCTATTCCGCCACTCCG
>JAJZNB010000004.1 GCA_021848085.1 Actinomycetes bacterium
CAGATCCAGGCGTAAATCGCGAATCGAGATCGACGCGAAAGACACCAGCCACCTAGAAGAAGCTGAACGGCGGCAGCCCCGGCGACCGCTGGGCGAACAAGGCGGCCTTGTTGTCGGCCAGCTCCTTGGCGGTCCAGGTGCTGTGGCGCTGCACGGACCCGGCCGGCTGCCACCCCTGCATCACCCACACCGATCCGCCGAACACGACGAAGTTCTGCCCGGTGACGTCACCGGCCTCGGGCGAGGCCAGGAAGGCCACCAGCGGCGCCACGTTCTGCGGGCCGAAGACGTCGAACGTGCCCTCCTCCACCTTGGCCATCTCGCCGAAGAGGTCCTCGGTCATGCGGGTGCGGGCCCGTGGGGAGATGGCGTTGACGGTGACGCCGTAGCGCTCCAGCTCGCGGGCCAGGATGACGGTCAGCATGGCGATGCCGGCCTTGGCCGCACCGTAATTGGACTGCCCGGCGTTGCCGAACAGCCCCGACTCCGACGAGGTGTTGACGATCCGGCCGTAGACGTCCTCGCCGGCCTTGGACCGGTTGCGCCAGTGGACGGCGGCGAAGTGCGCCATGGCGAAGTGGCCCTTGAGGTGGACGCGGATGACGTCATCCCACTCCGCCTCCTCCATCGAGAAGCCCATCTTGTCACGCAGGATGCCGGCGTTGTTGACGAGGACGTCAAGCTGGCCCCAGGTGCCGACCGCCTGCTGCACGACGCGCTGGGCCCCGTCCCAGGAGCTGACGTCGGCGTCGTTGAGGACCGCCTCCCCGCCCGCCGCCACGATGTCGTCGACGGTCTGCTGGGCCGGCGACTTGTCGCCGCCCTGGCCGTGGACCGAGGCGCCGACGTCGTTGACGACGACCTTGGCACCTTCGGCCGCCAGCAGCAGCGCTTCCTCGCGGCCGATGCCTCGGCCTGCGCCGGTGACGATGGCCACCTTGCCGTCGAGCATGCCCATCAGCGGTCCTCCTCAGCTCCGGCGGAGCGGTCGCGGGCGCCACGGCCCGGAGATGACGGCGCCGGCGTGACGGCGCATCAGGAACCTGGGCAGCATGGCCGATCGGCGCGGCAGGGTCAAAGCGGCGAAGAAGGGCCGTTGGGCGGGCCGCAAGACCGGTGTGCCGGTGCCGGAACCGGGGTCGAATCGTGCCATGCGGGAACGGGCCTGCCGGCACTGGAGCGGGCACGTCATCGTGTGCGGCCTGCGCGGCATCGGCCTGCGCATCGTGGAACAGCTCCACCTGGCCGGCGTTCAGGTAGCGGTGGTCGACGACGAGCACGACCTGCGCCGGGTGCAGCTGGTCAGCGACTGGGGCATCCCGCGTATCGTCGGCAGTGCCCGGGCCCGCACCCCGCTCATGGAGGCCGGCCTGGCCGGCGCCGCCGCCGTGGTGTGCGTGGAGCACGGCGATCTGCACACCCTCGAGACGGCGCTGCTGGTGCGCGAGCTGCGACCCGATGTCCGGGTGGTGGTGCAGCTGGTGAACAGCACCATCGCCGCCTCCGTCTCGTCGATGACCGGTCCGGGCGCCGTCTTGGACGTGGCGTCGCTGGCCACTCCGTCGGTGGTTGAGGCCTGCCTGCGGCGCACCACCCACCCGCTCAAGCTGGGCGGGGTCCGCTTCGTGGTGGCGGAGCTCAACCCGCCGCGCCCGGGCTCGTTCCGCTCGCTCTACGAAGAGCTGGCCCCGGTGGCCGTGGCGCCCGCCGATGGCTCTCCCATGGTGATCTGCCCCGGTCGGGACCAGCCGGTGGCTCCCGGCGACCTGGTGGCCGTGCTGGGCACCGCCGAGCAGTTCGCCGCCGTCGGCCATCCCCTGGCCGACGAGCCGGCGTCGGCGGCATCAGAGGGCCCGGGACACCACGGCGGGCGGCCCGGCCTGCACCCGGTCGCCCGCCTGCGCCGTGTGCGCCGCACCGTGTCGGGCCTGGCCCGGGCCACCGACCGGCCACTGCGCCTGGCCCTGGCGGCGCTCGGAACCTTCATGGTGGTGTCCACCGTGGTGCTGTGGATCGCCTACCGGCGCCCCGGCGGAGGCCGGCTCACCGCCCTCGACGCCCTCTACTTCACGGTGGAGACCGTCGCCACCGTCGGCTTCGGCGACTTCTCCTTCTCCGGTCAGGCGGTGTGGCTCGAGGCGTTCGGGGTGCTGATGATCCTGGGCGGGATCACCCTGGTCACCAGCCTGTTCGCCCTGCTCACCAACCTGCTGGTGAGCCTGCGCCTGGAGCAGTCCCTGGGTCGTCACCGGGCCACCACCATGACCGGCCACGTGGTGCTGGTCGGCCTGGGGTCGGTGGGCCTGGGTGTGCTGCGCGGGCTGCGGCGCGAGGGGCAGCCGGTGGTGGTGGTGGAGCAGAGCGACGCCAACCGCTACCTCGACCAGGCCCGGGCCCTGGGGGTGCCGGTCCTGGTGGCCGACGCCAGCCAGCGGCAGAGCCTGGTGGCTGCCAACGTGGAGAAGGCGGCAGCGGTGGCCGTGCTGACCAGTGACGACCTGGTCAACCTGGAGACGGGCCTGGCGGTGCGCCAGGTCCTCGGCGGCCGCTTCGGCCAGGTGCCGGTGGTGCTGCGGGTCTTCGACCGCGGGCTGGCCCGCACCGTCGAGCGGAGCTTCGGGTTTCGCGACGTCCGCTCCACCTCGGCCCTGGCTGCGCCCTGGTTCGTGGCGGCCGCCCTGGGCCTCGACGTGCTCGGCACCTTCTGGGTGCAGCACCAGGCGTTCCTGGCCGGACGCCTGGTGGTGCGGGCCCACGGTAGCCTGGGGGGCCTGACCATGCAGGAGCTGCCGGCTCGCACCCGGGTGGTGGCCATCGGCCGGGCCGGCCGTGGCGGGCAGCTCGAGTACCCGCCGCGGCGCAGCACCCGGCTGCGGCCCGCCGACGAGCTGTACCTCATCGGGCCGTCGCAGGAGCTGCTGCGGCTGCTGCGCAGCAACCAGCGCCCCGGGGGCGGCGGGCCCCAGCTGCCCGTCCCAGGGTGAGCTGCCCGTCCCAAGGTGAAGGGCAGGCTCAGCGGCCGGCGTCGACGTCGTGCACGATGGTGGAGCTGCCCTGAGGCCACGACACCTCCATGTGGGCGCCTCCGGTGGGGCTGGTGCCGATCGTCCAGCGGGCGTGGGTGGAACGCACCACCGAGTCGGCGATGGCCAGCCCCAGCCCCGATCCGCCCGGCACGTCGCTGGCCCGGTGGAACCGGTCGAACAGGGTGGCCCGGGCGTCGGGGGCGATGCCCGGGCCGCTGTCATCGACGGCCAACCAGGCGCGTCCGCCGCTGGCTCCCACCGTGACGGCCACCCGACCGCCGCGGGGGGTGTAGCGGATGGCGTTGTCGACCAGCACCCCGATCAGCCGGTCGATCCACTCCGGCGGCGCCTTCACCCTGACCGCGGCCCGGCCCCGGGCCTGGACGCCGAGGTGGAGCTCCTTGGCGGCGGCCAGCGGCCCGAAGCGCTCCACGCAGACCCCGGCCATGGTCTGCAGGTCGACCGGCTCGTGGGCCGGCGGGGCGGGCTCCGAGTCGAAGCGGGCCAGCCACAGCAGGTCGTCGACGATGCGGCGCAGCCGGTCCGACTCCCCGCCGATGCGGGCGAGAGCGTCGCGGTAGCCCTCCTCGTCGCGCCGGGCCCGCAGGGCCAGGTCGACCTCGGCCTCGATGACGGTCAGCGGGGTGCGCAGCTCGTGGGAGGCGTCGGCGGTGAACTCGAGCTGGCGCCGGCGGGCCAGCTCCACCGGCGCCGAGGCCCGCATGCCGATGACCAGGGCGGCCAGGTAGATGGCGGCCAGCACCACCGGCGCGGCCAGGGCCTCGAGGACCAGCAGCTCCCGCCGGGCGTGCAGCGGCTGGGCCAGGCTCTGAGCGGCCACCAGCCGCCCTCCACCGGCCAGGTCGAGGTGGTCGACGCGCATCATGATCCCCGCCAGCGACACGTCGACCGGCACGGCGGCGGTGCGGGCCACCGCAGGCAGGGCCGGGGCGCCGGCGGTGCGGGCCATTACCCGGCCGGCGGCGTC
>JAJZNB010000089.1 GCA_021848085.1 Actinomycetes bacterium
CCGAGGTCGCCGAGCTCGGAGGCCAGCTCGGCGTCGAAGGCCGCCTCGAAAGAGGCCACCGGGGCCGCCTCGCCGTTGCCGGCCGGGCTGCCGCCGCCGGCAACGGACGGCAGCTCGCCGACCAGCGACAGCGACACCTTGCCCTGAGGGTCGATGTCGTCCACCTTGACCTCGACCTCCTGGCCCAAGGTGAGGACGTCCTCGACCCGCTCCACCCGCTTGCCGGCCCCCATCTTGGAGATGTGCAGCAGCCCGTCGCGGCCGGGGAGGATGTTGACGAAGGCACCGAACTTGGTGATGTTGACGACCTTGCCGCTGTAGGCGGCGCCCACCTCGGCCTCGGGGGGCTCGACGATGAGGAAGATCCGCCGGCGGGCCTCCTCCACCGCCGAACCCAGCTTGGAGCCGATGGTGACGATGCCGTGCAGCCCGTCGTCGTCGACGGTGATGTCGGCGCCGGTCTCGGCCTGCAAGGTGTTGATGACCTTCCCCTTGGGGCCGATGACCTCGCCGATGCGGTCGACGGGGATCTGGAAGGAGACGATCTTCGGGGCGGTGTCGGCCACCTCCTGGCGGGGCGCAGCGATGGCGGAGGCCATGACGTCGAGGATCTGCAGGCGGGCGTCACGAGCCTGGTGCAGCGCCTGGGCCAGGACGTCGGCCGGCAGCCCGTCGATCTTGGTGTCGAGCTGCAGAGCGGTGACGGCGTCGGCGGTGCCGGCCACCTTGAAGTCCATGTCGCCGAAGGCGTCCTCGGCGCCGAGGATGTCGGTCAAGGTGACGTAGCTGCCGCCGTCGTAGACCAGGCCCATGGCGATGCCGGCCACCGGCGCCTTGATCGGCACCCCGGCGTCCATGAGCGACAGGGTCGAACCGCACACCGACGCCATCGACGTCGAGCCGTTCGACGACAGCACCTCCGAGACCAGCCGCAAGGTGTAGGGGAACTCGTCGGCCGCGGGGATCACCGGCAGCAGCGCCCGCTCGGCCAGCAGCCCGTGGCCGATCTCGCGGCGCTTGGGGCCGCGCATGAACCCGGTCTCCCCGGTCGAGAACGGCGGGAAGTTGTAGTGGTGCATGTAGCGCTTGGAGTCGTCGATGCCGATGGTGTCGAGCAGCTGGTTCATGCGGGGCATGCCCAAGGTGGTGACGTTGAGCACCTGGGTCTCGCCGCGCTGGAACAGCCCCGAGCCGTGAGCGGTGGGGATGAGGTGCACCTCGGCCGACAACGGGCGGATGTCGCTGGTGCCGCGCCCGTCGATGCGGATGCCCTCCTCGACGATGCGGCGCCGCACCAGCTTCTTGGTGACGGCCCGCACCGCCGCCTTGATCTCGCGCTCGCGCCCCTCGAGCTCGCCGGCCAGCTGCTCGACGATGGAGGCGGTGGCCTCCTCGACGGCGTTGTTGCGCTGGGTCTTGGCGATGATGGCGTTGGCCTCGGCCAGCGCCGCAGCGCCGACCTCCTCGACCCGGGCGTAGACGTCGTCGCCGTAGTCGGTGAACAGCTCGAAGGGGATGGTCGGCTTGGCGCCGGCCTTGGCCACCAGCTGACGCTGCAGCTCGATGGACTCGCGGATCCAGGTCTTGGCCGCCTCGAGACCCTCGGCCAGCACCTCCTCGGTGACCTTGGGGGCGCCCGCCTCGTAGAACTGCCAGGAGTCCTCGGTGCCGCCGGCCTCGACCATCATGATGGCGATGTCGGCGTCGGGCCCCTCCGACAGGGCTCGGCCGGCCACCACCAGCTCGAAGCACGAGGCGTCGCCCTCCTGGTAGGTGGCGTGGGGGATCCACGTGCCCTGGCGCGACCAGGCGATGCGCACCGCCCCGATGGGGCCGTCGAAGGGGATGCCCGACACCATCAGGGCCGCCGACGCGGTGTTGATGGCCAGCACGTCGTGGGGGTTGTGCTGGTCGGCGCCGAAGATGGTGCCGACCACGTGGACCTCGTTGCGGAACCCCTTGGGGAACGAAGGGCGCAGCGGGCGGTCGATGAGCCGGCACGTCAAGATGGCCTGGTCGGTGGCGCGCCCCTCGCGACGGAAGAACGAACCGGGGATCTTGCCGGCCGCGTACATGCGCTCTTCGATGTCGACGGTCAGCGGGAAGAAGTCGGTGCCTTCGCGGACGTGGCGGGCTGCGGTGGCGGTGACCAGCACCATGGTGTCGCCGATGCGGCCCACCACGGCCCCGTCGGCCTGCCCGGCCAGCTTGCCGGTCTCGAAGGAAAGGGTTCGGTCGGTCCCGCTGATGGGACCCGACACGGTGATGGCGTCAGCCATGAGGCGTCTGCTCCTGTGCTGCTCGGGGACACCCGGCCGGCCAGTTCCCAGTGGTCGACCACCTGCAGCGCCGGGAGCGGCAGCCCCAGGCCAGGTGACCGGCCACTGGCAGCTGACCGACGACCGGATGTCCGTGTGTGGTTCGGCGGCGCTGCCGCCTCCCGCCGGACGGGGCTCTCCCACCCGGCGGGTGGTTCCCGTCCGGCCGGCGGCCGGCCGGGAACCGGGCCGCTCAGCGGCGGATGCCGAGCTTGCCGATGATGGTTCGGTACCGCTCGACGTCGTTGGCGCGCACGTAGTCGAGCAGGCGGCGACGACGGCCGATCAGCTTCATCAGCCCACGCCGGGTGTGATGATCGCCCTTGTGGACCTTCAGGTGCTCGGTCAGGTGCGAGATGCGCTCGGTCAGGATGGCGATCTGCACCTCGGGCGAGCCGGTGTCGGTCTCGTGGAGGCGATGCTCGGCGATCGTCGCGGTCTTGTCAGGCATGTGCGGGGAACGACCTCGGGAGGGTGGCGGCGACCGTGTCGGGGGAAACACCCACCACTGGCCGCGTCCAGCGGAACCACCGGGACGGCAGCCCCGGCACCTGCATGCTAGCAGCCGCCGCCCCCGGGCGCCCAGGCCGCCCCGGTCGACCGCTCACCGCGCCCGGTCAGCCCGGCTCGGCGGCCAGGACCCGGCGGGTGGCCTCGACGTCACGGGCCATCTGGGCCACCAGCTGCGACACCTGGTCGAAGCGCACCTCGTCGCGCAGGCGGGTCACGAAGCCGACCTCGGCCCGCTCGCCGTACAGGTCGCCGTCGAAGTCGAGCAGGTGGGCTTCGAGCACCGGCCGGTCGCTGTGATGGTGGAACGTGGGTCGCCGGCCCAGCGACACGGCGGCGGGATGCACGGTGCCGTCGGGGCGCCGGTACCAGCAGGCGTAGATGCCCTCGGCCGGCAGGGCCAGCCCGTCGGGGAGCTCCACGTTGGCGGTGGGATAGCCGAGCTCAGCGCCGCCTCGCCCGTCGCCGTGGCCCACCACCCCGCGCACCTGGTGGGGCCGGCCCAGCAGCCGACGGGCCTCGGCCACGTCGCCGGCGGCCACCAGCCGGCGGATGCGGGTGGAGGAGACCACCTCGTCGCTCTCGTCGGCGTGCAGGACGATCCCCTTCACGACGAAGCCGACCCGGGCGCCGATGTCGCCGAGCAGCGCCACGTCGCCCTTGCGGCCGTGGCCGAAGTGGAAGTCGGCGCCGACCATCACCAGCTGGGCCCTGGTCGCCTCGACCAGCACCTCGTCGACGAATTCCTCGGCGCTCTGGTCGGCGCGGCGGTGGTCGAAGGGGACGATCAGGGTGCGGTCGACGCCGCAGGCGGCCAGCAGCTCCAGCTTCTGGTCGAGGTCGGTGAGCAGCAGCGGGGCGGACTCGGGGCGGACCACGGTGGCCGGGTGGCGGTCGAAGGTGACGACCACCGTCTGCAGCTCGGCGGCGGCGGCCCGCCGGCGCAGCTCGGCGAGGAGATGTTGGTGGCCGAGGTGCACCCCGTCGTAGGCGCCGATGGTCACGGCCGAACCCGACGGGGGCGGCACGGCGCGCTCGGGTCCGACGACAACCTCCATGAGCAGCGAGGTTAGCGGCGCCGCCCACCCCCTCCCGGTCCCGTCGTCGGGCGGTGCCACCCGGCGCCGCCCACCCCCTCCCGGTCCCGTCGTCGGGCGGTGCCACCCGGCGCC
>JAJZNB010000007.1 GCA_021848085.1 Actinomycetes bacterium
CTCCGACCTCGCTCGGCGTCGGGCCCGACCGTGAAGCCCGGCGTGCAGCACGGCAACAACCCGGCCCTGGCCCCGGGGCAGCTCGGCCCGACCCGGCCCTGGCCCCGGGGCAGCTCGGCCCGACCCGGCCCGACGGACCCGACCGACGCGGTCCGGCCCAGCTCCCGACCCGATCCCTGACCGGCCCGATCCCTGTCCCGGCCCGATCCCTGTCCCAGCCCGATCCCTGTCCCAGCCCGATCCCTGTCCCGGCCCGATCCCTGTCCCGGCCCCCTCACCCGGATCCGGTCGGGTCCGCTCAGCCGGCCTGGAGGAGGTGGTCGGGACCGACGATGACGACGCGGCAGGACGAGTGCGCCGCGCCTTGGGCGCCCGCCGAGCCCAGCAGCAGCCCCTCGAAGCCGCTGTGGCCCCGGCTGCCCACCACCAGCAGCAGCAGCGCGCCCCGCGCTTCGTGGACCAGCACCTTGGCCGCGTGGCCCTCCACCACCCCGGACCTCGACATCCACACCGGAGCCGACCACCTCGTCCACCAGCTTGGCCCGCTCGGCTTCCGCCACCGCGATGGGCGGCGCCGGCGGTGGCAGCTCCTGCACCCAGGCGTACTCGTCATCGAGCCGCCAGGCGTGGACGACGTCGAGCCGGGTCCCGCTGAACCGGGCGTGGTGCGCCGCCCAGGCCAGCGCCTCCTCGGCCACCGGTGAGGCGTCGACACCCACTACCCGGGGATGGGACACGGTCACCCTGGCCCCCTCGGCCTCCTTCCATCCCGGCGCCTGCTGGTGCGCCTGCCATCCCGGCGCCCGCTGGTGCGCGCCCGCTGGTGCGCCGTCCTCGCGTCGTCGGCCATCGCTTCGCCTCTCTCGCCTCTCGTCCGCCTCGCTACGACACCCGTGTGGTGGCCTGCTCGCCGGCACCGCCGGCCACCGCCGACACCAGCCGCGACCGCAAGGCAGCCAGCCGGTCGGCCCGTTGCTGGGCCTGCGCCGCCGAGCCGCGCTCGGTGCGCAGCGCCCGCTCCAGGGCTTCGCGCAGCTCCGCGTCGGTCTCGAGCAGCCGCCAGCCGGTCGGCTGCGGACGCACCACCTCCAACTCCACCGCCCGCCGTCCGTGGGACCGCCAATGCCGGATCAGCCCGACCGCCACCGCCACCACCAGCACCACCGCCGCCACGCCTGTCGCCTCGATCACCACGGCTCCTCCTTCGGGATCCCGCGGGCTGTCGCACACACCCTCTGGCGCGCACCCTCTGGCCGCGCACCCCCTTGGCGCGCACCCCTTGGCGCGCACCCTTTTGTCTCACACCCCCTTGGCGCGCACCCTCTGGTCGCACACCCTCTGACTGCGCACCCTCTGGTCGCGCACCCTCTGGTCGCACACCCTCTGACTGCGCACCCTCTCCGGGCCGGCCCTCGGCACCCGGCCGCCTCATGCTCCGCGCCGCCGGTGAGCGCCAGGAAGGGCCGAATGTCCCTGCCCCGGCACCGGATGGCGCGGCGCGGCCGGTAGCGTGGCCAGCCGGGAGCTGGAGGTGCCCCATTGGAGTCCGCCGACCGGCGCTACCTGCGGTTGCTGCTGGTGCTGCTGCTGCCGGCGGCCTTGTTCAACGCTTACGATGCCGAGCTGCGGGCGGTGCTGCTCACCCAGCTCAAGGCCAGCTTCCACGTGGGCACGGCCGCCATCGGGTTGGCCAACATCCCCATCGGATCGGGCCAGTTCCTCGCCTTCTTCGTGGTGCTGGCGGCCGACCGGGTGGGCCGCCGTCCCATCCTGCTGTGGTCGATCCTCGGCTACACCGTGTGCACCACCCTCAGCGCGGCGGCGTGGAACCTGTGGTCCTTCGCCGCCTTCCAGTCGGCCGCCCAGGTCTTCATCGGCGCCGAGTTCGGCGTGGCGGTGACGCTGCTGGCCGAGGAGGTCCCCCCCGACCAGCGTGGCCGCTACCTGGCCTGGCTGCTGCTGGTCAGCCCCCTCGGTGCCGTGTTGGGGGGCGTGTTGGTGGCGGTCGGCTTCCTCCACAACCCCATCGGCTGGCGCGCCTTCTTCCTGTTGGCCGCGGTGCCGCTGCTGGTGGTGTCGGTGGCCCGCCGCCACCTTCGCGAGAGCCGCGCCTTCCTCGCCATCGCCGCCCGGCCCCGCCGAGCGGGATCCGCTCGGCGCTCGGTGGCCGCCGCCGTGGCGATCTGGCGCGGACCGCTGCGGGGTCGGGCCCTGGCCGTCGGGATGGTGGCGCTGCTGCAGGGGCTGGCCTCGGCGGCGGCGGTGGGCTGGTGGACCTACTACGCCGAGCACGAGCGCCACCTCCCCACCAGCCTGGCCGGCGCCTTCTTCGCCGTCGCCGCCCTGGTGAGCGTGGGCGGCTACGTCACCTGCGGGCGGCTCATGGACCGCATCGGGCGACGGCCCACGGCGGTGGGCTTCGTGGTGGCGGCGGTGGTCTGCGGAGTGGGGACCTTCCAGGTGGCCGACCGCTGGGTGATGCTTCCGCTGCTGATCGGCACCGCCTTCTTCGGGATCGGGGTGGCGCCGGCGCTGTCGGCCTTCGCCACCGAGCTGTTCCCCACCGCCGTGCGGGCCCAGGCGTCGGCCTGGATCCGCAACGGCTTCGGCAACACCGGCTCGGTGCTGGGCCCGGCGCTGGTCGGCATCCTGGGCGGGGCCGGGCTGCTCGGCTCCGTCGGCGCCGCGGCCACCCTCATCGCCCTGGTGTTCCTGCTGGCCGCCCCGGTCATCTGGTGGGCACTGCCCGAGACCCGCCACGTGGCTCTCGACGAGCCACCCTGAGCCCCACCGATCCGGGGCGGGCGGCCGCGGTCACCGTTCCGGGGCCGTCCCGGTGGGCGCCCGGCACGACCGGCAGGGTCGGCGCCCGGCACGACCGGCAGGGTCGGCGCCCGGCACGACCGGCAGGGTCGGCCGGTAAGTCAGGCGCCGAGGCTGAGGCGGTGGACGTCGAGGATGCCCTGGGCGCCTCGCAGGGCGGCCAGGGTGTCGTCGGGGATGGCCGGCTCGGTCGACAGCACCATCAGGGCGGTGTGGCCGCTGGCCGACGGGCCGACGGCCATCGACGAGATCGACACGCCGGCCTGGCCGAGGGCCACGCCGACCACGCCGATCATGCCGGGGCGGTCGTCGTTGCGGACCACCAGCATGTGGCGGGCCGGGGGGACCTCGACGGTGTGGTCGTCGACCATCACGATGCGCGGCTCGAGGTTCGGCCCGGTCAAGGTGGCGGCCAGGGCGTGGTGCGGGGAGCGCAAGGTGATCAGGTTGACGAAGTCGCGGGTGGTGGCCGTCGACGTCTCGCGCACCTGCAGGCCGCGCTCGGCGGCCAGCTGGGGGGCGTTCACGTACGACACCGGCTCTTCGGTGCCCGCCGCGAACAGCCCCTTGAGCACGGCCAGGGTCAAGATGGTGGTGCTGTGGCCGGCCAGGCCGCCCTGGTACTCGATGTCGAGGCCGTCGGGCAGCCCGTCGTTGAGGCAGGCGAAGCCCCGGCCGAGCCGCTCGGCCAGGCCCAGATAGGGCCGGACCGTCTCCGACACCTCGCTGGCGGCCACGTTGACGGCGAAGGGGACGAAGTCGCCGGCCAGGGCCAGCAGCACCTGCTCGGCGATGGTGACGCCGGCCTTGTCCTGGGCCTCGGCGGTGGAGGCGCCCAGGTGAGGGGTGACCACCACGTTGGGCAGGGCGAACAGCGGCGAGTCGGTGCACGGCTCGGCGGCGAAGACGTCGAGGGCGGCGCCACCGACCTGGCCCGAGCGCAGCGCCTCGGCCAGGGCGTCCTCGTCGACGATGCCGCCGCGGGCCGCGTTGACGATGCGCAGCCCGGGCTTGGCCTGGGCCAACAGCTCCTTGTCGATCAGCCCGGCGGTCTCCGCCGTCTTGGGGAGGTGGATGGTGAGGAAGTCGGCCTGGGCGACGAGCTGGTCGAGCTCGAGCAGCTCCACCCCCATGGTGCGGGCCCGCTCCGCCGACACGTAGGGGTCGT
>JAJZNB010000079.1:0-8656 GCA_021848085.1 Actinomycetes bacterium
AGGAAGCAGGGAGCAGGGAGCAGGGAGCAGGGAGCAGGCAGCAGGCAGCAGGCAGCAGGGAGCAGGGAGCAGGGAGCAGGCGAGATCAGGCTCCGGTGGACGGTGCCCAACGGCTCCAGGGAGCCCTTTCGTCGTCCTCCTCGTCGCCGGCGAGCCGCTCCTCGTCGAGCTCGTCGACGGCGAGGGGCGCCTCGGCCCCTGCGAGCACCTCACCGGCCAGCGGCCCCGCCAGCGCGACCGGCACCTCACCGGCCAGCGGCGCCTGGACGGCCGGGCCGGCCTCGGCCGTACCGCCCGCCAGCCGGCGGAGCTGGGCCCGAGCGTCGGCCAGCTGGTCGAGCTGCAGCTCCACGCCGGCGCGGCGGTCGTGGCGCCGGCCGCGGCGCTCGTCGGCCACCGCCCACTGGGCCAGCAGCGTCACCATGCCGATGCCGCTGGCCACCATGGTCGTCATCCACAGCACCTGGCCCCCGGCGTGGGTGGCGCCCAACGACACGTCCTGCACCAGCCGGGCCGGGGTGGCCATGAGCACCACGCCCAGCCCGGACTTGATCGGCATGCCGGCCGCCAGCCCAGCCATCCGCCACAGGTGGCTGTGCCGGCGGCGCACCGGGTCGAGGCCCAGCACCCCCTGCCAGAAGAGGAAGCCGACCGTCAGGAACCAGGCGTGGACAAGGTCGTGGACGGTCTGGTCCCGCAGGCTCAGCCCATAGAGGGGGGTCAGGAGGTAGACGGGCATGGTGGCGTATGAGACCAGCCACACCGGCCAGCCCACCAGCAAGCTCGCGCCGCGGCTGCTGGCCAGACGCACCACCGGTACCTGCAAGCGGCGTGGGGACGCCTGGATGACCAAGGTGAGGGGACGTCCGAAGGCGAGGAGCACCGGGGCCAACCACATCAGCAGCGAGTGCTGCACCATGTGGACCGTGAAGTTGACGTCGTCGTCCTCGGCCAGCCCCGAGCCGACGGCCACGAAGATGGCGGCGAGCCCGGCGACGAAGGCCGCCGTGGACCATCGAGACCATCGTCTGCCCCGGCGGCGCAGCCGCAGCACCCCCCACCCGTAGCCGAGGGCGGCGCCCAGCACGACGGCGTCGGTCGCCAGCGTCACCGGGTCGTGGGGCGCGCTGGTGGCCGCCTGCGCCCAGTGGAAGGGGGCGTGGCCCCAGTCGAAGCGCGCCCCTCCCACCCTCAGCACACCCCGGGCCGCCCCACCACCAGCAGTGCGGCGCGCCGCCCCACCGCCACCGAAGCGACACCCCGCCCCGCCGCCAGCGGAGCGACACCCCGCCGGTCGACCCGCCAGGCGCGCCCCCGCTCGGACGCCGGCCGCGGCACGCCGCCGGCCGCCGACGGGCGGCCTGCCGGGACCAGCACGTCGCCCCGGTTGAGCACGGTGAAGATCTCCCGGGGTCCGTGGACCTCGAGGCAGCGCCGAAGGCCGCTGACGTGCACCTCCCCCAGGTTGACGTCGTGTTCGGAGCATCCCCAGACGCGCTCGAGCAGCTCGGGCTTGGAGAAGGTGCGGCCCGGCGCGGCGGCCAGCCCGGCCAGCAGCTCGAACTGGCGGTCGGTGAGCGCCAGGTGGATCCCGGCCCGTACGGCGCGGCGGGTGCAAGGATCGAGCTCCACGTCGCAGGCCCGAAGCGGCCGGCTCAGCCCCAGGCGGGGCCGGCGTTCCACCACACCGTTGGCGGCCTCCGCGCCGGCCGCCTCCACCCGCGCCACCAGCTCGTTGCAGGAGAAGGGACGGACCAGGTAGCCGTGGGTCGACTCCTCATAGGCCCGCATCCGGTGCTGCGGGTGGTCGGCGTCGACGATGAAGAAGATCGCCATGCCGAAGCTGGCCCGCAAGGCGGCGGCGGCCGCGAACCCGTCGGTGTCGCCGCCGAGATGGCCGTCCACCAGGGCCACGTCGGGGCGGTGCCGATCGGCCAGCCACTGGGCGCCGGCTGCGTCGGCGGCCGCCCACATCCGGTGGCCGGCACCCCGCAGAGCAGCAGCGGCCTGGGTCCGGGTGCCGGTGTCGTCCTGCACCAACAGCACCGACACGCAGCACGCCACGTGTCTCACGTACCCCCGTCGGCACCTTCTCCACCTCCCCCCCTCCCCCGACCTGCCACCCTTCCCTACCGCCCTTGCCCAGCTACCGCCCTCCGCCATCCAGCCCGCCGCCGCCATGCGCGGGACGTGGGGCTCGTTCTGGATCGCCTTCGCTGTGCTGGGGGGAACGATCGATGGTCACGTTCTTCCGCTGCCGACCGGCTGCGCCTTCTCCGCGGCCTCGGCGATGATGCTCGAGTCCACGGTGGGTCGCACCGTGGTTCGCCTGGGCAAGTTCTCCAAGGCGGCCAACCAGCCCGGTGGCAAGGTGACCGAGGCCGTCGAGCTCCCCGGGGCATGCCTGGGGTGTGCGGCGGGCAGGGATGCCAGTCCGGGTCGGCGGACGATGACCTGCCAGCGGGGCGGGTGCGCCAGCGGCCGGCGCCAGCGCGTCGGCCGCCGTCGCCTCTGGGGCGGCGCCACCCGGTTTCCACCCTGGCCGACAACGGTAGCGGCGCCCCAGGGCGGCGGCCGCCCCGGCTCTTGGCCGGAGCCTTCGACCACCACGGGAGGTGCGATGAGCGACATCTTCACCGAGCTCGAGACCGACCATCAGGTGGTGCTCCGCCTGGTGCAGCAGCTCCACACCCCGGGGTTGGCCCCCGACGCCCGGGACCGGATCGTGCAGCGCCTGGTGATGGAGGAGTCCAAGCACGAAGCCGCCGAGGAGATGTGGTTCTGGCCGGCGGTGCGCGAGCTCCTCAGCAACGGCGAAGGGCTGCGCAACGCCGGCCTCGACCAGGAGGAGGAAGCCAAGGCGCTGCTGCAGCAGCTGATGGAGGCGCCCGCCGCCAGCCTCGAGGTCGACCGCCTGCTGGGCGAGCTGCTCCCCGCCGTCCGGGCCCATGTCGACTACGAGCAGGCCCGGGTGTGGCCCGCCCTGCGGTCGGCGCTGCCCCCGGCCACCGCCCACAAGCTGGGGGCCAGGTACCGCTCGTCCTACCAGAACGGACCGACCCGGCCCCATCCCCGCACCCCGGCCGACCCCGCAGTGCTGAAGGTCGCCGGCCGGGCCGCCGCCGCCGTGGACCGGGCCCGCGACGCCTTGACGCGCCGCGGCGTCAGCTGATCGTTGAGACGCCGCAGCGCCAGCTGATCGGCAGCGCTCAGCGGTTCAGGGCCGTGCCAGCAGGTGCTGCTCCACCGGCAGTGCCGCCTCGCCCGGCGTCAGGGCGAGGGCCACCTCGGGCAGCTCGGCCAGGGCCGTCTGCAGGTGGCGGCGGGCTCGGTCGAGCGCCTGGGGGGCGCTCAGGTGCCCGACCGGCTGGCCGTGACGCACCAGCGGCACCTGCAGGGGACGTGCCGCCAGCTCCGAGGGCAGACCGTGGAGCTGCTCGAGGGGCCGCGAGCGGTCGTCGACGATGATCAGCTCGGCGCTGGCCTGTCCGTCGGCCACACGACGGAAGGCGGACTTGGCGCCGCCGACGGTCTCCTTGCCCTCGGAGCGCTTGGCCACCGGCCGCAGCGGGGCGTCGGCCCCTGGCCTGTCGGCCACCGCCACCAGCTTGTAGATGAAGCCGGGCGAGGGGCACCACGGTCCCGACACCAGGCTGGTGCCCACCCCGAAGGCGTCGATGGGGGCACCGGCGTCGACCAGGCCGGCGATCTTCGTCTCGTCGAGGTCGCCGGTGGCGACGATGGTGGTGCCGGTGGCGCCGAGGCCGTCGAGCTGGGCCCGCACGGCGCGGGCCGAGGCGGCCAGGTCGCCGGAGTCGATCCGCACCGCGCCCAGCTGCGGCCCTGCCGCGGCGACGGCCCGCCGCACCGCCTCGGCCACGTCGTAGGTGTCGACCAGCAGCGTGGTGCCCGTCCCGAGGGTGGCCACCTGCGCGGCGAAGGCAGCCGCCTCGTCGCGGTGGGCCAAGGTGAAGGCGTGGGCGGCGGTGCCGGTGGTGGGGACGCCGTAGCGCCGGCCGGCAGCGAGGTTGGCCGACGCGGCGAACCCGGCGAGGTAGGCCGACCGCGCCGCGGCCACCCCTGCCTCCTCGTGGGTGCGGCGACTGCCCATCTCCACCAACCGCCGCCCGGCGGCGGCCATCACCAGCCGGCTGGCCGCGGTGGCCACCGCGCTGTCGAAGTTGAGCACCGACAGCACGAACGTCTCGAGCAGCAGCGCTTCGGCGAAGGTGCCCCGAACGGTCAGCACCGGGGAGCCGGGCAGGTAGACCTCGCCTTCGGGATAGCCGTCGATGCTGCCGTGGAACCGGTAGCGGCTGAGCCACTCTTGGGCTGCCGCCGACACGATCCTCTGGTGGCGGAGCCACGACAGGGTGTCGGGGTCGAAGCGGAAGGCCGAGAGGGCCCGCACCACCCGGTCGGTGCCGGCCAGCACGCCATAGCGCCGGCCGCCGGGCAAGGACCGGGCGAACACCTCGAACACCGCCTGATGGCCGACCACCCCCGAGGTGAGCACGGCGTCGAGCATGGTGAGCTCGTAGTGGTCGGTGTGCAGGGCCAGATCGGGCGGAACCGGCGGCTCCCTGAGGCCGGGGTCGGCTCCGGGCTGGGAGCTGGGACGCATGGCTGCCAGTATTGGCCAGGGGCCGGGGCACCGGCATCGTGGGCCTCGGCGCGGAGCGAGCTGTGGAGGACCTGGTGAGGGCGGGCACCGACGGGAGCCTCAACCGCACCTCGGGTCTCGGTCACCGCCGGATATCAGCGTCTTGGCAGCTGTCTCCCACCTCGGCCACAGGCTGGGTGGCGAACCTGGACGGCATCATGGGCATCGCAGGTTCTCCTCGGCTCCGGCGCGGGACGATCGCCGAGCTGGTCACGGCACGTGCCGCGACGGCACGGTGGCGAACCGCCTTCCTCGACGGCGCCAGCGGCGCTCGGGTCACCTGGTCCGACATCGCTGCCGCGGCCCGGCTGCAGCGGACGGCAGCCACCTGGCTCAACCTGGTGCCGGCCATCATCGCCGCCCTCGAGGCCGACGGGGCGCCCGCCGTCGACGTCACCGCGATCCGCTTCGCCCGCTCGGCGTCGTCCCCGCTGCACCCGGCCGAGCGCCGACCGGGGTCGGTGGGCCTGGCGGTCGGGGCCGAGCTGCGGATCACCGACGCCGACACCGACCCGGCCGAGCCGGCCGTCGTGGTGCCGGCGGACACCCTGGGCATGGTGGAGATCCGCGGCCCAGGGGTGATCTCGGCCTACCTGCAGCCCGGGCCAGGCGGTGCCCCGATCCCCGCTGTCGAACGCCACGGCTGGCTGCCTACCGGCGATGTGGGCGGCAAGGTGGCCCGGCGCAAGCTGGTCGACCTGGCGGCCCTGGGAGCGGCCGGGGCGTCAGCCGGCCCCTGCGAGCCGCGGCTGGAGCTGTCTTCCCGGACGGCCGGGGGGCGCCGGCGCGGCCGCACAGGCTCAGGCGTTCCCTCCACCCGCGCATGACGCACTGACGTCGACGTCGGCTCCTCGGGAGCCGCCGGCCACGTGCACCACGCCGGCCTCGGCCAGCCGCCGGCCCACGTGGCTGGCCAGCCACACCTCGCCAGCCTGGTCGGGGTGCAGGTGGTCGGCGATGGTCGGATAGTGCCAGTGCAGCTGGAGCGGGCTGACCACCACCACGGCCGGATCGGCGCGGCGGGCGGCGGCGATGATGGTGCGGTCGGTGCGGTCGGCGGCCGCCGGCGAGGCGGTGCCGCGGAAGACGGTGAGGACGGCGATGCGGGCCTGCGGCGCCTGGCGGTGGACGGCGGCGATGACGCCTTCGACGCCGGCGGTCTCGAACGCGGGTGCCACACCGAGGTCGTTGTGCCCGCCTTGGAGCACCACCAGCTGGGGCGGCTGACGCGCCAGGTGCAGCGAGGCCACCTCGGCGCCGATGGTCCCGCCGCCTCGGGCCGGGCGGACGTAGCCAGCCCCGGGGATCCCCTCCACCCTGGCCCGCCAGCCCAGGTGCAGCGCCAACAGGTAGGGCCAGGCCTCGCGGCGGTGGGCGGCACCGGTCCCCGCCGTCACCGAGGCGCCGACCACCACCAGCTGCGGGCGATGCCGCCAGCGGGGGTCGCGGACGGTCCCGAGCGTGTCGAAGCACCGCAACCCAGGCGATCCGAGCGCCGGCCGTCGGTCCGCGCTGGTGGCGCGCTCGGTGCTCGCCGCGGCCGCCTGGCGGGTGTGGCGGGGGGAGAGGGCGAGACGACCGGCGGCAGCACCCGCCGGGACGGTGGCGGGCAGGCGTCGCCGACCGGTCGAGGTCACCAGCAGCTGCGCCGCCAGCGTGGCGGCGGCCACCACCGCCACCGCGGCGAACACGGCCCCGGCCGGTACCCGCCGGCGTCGCATCATCACCGGCGTCCCCTGTCCACGGCCAGAGATTCTGGACCACCGCGCCGTGCAGGTGATGGCGCCTCGGAAGCCGGCGGCCGCCGCCTTCCCACCCTTTCCGGCAGCTTCCCGGTCTTCTACCAGCAGCTGGCCGCGTCGCTGCAGGGCGTGGCCCCGCTACCGGTGCCGGTCGGCGACGGGCTGGCCGTGGTGCAGGTCATCGACGCCGATCGCCGCTCCGCCGGCCGTCGACCGGCGGAGGCGGAGGCGGAGGCGGAGGCGGAGGCGGTGGCGGAGGCGGTGCCGCCGGCGGCGGCGGAGGCGGTGCCAGTGGCGGAGGCGGAGGCGGTGGCGGCGGTGGCGGCGGAGGCGGAGGCGGAGGCACCATCCCCAGCAGCGGACCGTCGACCGGCCCGTTGATCGGCCCCGAGACGGACCCGGCGGCACCCACGCCCGGCGTCGGCAGCCGGTGAGCCAGGGTCTCGTGGTCGGCGACCACCAGCCCGCCGGCGGCATCGGCATCGAAGGCCACCTGCTCGGTGCGCAGCCTCGGCAGCGCCTCGGGATGGTGCTGTTGCAGGAAGGCGAGCAGCTTCTCGCGCACCTCGCACTGCAGGTTCCACGACCGGGGGCTGTCGGGGGAGCTCATCAGCAGCCGCAGCTGCACCGTCTCGGTGCCGAGGTCGGTGACCTGGAGCACGGCGGTGTTCCCGTCCCAGTCGTCGGACTCGGCCACCACCTCGTGGAACCGGGTGCGGATGGCCTGCACGGGGGCCCGGTAGTCGACGTTGAGGTAGACCCAGCCGAGGATGTCGGCGGTGGAGCGGGTCCAGTTCTCGAAGGGGTTGGTGACGAAGTACGACACCGGCAGGACCAGTCGCCGCAGGTCCCACACCCGCACCACCACGTAGGTGAGGGCGATCTCCTCGATCCAGCCCCAGTGGCCCTCGACCACGACCACGTCGTCGACGCGGATCGGTTGGCTCATGGCCAGCTGCAGGCCGGCCACCACGTTGCTGGCCACCGGCTTGGCGGCGATGCCGGCGGCCAGGCCGATGACCCCGGCCGAAGCCAGCAGCCCGGCGCCGGCAGCTCGCACCGCCGGGATGCTGAGCAGCACCACCGACAAGGCGATCACGGCCACCACCACCACCGTGACCCGGCGCAGCACGGCGATCTGGGTGGCGATCCGCCGGGCCTTGAGGTTGTCGCGGGCTTGCACCTCGAAGCGTCCGAGCACCAGGTCGTCGAGCACGAAGGTGAGCTTCACCACCAGCCAGGCCACGCCTGCGACCAGGGCGACGGCGACGACGTGCAGCAGATCGGCGCGGTAGGGCGCCGGCAGCGGCACGGCGGCGGTGGCCATCTCGAGGGTGGCCAGCGGCAGCACCAGCCGGCTGGGGGCGTCGAGGTTGGCGATCAACGACCGGCGCAGGACGTTGCCGGGGCGGCTCGACATGGCCAGGAACAGCCGGCGCAGCAGCCGCTGCAGCCCGACGGCCACGACGGTTGCGCCGATGAGGACACCGATGCTGACTGGGATGCTCACGACGTGGGTATACCCCCTGCGGGCCGTATGGTCTGAGGCACCATGATCGCGACCTGCCCTGTCGACCGCGCCCGTCGTGCCCCTCGGGGCGGCATGGTGGGCCGGCTTCCCGAGGCTGGAGGCGGCCGGCATCGCCAGCCTAGAGGCGGCCGGGTCCCCGAACCGGGACGGGGCCGGTGAGCGTCGACCATCTGCTGCACACCTACGGCTACGCCGCCGTGTTCGTGCTGGTGGCGGTGGAGAGCCTGGGGGTGCCGCTGCCCGGCGAGACGATCCTGGTGGCGGCGGGCATCTACGCCGGGGCGACGCACCGGCTCGAGGTGTGGGTGCTGTTCGCCGTGGCGGCCGCCGCCGCCATCGTCGGGGACAACATCGGCTTCTGGATCGGCGACAAGGGCGGCTACCGGCTGCTGCGCCGCTACGGCCACCTGATCCGCTTCAACGAGCGCAAGATCAAGGTGGGCCGCTACATCTTCGAGCGCCACGGGGCCAAGGTGGTGTTCTTCGGGCGCTTCGTGTCGATCTTGCGGACCTACGCCGCCTTCCTGGCCGGCACCAACCGGATGCGGTGGCGGCGGTTCCTGCTCTTCAACGCGGCGGGTGGGGTGCTGTGGGCGGCCATCTACAGCTTCGGCTCCTACCTGGCCGGCAACACCTTGAACCGCCTGTCGAAGCCGGTCGACATCGTGCTGGGGGTGGTGGCGGCCGTGGTGGTGGTGGTCGGCCTGTGGCTGATCCGCC
>JAJZNB010000079.1:8666-23838 GCA_021848085.1 Actinomycetes bacterium
GGAGGAGGCCTTTCCCGGCCCCCTCGACAGCACAGCCCCGGCGCCGTCGAGCCGCTGACCGGCTGCCGGCTCAGGACCGGGCCCGGCGCCGGCGGGCGCCGGCCACCAGCACCCGCTCGGCCAGCGCGCCCGGCAGCCGCGACACCAGGTCGATGACCGCGGCGTCGGCGCCGACCAGCACCCGGGGCCGGTTGCGCTCCACACCCCACAGGATGCGGCGGGCGGCGCCGTCGGGGGTGGTCAGCGCCACCCGCTCGAAGCCCTGGCGGGCCTCGGCGGGATCCTGGCCCAAGGCGGCCACGCTGGCGTCGACCCGGGCGTTGCGGGCGATGTTGGTCTTGATGCCACCGGGGAAGACGGTGGTGCAGCGCACCGGCGCCCCTTCGATGGCCAGCTCCATGCGCAGCGCGTCGGTGAACCCCCGCACGGCGAACTTGGCCGCGTTGTAGGCGGCCTGTGACGGCACGCTGATCAGCCCGAACACGCTCGAGATGTTGACCAGGTGGCCGTCACCGGAAGCCCGCAGGTGCGGCAGGAAGGCCTTGGTCCCGTGCACCACCCCCCAGAAGTCGATGTCCATGAGCCAGCGGAGGTCGTCGTAGGACACGGCTTCGACGGTGGCGGCCACCGCCACGCCGGCGTTGTTGACGGCCAGGTGGACCGCGCCGTGCTCGTCGGCCACGGCGTCGGCCCAGGCCTGCACCGCCTGGCGGTCGGTCACGTCGACCGTCGCCGAGCTGACCTTCACCCCCAGGCCCTGGCAGGCCGCCACGGTGTCGGCCAGGCCGGCCTCGTCGATGTCGGACAGGGCCAGGTGGGCGCCGCGACCGGCCAGCCGGCGAGCCAGCGCCCGCCCGATGCCCGACCCGGCGCCGGTGATGGCCGCCACCCGGCCGTCGAAGCGGGTGCGGGCGCCGGTCATGAGCCCACCGCCGTCAGCTGCTCGCCACGGTCGGAGCGGCGGGGGTTGGAGAAGACCATGGCGCCGTCGTGGATGGAGCTGCGCTCCATGGCCCGGTAGTCGCGCAGGTAGCTCTGGTGGACCTGCCACGGGAAGGCCGATCCCTGCTTGGGGCTGCGGTCGAGGGCCCGCTGCACGTAGCCGGAGGTGAGGTCGAGCACGGGGCGGGCCACCACCGTCGGGTCGCGGTTGACCGGGGTGCACTGGCGCAGCCCGCTGCGGTGGAGGTGGTCGAGCAGCCGGCACACGTAGCGGCAGGTCAGCTCGCACCTGAGGGTCCACGAGGCGTTGGTGTAGCCGATGGCCAGGGCCAGGTTGGGGACGCCTTCGAGCATCATGCCCTTGTAGGTGAGCCGCTGGGCGATGTCGACCGGCTCGGCGTCGACGACCAGCTCGATGCCGCCGAGGAAGACGACGTCGAGGCCGGTGGCGCTGACCACCACGTCGGCTGGCAGCTCGGCGCCCGAGCGCAGCCGGATGCCGGTGGGGGTGAAGCTGTCGATGTGGTCGGTGACCACCGACGCCGTGCCCGAGCGGATGGCCCGGAACAGGTCGCCGTCGGGCACCACGCACAGCCGCTGGTCCCAGGGGTCGTAGCGGGGGGTGAAGTGGGTGGCGATGTCGTAGCCGGCGGGCAGCTGCCGCTGGATCCCTCGGCGCAGCAGCTTCTTGACCAGGTCGGGCTTCCGGCGGCTGAGCTGGAAGAACCCCTGCGTGGTGAGCGCCTTGTACCACCGTACGGCCGGTCCGCTGAGGCGGGGCGGCAGCATCCGCCGCAGCAGGTTGGCCACCGGGTCACATGCCGGCAGCGAGGTGATGTAGGTCGGCGAGCGCTGCAGCATGGTGACGTGCCCGGCGGTGGCGGCGAGCGCCGGTACCAAGGTGATGGCGGTGGCGCCGCTGCCGATCACCACCACCTTCTGGCCGGTGACGTCGAGGTCCTCGGGCCAGTGCTGGGGGTGGACGAAGGTGCCGGTGAAGCTGTCCAAGCCGGGGAAGGCGGGCTGATGGCCGTGCTCGTAGCGGTAGTAGCCGGTGCACAAGAACAGGAAGTCGCAGCTGAGCTCGAGCGTCTCCCCGGTGTCGGTCCGCTCGGCGGTCACCTGCCAGCAGGCCTGTTCGGTGGACCACTCGGCTCGCACCACCCGGTGCCGGTAGCGGATGTGGCGGTCGATGCCTTCGGCCGCGGCGGTCTGCTGGATGTAGCGCCGGATGGAGGGGCCGTCGGCGATGGACCTCTCCCCGTCCCACGGCCGGAAGGAGTAGCCCAAGGTGAACATGTCGGAGTCGGAGCGGATGCCCGGGTAGCGGAACAGGTCCCACGTCCCCCCCAGCGCGTCGCGCCCCTCGAGGATGGCGTAGGTGGCCCACGGGCAGCGCTGCTGGAGGTAGTGGCCGGCGGCGACCCCGGACAGCCCGGCCCCCACCACCAGGACGTCGAGATGCTCCACGGGGCTCATGCTGTCACGCCGCCGAGGTGGCGAGCTTGTCGTTGAGGCTGCCGTGCTCGCCGAACAGCTCGTCGCGCCAGTGGGCCACCAGGGCGGTGGTGTCGCGGTCGTCGGGATGGAAGTCGGGCCGGTTGTAATCCCGCAGCGCCAGCCAGAGCTGCTTGCTCAGCAGCGGGGAGCGGCGCACCGCCCGCCAGTCGCGCCACAGCCGGCGCGGGTCGTAGGCGTCGCGGTCGGTGAGCACCGAGGCCACCACCTGCAGCACCAGCCCGGCCACGAAGCCGAAGCGCATGACGTTCATGGTGAGCACCCGGGTGCGCTCGCTGCCGCCGACCGCCTTGTAGACGTCGAAGGCCACCGCTTTGTGCTCGGACTCCTCGAGGGCGTGCCAGACGAACAGGTCGCGCACGGCCGGGTCGCCGAACAGGTCGCGGACCTGCTGGTTGCTCAGCACCAGCTCGGCCAAGGTGGCGGTGAAGTGCTCCAGGGCGGCGGTGGCGGCCAGGTTCGACCGCGGGGACATGATCCGCTCGCGCCAGGTGAGCGTCCGGTTGGTGATGCGCTCGTAGAGCTTGGTCGGATAGCCCAGCTCGGCGAGGCGGTCGTTGAAGGCACGGTGCTCGCGGCCGTGGACGGCCTCCTGACCGATGAACCCGGCCACCTGGCGCTTGAGCTCGGGGTCGGTGACCTGGTCGCGCAGGCGGCGGACGGAGCGGACGAAGAACTCCTCCCCGTCGGGGAACAGCGACGACAGCGCCGCGGCCAGGTGGCTCAAGATGATGTTGCCGTCGGTGGCGAAGTGCTTGGGCACCTGGGCCAGCGACTCCTCGAACGACATCCGGCGGGTCGGGACCTTGCGCGGGGCGGCCTTCCCTCGGGCGGCCCGGTCCTGGGCCGTCCGGCCCTGGGCGGTCCGGTCCTGGGCGGTCCGGTCCTGGGCGGCCCCATCGTCGGTGGCAGGGGTCTGGCCGGTGGTGGTCACAGGGGTGGTCATGGTCGATCGTTCTCCCGTTGGGTCTGTCCCGGTGGGTGGGCTTTCGTTCAGGGTAAACGATATGAGGGATTCGCTCAAGTCCTCAGATGCTAAACTTGTCGCCATGGGGGCGCCGTCAGCAGATCAGGCCGGCGAAGACCGGCTGCACGAAGACCGGGCCGGCGCCGACCCAGCCCACGACCAGCCGGAAGGGCACCGCTTGCCGGCCGAGGCCAGCTCGGGTGCCAGCTCGGGTGAGCGGGCCGGGCCGCGGCCGGGGGCGGGCTCGGGGCGGGGCGCCCAGACCCGCCGGGCCATCTTGGACGCTGCCATCGCCCGCTTCGGCCGGGAGGGCTTCCGGGCCACGTCGGTGGCCGACATCGCCCGCGACGCCGGGGTGAGCGGCACGGCGGCCTATGCCTACTTCGCCGGCAAGGAGGCGCTGTTCCTGGCCGCGGTGGACGAGGACGCCGCCGCGGTGATCGCCGAGGGGCTGTCCAGCGCGCTGGACCAGAGCGGCGTGCCCGACTGGCCGCGGGTGGTCCTCGGCACCCTGGTGGAGGCGGTGGAGCGTCACCCTTTGGCCCGGCGACTGCTTGCCGGCCTGGAACCCGAGGTGACGGTGCGGGTGCTCGACATCCCGGCCCTGGCCGAGCTGCGCAAGCTGGCGGCTGAGCGGCTGCGCAGCGAGCAGCTGGCCGGCGTGGCCCGTGCCGACGTGGACCCGGCCGTCATCGCCGACGGGGTCGTCGCCATCGTGCTGTCGCTCCTGATGTCGATCGTGCAGCTCGGGGCGGAGGCGGCGGCTCAATACGGCGAGTCCGTCGCCGCCGTGCTGTCGGCAGCCATGACCCCGGTGGCCGGCACCGGGGCCGGGGCCGGGGCGGTCAGCCCAGACGGTCCGCCGGGATAGGAGACCTCGAGCCGTCGGCCCAGCTGAAGGCCAAGATGGCGACGCCGTCGTCGGGCCCGTCGGAGAGCAGGGCTCGACGAGGCGGCCGACGAGGCGGTCGAGGCGGAGCGAGCCCGCCGCGGCGACGTGGGCCAGCCGCTGCAGACCGAGATCGAAGGCGCCGGGAGCGGCTCCACGGGCCCGACGGCTCCTCGGCCGGCGGCGAGGCGCGACGGTCACGCCCGGGCCCACTACGGTCGAGGCGACGAACGAGAGGGGGCCGGACATGGCCGATGAGCTGCCGGGACGGGCGCTGCAGCTGCGCTCGCTGGTCACGACGTCGCAGACGGTGGAGCTGTCGCTGGCGGAGGTCGACGTCGCCGCGCCCGGCCCGCACCAGGTGCTCTTGCGGGTGGAGGCGGCACCCATCAACCCGTCGGATCTTGGGCTGCTGCTGGCCGGCGCCGACGTCGCCCGGGCCACCGCCAGCGGCACCGCCGCGCGGCCGGTCGTGACCGTGCCGCTCGGGCCCGGCGCGGCGCGCGCCGCCGCGGCCCGCGTCGGCGAGTCGATGCCGGTGGGCAACGAGGGCGCCGGCACCGTGGTGGCCGCCGGCTCCGACGACACCGCCCGGCGGCTGCTCGGCCAACGGGTGGCCGTGGCCGGCGGCGCGATGTACGCGCAGTACCGCAGCGTCGACGCGGCGGCCTGCCTGGCGCTGCCCGACGGGGTCAGCGCGGCGGCCGGCGCGGCGTCGTTCGTCAACCCCATGACGGTGCTGGGCATGGTGGAGACCATGCGGGCCGAAGGGCACCGGGCCCTGGTCCACACCGGAGCGGCCTCCAACCTGGGGCAGATGCTCAACCGGGTCTGCCTCGAGGAGCAGATCCCTCTGGTCAACATCGTGCGCTCCCCCGCCCAGGTCGACCTGCTGCACGCCGCCGGTGCCGCCCATGTGTGCGACTCGAGCCGCGACACCTTCATGGCCGACCTGGTGGAGGCGCTGCGGGCCACCTCGGCCACGTTGGCCTTCGACGCCGTGGGCGGGGGCACCTTGGCCAGCCGCATCCTGAGCGCCATGGAACAGGCCGCCAGCGCCGGCGCCGGCTTCAGCCGCTACGGCTCGTCGACCCACAAGCAGGTCTACGTCTACGGCAGCCTCGACCGCTCCCCCACCGAGCTGACCCGCAGCTACGGCATGGCCTGGTGCGTGGGCGGCTGGCTGCTCACCCCGTTCCTGCAGAAGGCCGGCGCCGAACCGGTGGCCGCCATGCGCCGTCGGGTGACCGAGGGGCTGACCACCACCTTCGCCAGCCACTTCACCGACCAGGTGTCGTTGCCCGAAGCGCTTCGCCTCGACACCATGGCCATCTACGCCCGGCAGGCCACCGGCAAGAAGTACCTGATCACCCCCAACCCGTGACGGAGCGGCGGGCGCCAGCGGCGGCGTCGTCCCGGGATCGCCGGATGCCGCGGTGCGGTCGACCGCGTCGTGGCAGGCTGGCGCCGTGGCCGACGCATCGTCTCACTCCGAGCGGACCCTCTTCGCCCTGGCCGCGGCCGGCTTCGCCGCGCTGGCCGAAGCCGTGCCTGCCGACGGCTGGGACCGCCCTGCCCTGGGCGTGTGGACGGTGCGGGAGCTGGTCGGCCACACCACCCGTGCCCTCACCACGGTGGAGAGCTATCGGGGACGCCGCACCGACGGGCCACCGCTCGACGGGCCCGTGGCCTACATCACGGCGGCCGCCGCCGAGCCGTCGGGCAGCGCCGGCCGGGCGGCACGCGACGAGGCGATCGCCGCCCGGGGACGTGAGAGCGCGGCGGCCCTCGGCGACGATCCCGCCGGTGGGGTCGCTGGCGTCGTGGAGCGGGTGCGGGCCCTCGTCGACCAGCTGGCTGACGACACCCCCATGGGCACGGCGGCGGGGCCGATGACGCTGGCCGGCTACCTGCCGACCCGGACGTTGGAGCTCACGGTGCACAGCCTCGACCTGTGCCGGGCCCTGGACGTGGCCGAACCCGAGGGGTTGCGGCCAGCCATCGAGGCGTCACTGGTGCTCGCCGCCAGAGCGGCGGCCGCCGAAGGACACGGAGCCGCCGTGCTCCTCGCCCTGTGCGGGCGCGGCCCGCTGCCGGAGGGCTTCGCCGTCATCTGAGGCCCCTCACCAGAGGCCCCGCACCGGAGGCGGTCGTCGGACAGCCCGCACCGGACCGGCCGCCCAGCCGGCCACCGGCGGCTGATGCCGCGCCGGAGTGGCACCTGGCCCAGGCGGCGGGCCCGCAGCGCCGCACCGTCCGCCGGCCGGCGCCGGGGCGGGCCGGCCGCCGGACGGTCGGGGGTCGAGCTGGCAGGCTCAGGCCGCTGGCTTGCGGACCACGGCGATCAGGTCGGTGGCGTCGAGCACCAGGTGGTCGGCTCCCCCGATGGACAGCTCGGTGCCGCTGTACTTGGGGTACAGGACGACGTCGCCGGGGACGACCTTGATGAGCTCCTCGTCGTCGCCGATGGCGACGACCTCGCCGCGCTGGGGCTTCTCCTTGGCCGTGTCGGGGATGATGATGCCGCTCGAGGTGACGGTGGGCTCCTCGAGCACGCGGACCAGCACGCGGCTGCCCAGCGGCTGGATCTCGGTGTCGTTGACGATGCTCTTGTCGGTGATGGTCACGATGGTCCTCTCATCGGTTGGGGTGGCTCATCGGTTGGGGTGGCTCATCGGTTGGGGCGGCTGGCCGGCGAGATGGCGGAGGTCAGGCGCTCAGGCCGAGGAGGCTGTCGATCCGGGACTTGTCGAAGCCGACGATGGGCCGGCCGTCGATCTCCACCACCGGCACGCCCATCTGCCCGGTGCGCCGCACCAGGTCCCGCGCGGCCGACGCGTCACGTGACACGTCCACCTCCCGGAACCTCACGTCGTGTTGGCGCAGGTACTGCTTGGCTCGGGTGCACCACGGGCAGGTGGGCGTGGTGAAGACCAGCACCCGATGGGTTCGTTCGGCGGTGCTCATGTTCTCGTCAGCCTTTCGTGTCGCTCGTCGGGGGAGGGTCGTGTCGATCCGGCCGGCGCCGCCAGCCGGGCGACCGGATCCATGCGTCAACCGGGGCCGGCCCCGGCCACCAGGGCGGCCAACACCTGCAGCTGCTGCTCCAGCGAGCCGCAGACCTGCTCGCACAGGCCCAGCACGGCGGGATCGGCGATCCGGTAGAAGGCGTGGTTGCCCTGCTTGCGTCGGGCCACCACCCCGGCCTCGGCCAGCACCGTCAGATGCTTCGAGACGTTCTGCTGCCCGGCGCCGCAGCGGGCGGCCAGCTCGTTCACCGACTGCTCCCCGTCGCGCAGATGGTCGAGCAGGCGGATGCGGGTCGGCTCGCCCATCACCCGGAAGCGGCGGGCGATCAGCTCGACCAGGTCGCCGGGCAGCGGATGCGGGAGAGCCACATCGACAACTATACCACTTTTTAGTCGTATGATTGTCCGTGGGTCCAAGAGACCGTCACCGGGTTGGGAGCCGTCTGGTCACCATCGGGGCCCGGCGCCCGCGCCCCGGAGCCAGGTCCACCGCCGAGCCGACGTCCTGTGCCATGGTGGGGAGCGATGCGAGCACGGACGGCCGCCGGCAGCACCGGCCCACCCGGTGTCGGCCGGTGCCGTCCCGTCCCCGCTCGCCATCCCCCCGTCCTCCTCGGCGCCGCACGGGCGGTGCCTGCGCTCCACGAGGTCGCCGATGACCGTCGCTGAGGTCCCCCGTCTCACCGTCGACCTTCCCCGACCGGTCTCGCCGGCCGCCGCCGCCGAAGGCCGGCCCGACGTGGTGGTGCTCGACACCAGCGTGCTGCTGGCCGACCCCGAGTCGGTGTTCGGCTTCGAGGCGGCTGAAGTGGTGCTGCCGCTGAAGGTGATCGAGGAGCTCGACGGGCACAAGAGCCGGCTCGACGAGGTGGGGCGGGCGGCACGAGCGGTGGCCCGCACCATCGAGGAGCTGCGGACCGCCAGCACCGAGCGCGACCTGTCGACGCCGGTGCGGCTGCCGTCGGGCGGCAGCCTGCGGGTGCTCATCGAGGGCCACGAGCTCGACCGGCTGGGGCGGCTGGGCCTCGATGTGGCCAAGGGCGACAACGCCATCCTGGCCGCCGCCCTCCACATCGCCGACCAGGGTCGACCGGTACGGCTGGTGTCGGCAGACGTCAACCTGCGGATCAAGGCTGCCGTCCTCGGCCTCGACGCCGTCGAGCACACCCAGACCCGGCCGGGCTTCCACACCGCCGCCCACCCCGGCTGGCGACCCGTGCCGGTCAGCACCGGGCTCATCGACCGCCTGTACAGCGAGCGGGTGGTCGCCGTGGAGTCCATGGACGAGGCCGACGCCGCCCGCCTCGAGCAGCTGCGCCCCAACGAGTTCGGCGTTCTCACCGCCGGCCAGCAGTCGGCGCTGACCCGGCGCCGGGCGCGGGCCGTGCAGCTGGTGCGCACCGACCTGCAGGCGTGGGGGCTGCAGCCGCGCTCCAAGGAGCAGCGCTTCGCCCTCGACCTGCTGCTCGACCCCGACGTCGAGCTGGTCGGGCTCAGCGGGCGGGCGGGGACCGGCAAGACGATGCTGGCCATCGCCGCCGGGTTGGAGCAGGTCTTCGAGCTGGGCCGCGTCCACTACGACCGGCTGATGATCATCCGGCCCATGATCGCCGTGGGCCGCCAGGAGGTGGGGTTCCTGCCCGGCGACCTGCACGACAAGCTCGACCCGTGGTTCGCTACCGTCGAGGACACGGTGGCCGCCTTGCGCGACGACCAGTCCCATCTCGAGGCCCGCGAGATGATCGAACAGTGGGTCGACCAGGGGCAGCTCGACATGCAGCCGGTGACCTACCTGCGTGGCCGCAGCCTGCAGCGCACCTACATCGTGGTCGACGAGGCCCAGAACCTGGAGCTCGGGGTGTTGAAGACGGTGCTGTCCCGAGCCGGGCAGGGCACCAAGGTGGTGCTGGTCGGCGACGTGTCGCAGATCGACAACCCCTTCGTGTCGGAGCGGACCTCAGCCCTGTCGGTGCTGGCCGACCGTTTCGCCGGGCAGGAGCTCTTCGGCCACCTGGTGCTCACCCAGGGGGAGCGCTCGGCCATCGCCGACCTCGCCGCCGAGCTGCTGTAGCGTCGCTCTTCGGCGACGCCGACCGGCTGCCCGGCGACGATCACTCGGCAACGCCGGCTGCCCGGCGACGATCACTCGGCAACGCCGGCTGCCCGGCGACGATCACTCGGCAACGCCGGCTGCCCGGCGACGATCACTCGGCAACGCCGGCTGCCCGGCGACGATCACTCGGCAACGCCGACCGGCTGCCCGGCGACGATCTGGTCGAGGTACTCGGACCAGCCGTAACCGACGCGGCCGTCGTCCAAGCTCCAGCGGGTCAGCCCCTCGGAGATCCGCGTCACCTGCAGGTTGCCGCCGGGGTCGCGGCGGCGGTTGCGCAGCGGCACCAGGCGCAGCACCTCGCCGGTGACGTGCCAGCGCCGCCCCCCGCCGGCCACGGTGGCGTCGATCCGGGCGTGATGGCGCTCGGGACCCTGCCAGGTGGTGGACACCTCGGCCTGGTCGCACAGGTGCAGCGTCCCGTCTTCCCACACGAACCCGGCCCGGGTGCCCGGGCCGTCGCGGCGGGCGATGCGCGACACCATGAACCCGGCCTGCGCTCCGACGTTGCCGGTCAGCCAGCGGTAGTACCACGGGGCCTGCCAGGTGCGGGGCCCCCAGCTGTGGTCGCGCAGGCCGAAGCCGGCCAGGGTCAGGCGCTCGGCTCCCAGCTCGAGGGTGCCGCGGGCTTCCACCAGCTGCTCGTAGTGGCCACGGGCGAACTCCTCGCCGGGCGCCTCGCCGCGCCCTTCGGCCTCGCCGCCATAGGGGATGGAGGTGCCGGTGAGCACCAGCTCGGCGCGACAGGGCTGGCGGGGACTGCTGGTGAACGCACGGCGGGGGTCGGCCAGCACCAGCGGGTCGTCGAGCACCAGCACCTCGCCGGTGTAGCTGACCTGCAGCTCCTCGAAGGGGCGGACCACGTCGAAGCGGAGGCCCGCCGCGTCGAAGGCGTCGTTGGTGGCCACCGCCGGGCGTTCGAACATGAAGGCGACCCGCCCGTCGGGCAGGTACAGGCAGACGGTCATCTCGCCGGTGCCCTCGTTGGCCCGGTTCCCGAGCCGGAAGAAGCCCCCGAGCTGCGCCGCCGGGTCGTAGGCGTTGACGTACATCGACTCGTTGAAGGTGGGCTCGGGACCCAGCTCGTGGAGGTCCTCGTCGTCGGGGTCGAGGCGCAGGGCGATGCCTCACCGTAGCAAGCCACCTGCGCCGGGGCTGGGGCCACCGCCCGCCCTACCATGGCCGGGTGTCGAGCGCGGCTGGTCATCCCGACGGCAACCTGGCCACTCGGCTGGCGGCCGTGCTCAGCACCTGCGGTGCGGCGGCAGAGATCGGTGACCTGGTACGGCTCTCAGGTGGCGCCTCGCGCCAGACCTGGCGCTTCACCGCCCGGATCCAGGGCGTGGCGCGGACGCTGGTGCTGCGCCGCGACCCGCCGGGAGCGCCGCGCTCGGGGGTCCACCTCGAGGGGGCGCTGCTGACCGCCGCCGCCCGCCACCGGGTGCCGGTGCCGGAGGTGGTGGCGGCATCCGACGATCCCGCGCTCCTCGGGTCGCCGTTCGTGATCATGGCGTACGTCGAGGGCGAGACCATCCCCCGCCGCATCCTGCGCGACGAGCAGCTGGCCGGGGCCCGGGCCGCCCTCACCGGCCAGTGCGCCCGGGCGGTGGCCGCCATCCACCGCATCCCTCCCGAGGAGGTGCCGGGCCTTCCCGAGGGTGACCCGCTCGAAGCGGTCGGCACGCTGCTTTGGCGCGGCGCGCAGCCGCACCCGGCCTTCGAGCTGGCCCTCCGGTGGCTGGCTGAGCATCGCCCGGCGCCGTCGGGTCGGGTGGTGGTGCACGGCGACTTCCGCAACGGCAACCTGATCGTCGGACCCGACGGGCTGCGGGCGGTGCTCGACTGGGAGCTGGCCCACGTCGGCGATCCGCTCGAGGACCTGGGCTGGCTGTGCGTGAAGGCCTGGCGGTTCGGGGCGCCGAAGGCGGTGGGCGGCTTCGGCACCGTGGCCGAGCTGGTAGCGGCCTACCAGGCTGCCGCGGGCCGCACCATCGACGGCGACGCCCTGCACTGGTGGGAGGTGCTCGGCACGCTGCGGTGGGGGGTGATCTGCATCGTGCAGGCCCTGACCCACACCACCGGGGCGGTGCCGTCGGTGGAGCTGGCCGCCGTCGGCCGGCGGGTGTGCGAGGTGGAGTGGGACCTGCTGGAGCTGCTCCACCCGCTCGCAACCGGCGGCGGGCTCGGCGACGGGAGGCACGCCGACGCGGCAGACGACCAGAGGACCGGCGCAGGACGGCCAGGTGCAGCCGGCGGGTTCTCCGACGTGCCCCACGACCTGCCGGGGGCGGCGGAGCTGCTGCGGGCCGTCGGCGGGTTCCTGACCGAGGAGGTGATGCCGGCCACCGAGGGCCGGACCCGGTTCCTGAGCCGGGTGGCGGCCAACGTGGTGGCCATGGTGGCCCGCCAATTGGAGCTCGGGGCCGCCCAGCGCGCCGCCCACGGCGCCCGGCTGGCCGCCTTGGGGGTGGCGGACGAGGCGGAGCTGGCCGCCGCCATCCGCGGCGGGCGGCTCGATGATCGCTACCGCGAGGTGGTGGCAGCGGTGCGGGCCACGGTGGCCGACAAGCTAGCCGTGGCCAACCCGGCCATCTGACCGGTAGCGACCGGCCCGCCGTGGCCAACCCGGGCCACCTGACCGGCGGAGCCTGACCGGTAGCGGCCGGCCCGCTGAACTGGCCGGCGGCTGCGCTCAGATCCGCTCGTGCTCGGCGCCGTCGAAGAGCGGGGCCATGGCGAACCCCTCGAGGTCGGCCTGCAACTCGGTCTCGGTCGGCGCCGGCGACGGCCGGTCGGCCGCCTGCAGCACATCCCGGAGCACCTCGAGCTCCGACGACGAGTCGAGGAACAGCCCCGGGCGGGCCAGCACGTGGCGAACGGCCCGGCCGATGGCGTCGGCGTCGCGCAGCGGCTCGTACCAGCTGTGGCCGGCGCGCGCCGGGGGCGAGTGCCGGTCGGGCCAGCGGCGTCGGGCAATGGACTTGATGGTCTGCACCGCCACGCCCCGCTCGTCGCAGACGTCGAGCAGCTCCTCGACGTCGGCGCGATAAGCCGGGTCGCGCCGCAGCGGGAAATTGTAGGGGAACAGCACCGAGTCGTAGGGGAAGCGCTGCAGGCTCCGCAGGTGCATCCGGGCGATGCGCAGCCCGTGGCCGGTGACGCCGATGAAGCGGACCAGCCCCTCGTCGCGGGCCTGGACCAGCGCCTGGAGCGCCCCACCGGGGCCGTGGGCCAGCTCCCACTCGTCCTCCTCGACCAGGTTGTGGAGCTGGACGAGGTCGACCTGCTGCACGCCGAGGCGGGCGAGCGAGCGCTCCAGGTTGCGCCGGGCGCCGTCGGCGCTGCGCTCCCCGGTCTTGGTCGCCACGAAGAACTGGTCGCGCCGGCCCCGCAGCCATGGCGCCAGGCGCAGCTCGGCGTCGCCGTAGGCGGCGGCGGTGTCGAGGTGGTTGACGCCGAACTCGTCGAGCAGCGGCAGCAGGCGGTCGGCGGTCGGCTGGTCCACCCGCCCCAGACCGGCAGACCCGAAGATGACCCGTGCGCTGCGATGCCCGGTCCGACCGAACTGGCGCCGCTCGATCACAGGGTCATGCTACGGCGCTGCCGACGGGTTCGTCGGCCGCGCCGACGGCGGCGGCCGGCGACGGGGCGCGGACACCGAGGACGGCGATGACGAAGCCGATCAGCGCGCCGACGGCACCGACCCGCAGCGCCGCCTGGGTTCCTGCCACCTGGGCGTGCAGGGCGGCGCTCAAGGCGGCCCGGCCGAGCGGGCCGGCACCGGCCGCGGCTCCGGCCAGCCGCGTCGCGGCCGCTCCGGCGGCCCCGGCGGCGGTGTGGCGCACCACCATGGCCGCCACCGACACCAGCACGGCCAGGCCGAGCGACCCTCCGACCTGCTGGCTGGTGTTGAGCAGCGACGAGGCCAGCCCGGTGCGCCGGGGTGCCACACCGGCGACGGCGTTGAGGGTGAGAGGGACGAAGGCCAGGCCCATCCCGACACCGATCACGACCAGCGGCGCCAGGATCGACGCGTAGGCCGACCCCTGGTGGACGGTGGAGACCCACAGCAGACCGGCAGCGACCAGCAGCGGACCGGCGGTCAGGAAGCCGCGGGTGCCGAAGCGCTGCACTCGCCGCGACACCAGCAGGCCGGTGGTGCCGATGGCGGCGGGCACCGGCAGGTAGGCGACACCGGCCACCAGCGGGCTGTATCCGAGCACGTTCTGGAGGAACTGGGTGAGGAAGTAGATCAGCGACAGCATGGCTGCGCCCAGCAGCAGCATGACCAGGTAGCCGGCCGAGCGGCTGCGATCGGCCAGGAAGGGCAGGGGGAGCAGCGCGTCGGACCGCCGCCGCTCGAGGGCGGCGAAGACGGCCAGCAGCAGCACCCCCACGCCGAAGGCGGCCAGGGTGCCCGGATCGGCCCAGCCGACCTGCGGGGCCCGCAGCAGCCCGTAGACCAAGGCGGCGATGCCGGCCGAGCCGGAGACGGCGCCCGGCAGGTCGAGCCGGCCGCCATGGGCGGGTTCGCGCGCCAGCAGCGACGGAGCGGCCAGGGCCACGGCCGCGCCGATGGGGACGTTGACGAAGAGCACCCAGCGCCACGAGGCGATGTCGACCAGGACACCGCCGAGGAGCAGCCCGATGGCGCCGCCAGCCGCCGACATGCCGGCGTAGACGGCCATGGCCCGATTGCGCTGGCGCCCGTCGGGGAAGGTGCTGGCGATGAGGGCCAAAGCGGTGGGTGAGGCGATGGCGGCGCCGGCGCCCTGCACGGCGCGGGCGGCGATCAGCCAAGCCTGGTCGGTGGCGAAGCCGCCGGCCAGTGAGGCGCCGGCGAACAGGACGACGCCGACGACGAACATGCGACGGCGACCGAAGACGTCGCCGCTGCGGCCCCCGAGCAGCAGCAGGCCGCCGAAGGTCAGGGCATAGGCGTTGATGACCCAGGCCAGGTTGGTCTGGGAGAAGTGCAGCTGCTGCTGCATGGCCGGCAGAGCGATGTTCACGATGGTCATGTCGAGGACCACCATCAACTGGGCGGCGGCGATGACCATGACGGCCAGGCCCGGATGTCGGGAGCCGGCGGGGCCCGCCGAGGCGACGTCGGGCGGGCTGAGAGGAAGCGATCGGCGCGGGGGCATCGCCCCTCCAACCGCCGCGGCGGCGGCGGCATTCCCCGGCGACGGCTCCCGGGCCGCCGCCGCGGGGTCAGCGGTGGCCAGGCCGCGGCTGACGGCGGGCCCGCCCAGCGCAGCGGATCGCCCAGCGCAGCGGATCGCCCAGCGCAGCGGATCGCCCAGCGCAGCGGATCGCCCAGCGCAGCGGATCGCTCAGCGCAGCGGATCGCCCCAGGTGGTGGTCTGGCGCAAGGTGGGCTTTAGGACCGGGCCCCCGGGGTTGCGCGGCAGCGGCTCGGTGCGCACCGCCACGTACTGGGGAACCTTGAACTCGGCCAGGTGCTCGGCGGCGTAGGACACGACGGCGTCGACGTCGATCTGGCGGCCGGGGACGGGAACCAGCACGGCTCCTACCTTCTCGCCCATCATGGGGTCGGGGACGGCCACCACCGCCACCTCGAAGACGCCGGGGGCGCCGGCCAGCACGTTCTCGACCTCCACGCTGTAGACGTTCTCCCCGCCGCGGTTGATCATGTCCTTGGCCCGGTCCACGATCCGCACCAGCCCCTCGTCGTCGATGAGGGCCAGGTC
>JAJZNB010000142.1 GCA_021848085.1 Actinomycetes bacterium
CGATCAGCCGCAGCAGCGTGTCGCGGCTCACCTCGGTGTGCACCGGGCGGCTCGGGTCGTCCGGCGCCGGCACGGCTGGCAGGCTGGTCGGCTTGGGCGGCGACGACTGGCGCGTCTCGTCCAACGCCACTTGGAGCCGGGCTTGAAAGTCGGCCAGCGCCTGCTCCGCCTGCTCGAGCGTGATGTCACCCCGGCGGACCAGCGCCTCGGTGTAGAGCTTGCGGACCGACCGCTTGGCGTCGATGATGGCGTACATCCGCGGCTGGGTGTAGCTCGGGTCGTCGCCCTCGTTGTGGCCGTGGCGCCGGTAGCACACCACGTCGATCACCACGTCCTTGTGGAACGCCTCCCGGAAGCTGAAGGCCAGCCGCGCGGCGCGGGCGCAGGCCTCGGGGTCGTCGCCGTTGACGTGGAAGATCGGCGCCTGGACCATCTTGGCCACGTCGGTCGAGTACACCGACGAGCGAGCCGACTCGGGCAGGGTGGTGAAGCCGAGCTGGTTGTTGATGACGACGTGGACGGTGCCGCCGGTGCGATAGCCGTCGAGCTGCGACAGCTCCAGGGTCTCGGCCACCACGCCCTGCCCGGCGAAGGCGGCGTCGCCGTGCACCAGCACCGACAGCACCTTGAAGCGGTCGGCCAGGCCGAGCTGGTCCTGCCTGGCCCGCACCATGCCTTCCACCACCGGGTCCACCGCCTCGAGGTGCGACGGGTTGGAGGCCAGCGCCAGCGCCAGCTCGCCCCCCGAGCGCCCGACGAACTTGCCCTGGGCGCCCTTGTGGTACTTGACGTCGCCGGACCCCTGCACGGACTCGGGGTCGAGATCCCCTTCGAACTCCCGGAAGATCTCGCCGTAGGACTTGCCGACGATGTTGGCCAGCACGTTGAGCCGGCCGCGGTGGGCCATGCCGATGACCGCTCCCTGCAGGCCGGCCTTCACCGCCTCCTCGAGCACGGCGTCGAGCAGCACGATGGTCGACTCGGCGCCTTCGAGCCCGAAGCGCTTCTGCCCGACATAGCGGGTGTGCAGGAAGCGCTCGAAGGCCTCGGCCGCGTTGAGCCGGTCGAGGATGTGGTGCTGCTCCTCGGGGTCGAGGGTGCTGGGCACCCCTTCGACGTGCTCCTGGATCCAGCGCTTCTGCACGGGGTCCTGCATGTGCATGAACTCGATGGCCAGCGAGCGGCAGTAGGCGTCCTGCAGCACGTCGAGTGCCTCGCCGAGGGTCATGGAGTCACGGCCGGCCACCCCGTCGACCACCCACTCGCGGTCGCGGTCCCAGACGGTGAGCCCGTAGGTGGCGGGGTCGAGCTCGGGATGCAGCGGCGGTGGCTCCTGGGCCAGCGGGTCGAGATCGGCGATCAGGTGACCGCGGACCCGGTACATGTTCACCAGGCTCTGAACCCGGACCTGCTTGGCCAGGCGCTGGCGCTCGTCGTCGAGGGCGTTCACGTCGGGCTGCCAGCGCACCGGCACCGCCGGCACGTCGAGCGAGGCGAACACCTCGTCGTAGAAGCCGTGCTCGCCCAGCAGGCACTGGGCCACATGGGCCAGGAACAAGCCGGACTCGGCGCCCTGGATGATCCGGTGGTCGTAGGTGGAGGTCAGCGTCACCACCGGGCCGACCCCCAGGCCGGCCAGGTTGCGGCGGTCGGTGCCCTGGTACTCGGCGGGGTAGCCCAGCGACCCCACGCCGATGATGGCCCCCTGGCCGGACATCAGGCGGGGGACCGACTGCACCGTGCCGAGGGTCCCGGGATTGGTGAGGGTGACGGTGGCCCCGGCGAAGTCGTCGGGGGACAGCTTGTTGGTGTGGATCTTGCGGATCAGGTCCTCGTAGGCGAGGACGAAGGAGCGGAAGTCGAGCGTGTCGGCGTCACGGATGACCGGGACCAGCAAGGTGCGACTGCCGTCGGCCTTGGCCACGTCGACGGCCAAGCCCAGCCCCACGTGCGGGTGGCGGTCGACCCCGGCGGTGCCCTTGCCGTCGACGTCGGCGACGAACGAGGCGTTGAGGGCGGGCACCTGCCGCAGGCCCTGCACCACCGCGTAGCCGATGAGATGGGTGAAGCTGACCTTGGCCCCCGAGGCGCGCACCAGGCTCTGGTTGATGACCGACCGGTTGACCTCGAGCAGCTTGGCCGGCACGGTGCGGACGCTGGTGGCCGTGGGGACACCCAGCGACGCCTCCATGTTGGTGACGATGCGGGCCGCCGCGCCGCGCAGCGGCACCGCCGTCGGCTCGGGCGCCGGGCGCGCCGTGGCAGGAGCCGGGACACCGGCCGCTGCCGGAGCAGGAGGGGCGCCGGTCGGGGCGGGGGCGGGCGGAGCGAGGCCGGGAGCCGCGGCCGGCGAGGCGGTGCCGGTGGCGCCGTTGCCGCCGGGGACGGTGGGCGCAACGTAGTCGGCGAAGAACTCGCGCCAGCTGTCGCTGACGGACTGCGGGTCGGCGCGGTACTGCTCGTACATGTCGTCGACGAGCCAGGCGTTGGGTCCGAACGCCCCGCTCGAGATGCGCGCCCCTGGCGGTAGCTGCTGGTCGGTGATCGAGACCCAGGCTACCGGCCGGCTCCCGGCCGCAGTCCGGCGCCGGCCACTCCCCCCACCGTCCGGCCCCCACGCCACCACCGGTATCGTCCGGCGACATGGACGAGGCCAGCGGACCGTCACGCCGGGGACCGTCGACCCGGCACCTGCACGTGCTCGACCATCCGGCACGCGCCGAGCCGAACCCGACCGGGGCGGGCCCGGTCGGCTGGCCCCCACCCGGCGTCGCCACGGCGCCGCCGGAGGCACCGGTGGTGGTGCTGGTCCACGGCTCGCTCGACCGGGCCACCAGCTTCGGACGGGTGGTGCGGCGGCTGCCGGAGCTCCACGTGATCACCTACGACCGGCGCGGCTACGGCGGCTCGCGTGGCGTGGTGCCGCTGGCCGAGGACCTGGAGCTGCACGTGCAGGACCTGTTGCAGGTCGTCGGAGAGCGGCGAGCCGTGGTGGTCGGCCACTCCCTCGGCGGTGACGTCGCCATGGCTGCCGCCATCGAGGCCCCCGACCGGATCGTCGCCGTCGGCGCCTACGAGCCGCCGCTGCCGTGGATGGCGTGGTGGCCAAGGCGCAGCCAGCCTTCGCTGGAGGGCGTCGACCCGGGCCGCTACGCCGAACAGTTCTTCCGCCGCATGGTGGGTGACTCCGCCTGGGACCATCTGAACGACCGGGCCCGGGCCGACCGCCTGGCCGAGGGCCCGGCCCTGGTGGCCGAGCTGCGCGCCATCCGCGGCGAACGGCCACCGTTCGACGTCGCCGCCCTGACCGTGCCGGCCGTCTTCGGCCGTGGAGGCCAGTCGGCGGAACGCCACCGCGCCGCCGCCGCCGCGCTGCACGCCGCGGTGCCCGGCTCACAGCTGCTCGACATCGCCGGGGCCTCCCACGGAGCCCACCTCACCCATCCCGACGCCTTCGCCGACCTGGTCCGCACCACGGTTTCGGCGGCCGGGGCCACTCCGCACCGAGCCACCGGCTCCTGACCACGGTCACCGCTGTCGAGGCGCCTGGACCGGCACCCCGGCCTCAGGCGACGACACGCTCGGGCCGACAGCTGTCGAGCCGAGGCCGGCGACGGTCGGCCCCAACGGCACCTTGGCCACAACGCAACGGCACCTTGGCTGTGGCACCGGCTACGACTTGCGCACCGGCTACGACTTGCGCACCGGCTACGACTTGGCGCCCCGCAGCAGCTGGGCACCTTCGGAGGCTGCCTGCGACAGCGGAGGCCCCACCACCGGTACCGGATCCACCATGGCCGCCGCCTGCTCCACCGCCCCGCTGACCGGAGCCGTCGCCGGCCCGGTCGCCGGCACCGGCCTGGACCGCGCCGGCCTCGACACCACCGGCCTCGACACCACCGGCCTCGACACCACCGGCCTCGACACCACCGGCCTCGACACCACCGGCC
>JAJZNB010000244.1 GCA_021848085.1 Actinomycetes bacterium
TCGGCAGGTCAGGTCCAGGGTCGGCAGGTCCGGTCCCGGGTCGGCGGGTCAGGTCCAGGCTCGGCGGTTCCGGTCAGGGGTCGGCGGTTCCGGTCCAGGGTCGGCGGGGTCGGTCAGGGGTCGGCGGGGTCGGTCAGGGGTCGGCGGGGTCGGGAGCGGCGGCCGGGTCGCCGGCGAGCGGCAGGTGGGTGAGCGGGGCCAGCAGCGTCGGCAGGTCGGCCAGGGTGTCGAGCCGGGCGGCGAGCTGCTGCACCTGGTCGACGGTGTGGTCGGGCAGCAGCCGGGCGGCGTTGTCGCGGAACTTGACGGCCAGCTCGTCGTAGGACAGTGGGCGTTGTGGTCCGCCGCGGTTGGCCAGGACCTCGGCGCGCAGCTCCCGGCCGTCGGTGGTGCCGACGCGCAGGACGGCGGGGAACTGGTTGGGGAAGATGGCGTCGCAGCGGGGGTCGGCGACCACGGTCACCTTGGCCATCAGCGCCCGGCGGGCCGGGTCGCGGGCCAGGGCGTCGCGGTAGTCGTCGAGGCCGACGCCCAGTCCCCCACCGCCGAACAGCCCGGCGGCCACGGCGTAGGGGCCGCTGAACTGGGCCATGTAGCCGGTCTGGGGAGTTCGCTTCACGTCGAGGGGTTCGCCGATGGTGCGCACCGTCGGTCCGGCCACCCCCAGCTCGGCCCAGGCCACGTCGCCGGGGCGCAGCCCCTGGCGGCGCAGGCTGGCCGCCGCGTCCACCGCGGCGTGGGTGAAGTGGTTGGCCGGATAGGGCTTGAAGAAGATGCCGGGCACCGACCAGTCCTGTCCGAGCCCGCCGGTGACGGCCTCGGGGTGGAACTCGTCGCGCAGCCAGGCGTGGAAGAAGCCGAACCGCCCTTCGAGCACGGTGGGCGGCCCGGTGAAGCCGTGGCGGACCAGCTGGGCGGCCGACACCGCGGCGTGGGCCGCCCACCCGCAGTGCATGCGCTTCACGGTGCCGCCGGTGCGGTTGGCTTCGATCACCCCCGACGCCATGGAGGCGGCCACCCCCAGCACGTCGACGATGCGGGGGGCGTCGAAGCCGTAGAGCAGGCCGGCCGCCACCGCCGCGCCCATGGCCCCGCAGATGGAGGTGGCGTGCTGGCCGTGCTCGAAGAACACCGAGTTGCCCGCGTCGGCGTCGTAGCCGGCCATGCCGAGCCGGACGCAGACCTCGAGACCGACGGCGATGGCGGTGACGGTGGGGGCGCCGCCGGCGCCGACCGCCTCGGCCGCGGCCAGAGCGGCGGGAACCACCGAGGCGCTGGGGTGCAGCACCGACGGCAGGTGGGTGTCGTCGTAGTCGAGGGAGTGGGCCAGCACCCCGTTGACGAAGGCGGCCAGGCTGGCCGGCAGCGGGTCGGGCACCCCTACGGCGTGGGCCTGGGGCCGGCCGCCCTGCTCGGCGGCGTAGGCCCGGGCCGCCGCGCTGGTGGGGAGGGGGCTGGCGGCCACGGCGATGCCGAGCACGTCGAGGACCCGCTTGCGGACGCTGTCGGTGACCTCGGCCGGCAGCCCGCCGGCGGCGGTGTCGACGGCGAAGGCGGCCAGCGCCTGGGCCAGCGTCGGCTCGCCCTGGGCCGGTTCGCCCTGGGCCGGTTCGCCCTGGGCCGGTTCGCCCTGGGCCGGTTCGCCCTGGGCCGGTTCGCCCTGGGCCGGTTTGCTCTGGGCCGGTTCGCCCTGGGCCGGTTTGCTCTGGGCCGGTTCGCCCTGGGCCGGTTTGCTCTCGGCCGGGCCGCCCTGGGCCGGTTCGCTGTGGCCTGGCCCGACCGGGGTGGTGTCAGCCACCGGCCACCAGCGCCAGGGGCCGCACCGGCGATCCGGTGGCGCCGACCAGGTGCAGCGGCACCAGCACGAAGGTGAGCTCGAAGATGCCGGCGGCGGCCAGCTCCTCGAGGGCCAGCGCCTCGACGATGTAGACGCCGGCCTCCACCAGCAGCACCCGGTGGGCCGGCAGCAGCCGGTGGCCGGCGCCGGGAGCCAGCTGCTCGAAGGCGATGGTGTCGGCGCCGGCGGCGAGCACCTGCCGGTCGGCCAGCCAGCGCGCCCCGGCCTCGCCGACCCCGGGCACGCCGGTGGCGGCACCCAGGTAGGCCTCGGCGGAGATGTCGAAGCGCCGGCCCCAGCCGGAGCGGATGAGCGCCACGTCGCCGGGCCCGACGGCCACGCCCTGGCGGTCGGCGGCGGCGGCGAGGTCGGCCGGGGTGATCTCGTAGGCCGGCTCGCACGCCTGCAGGCCGAGGACGGCGGGGATGTCGAGCAGCACCCCTCGGCCCACCATGGGGGCGATGGTGTGGACCCCGTGGTCGCTGAAGCGCCCGCCGCGGCCGGCCTCCGCCGCGTCGGCGCCGCCGTGGAGCCGGCCCTGGTGGGAGACGTGGGCCAGGGCGTCGATGTGGGTGCCGACGTGGGTGCCGGTGACGATCAGGTCGTTGGCCGCCGAGCCGCCGTCGGGGCGGACCATGTCGCCGTGGCGCCGGGGCAGGGTGTGCCAGAACTGGGGGTGGTTCGGCGACTGGGGCATGCCGACGAACATGGGCCGGCCCAGGTCGAACACCCGCAGGCCGGCCTGGACCACCTCGAGCAGCGCGTCGCTCATGGCTCCCCCTGCCGGCGCCCGCCGCCCGGCGCCGTCCCCGCCTCGCTCGACGGCACCCCCCACCGCCCCTGCTGTCTGGTCGGACCGTCGCTCACGCCACCACCCCTTCCTGGCGCAGCCGGGCCACCTCGCCCGGCGGGTAGCCCAGCTCGCCCAGCACGGCGTCGGTGTCGGCCCCCAGCGCCCGCCCGGTGTGGCGGATGGCGCCGGGCGTCTTCGACATGCGCCACATCACGTTGTGCATCAGCAGCGGGCCGAGGTCCTCGTCGTCGACCTCGGTCAGCATGGCGGTCTGGCGGACGTGCGGGTCGTTGACCAGGTCGCGGGCGTCGTAGACGGGGGCCACGGCGGCTCCGGCCTCCTCGAAGGCGGCCAGCACCTCGTGGCGCGGACGGGCCGCGATCCAGTCGCCGACGTAGCCGTCGAGCAGCTCCACGTGCTCCACCCGGCCCCGGCCGCTCGAGAACCACGGCTCGTCGATCACCTCGGGATGCCCGACCAGGCGCAGCACCCGTTCGGCGATGGCCTGGGCCGAGGTGGACACCGCCACCCACGAGCCGTCGCTGGTCCGGTAGGTGTTGCGGGGGGCGTTGTTGGTGGAGCGGTTGCCGTGGCGGGTCTCGACCATCCCCAGCTGCTGGAAGACGGTGGGCGCTGGCCCCACCGCCGCCATGATCGGCTCCAGGATGCTCATGTCGACCACCTGGCCCTCACCGCCGTGCTGGTCGCGGTGGCGCAGCGCCATCAAGGCGGCGGACGAGGCGGCGATGCCGCAGATGCTGTCGGCCAGCCCGAACGCCGGCAGGGTGGGCGGCCCCTCGGCGTCGCCGGTGAGGTGGGCGAAGCCGCTCATGGCCTCGGCCAGGGTGCCGAAGCCCGGCCGGTGGGCGTAGGGCCCGGTCTGGCCCCAGCCCGTCACCCGCACCAGCACCAACCCCCGGTTGACCTGGTGGAGGCGCTCGGGGCCCAGCCCCCAGCGCTCCAAGGTGCCGGGCCGGAAGTTCTCCACCACCACGTCGGCGGTGGCGGCCAGCTTCACGAACACCTCGGCGCCGGCCGCCACCCCCAGGTCCAGCCCGACGGTGCGCTTGTTGCGGCTGATCTCCTTCCACCACAGGGCCACGCCGTCCTTCTGGTAGCCGTGGCCGCGCATGGTGTCGCCCCCGCGGGGATGCTCGATCTTGATCACCTCGGCGCCGTGGTCCCCCAGGATCCGGCAGCACAGCGGGCCGGCCAGGATGGTCGACACGTCGAGGACCCGCAGCCCCTCCAGCGGCATCATGGCGCCGGGGCCGCCACGGCACTCCCCGCCCCGCCTGCGG
>JAJZNB010000134.1 GCA_021848085.1 Actinomycetes bacterium
CGACTACGAACGCTTCGGCGGCGGCGGCAAGCTGGGCAAGATCGTGCTCGTCGGCCGCTGACGGCGACGATGCCGCTGCCGGAGACGAGGCGGCTCAGGTGACGAGCCGCTGCCGGTGACCAGGCGGCTCAGGTGACGCAGCGCCGGCGGGGTCGGTGGCGCTGAGCAGCGGGCCCCCCGCCGCCGACCGGCGTGGTGGTACAGGTCCGGTGGGGACGGTCCTGTACCGGCGTTCCGGAGGCTCGAACCGGGCGCCGGGGGACGGCGGCGACGGCGGGGCCCACGCGCTCACCAGGCAGAACCTCCGTCACCCGCCGTCCTGGCGCCCTCCCGCGTCATGGTGTGTCCGTTGTGGGCACCGGTGGCTGGGATGCCCGGCCCCGGTCGACCACCTGGCGCCGGCGGCGCTCCACCTCGGCGAAGTCGAGCACCTGGTGCTGCCAGACCAGGCCGCGCTCGGTCTCGATGGCCAGCGCATCGCCGACGGTGGTGCGCGAACCCTGGTCGTAGGTCGACCACAAGGTGGCCAGCGCCCGCTGGTCGTTGGAGACAACATCGGCCGCCAGCCGCAGCGTGAACGGCAGCAGCTCCTGGTGGGGCACCACGTGGTTGACCAGCCCCCAGGCCAAGGCGGCGGCGGCGTCGACGAAGTTGCCGGTGGCGCTCATCTCCCGCGCCCGGCGCAGCCCCACCGCCTGGGGCAGCAGGGCCGTCAGGCCCCACAGCGGCTGCACCCCGACCCGGGCGTGGGTGTCGGCGAAGCGGGCCCGCTCCGAGGCCACCAGGAAGTCGCAGCGAAGCGCCAGCTCCAACCCGCCGGTGACCGCCACCCCGTTGACGGCGCCGATGAGGGGCTTGCCGGTGGGGAGCAGCCCGCCGGCGCCGCGGGCGTCGGCGGCGGCGTCGACGACGGTGCGCAGCGGCCCGCCGTCGGCCCCGACCTCCTTGAGGTCCAGGCCGGCGCAGAAGGCGGGATCCGCCCCGGTCAGCACCACCACGGCCACGTCGTGACGCCGGTCGGCCTCGCCCACCGCCTGGTGCAGCTCGGCCAGCACCTGCCGCGACAAGGCGTTGCGCACCTCGGGTCGGTTCAAGGTGACGACGGCCACCCCGTCGGCGATGTCGAGCAGCACCAGATCGGCCATCCCGGGCAGCGTAGGTCGCCGCCGGCCCCCCCACCCGCAGCGGCCTGGCGTCGTGATGGCCGGTGTGGCTGGCTACGGTGGGTGACGCCCAGTGGCGAGGGACGCGGCACCCAGACCGACGAGGGCGGCGGCGTGTGGCGCCGCTGCGGAGGAGACGTCACATGGCAGAGGCACTGACCATGGCCCCCCCCGAGGCGACCGTCCAGCGGTACCGGCAGGTGCGCGCCCACACCGAGCAGCTGGCCGCGCCGCTGTCCCCCGAGGACCAGACCGCCCAGTCCATGCCCGACGTCAGCCCCACCAAGTGGCACCGTGCTCACACCACGTGGTTCTTCGAGACGTTCCTGCTGGAGCCAGGCTGGCCGGGCTACCAGCCCTACCACCCCGACTACCGCTACCTGTTCAACTCCTACTACGAGGGGATCGGCGCCCGGCACCCCCGGGCCAACCGAGGGGTCGTGACCCGCCCCGGTGCCGCCGAGGTCGGCCGCTACCGCCGCGCCGTCGACGAAGCCATGGCCGCCGTGCTCGGCGGCGACCTGGCGCCGCAGACCGCCGGGCTGGTGGAGCTCGGCCTGCACCACGAGGAGCAGCACCAGGAGCTGCTGCTCATGGACATCAAGCACGTCCTGTCGTGCAACATCTCGCTGCCTGCCTACCGGCCGCCTACCGCTGGCGCCGCCGGCGCCGCCGGTAGGCGGAGCTCGAGCCCCCCGCCGCCGACCTGGACCACCCACCGCGGCGGCCTGGTCGAGATCGGCCACCACGGACCGAGCTTCGCCTACGACAACGAGACGCCCCGCCACCCCGTCCACCTGCTGCCGTTCGCCCTCGCCGACCGGCCCGTGTCGTGCGGCGAGTGGCTGGCCTTCGTGGCCGACGGCGGCTACCAGCGGCCCGAGCTGTGGCTGGCGGACGGCTGGGCCCAGGTGCAGGCCCACGGCTGGCGCCACCCGCTGTACTGGCTGCCGCCGGACCCGGCACCCGGCCGCTCCGCCGGGGCGGTGCAGGGCCAGGGTGACGCGGTGGGCGGCCCCGGTGGGGCGCGGCGTGGTGACGGCGGGGCGCGGCGTGGTGACGGTGGGTCGGTGGGCGGCGCCGGGAGCGCACTGGGCGGCCCCGGTGGGGCGGTGGATGGCGAGGACTGGCGGATCTTCACCTTGCACGGCCCCCGGCCGCTGGCCGCCGACGAACCGGTGTGCCACGTGTCGTACTACGAGGCTGACGCCTACGCCCGCTGGGCCGGGGCCCGGCTGCCCACCGAGCAGGAGTGGGAGGCGGCCCTGGCGACCTCCCTGGCGCCGCCGCAGCCGGCCGGCGCCGCCGAGGCCCGGCTGCAGCTGCACCCCCCGCCGCTGTCGGCCGGCGGCGGGCCCGGCTCGGTGTGGGAGTGGACCCAGAGCGCCTACAGCGCCTACCCCCGCTTCCGCCCGGCCGCCGGCGCGGTGGGCGAGTACAACGGCAAGTTCATGGTCGACCAGCACGTGCTGCGCGGCGGCTGCTGTGTCACGCCGCCCGGCGACCGGCGGGCCACGTACCGCAACTTCTTCGCCGCCGGGTGCCGCTGGATGTTCGCCGGGCTGCGTCTGGCCCGAGACGCCCGATGACGGCCGCCGTCGTGCCGCCGACGGTGGAGGTCCACCTGGGTCCCGGCGACCTGCGCCGGGCGCTCGAAGACGACGTGCGCGTCGGGCTGAGCGCCCCCGACAAGTGGCTGGCGCCGGTGTGGTTCTACGACGACCGCGGCAGCCGCCTGTTCGACGACATCACCCGCCTGCCCGAGTACTACCCCACCCGGGCCGAGCGGCTGCTGCTGCAGACCCAGGCGGCGGCGGTGGCCGAGCGCTCGGGAGCCGACACCCTGGTCGAGCTGGGCGCCGGCACCTGCGACAAGACCCGGGTGCTGCTCGACGCCCTGCGCCGGCGCAACAGCCTGCACCGCTACGTGCCGCTCGACGTCAGCCGCACCACCCTGGCCGACGCCGCCGACGGCCTGGCCCACGACTACCCCGGCCTCCACGTCCACGCCGTGGTGGGCGACTTCCACCGCCACCTCGACCGGCTGCCGAGCGGCGGGCGGCGCCTGGTCGCCTTCTTGGGTGGCACCATCGGCAACCTGACCCCCGACCAGCGGCGGCGGTTCCTGTCCGACCTCGACGGCGTCATGGGACCCGACGACCGGCTGCTGCTCGGCACCGACCTGGTCAAGGACCGCCGCCGGCTGCTGGCCGCCTACGACGACACGGCCGGGGTCACCGCCGAGTTCAACCGCAACGTCCTGCACGTCCTCAACCGCGAGCTGGGAGCGTCGTTCGACCCGCAGCGCTTCGACCACGTCGCCTGGTGGGACGAGCAGGCCAGCTGGATCGAGATGCGGCTGCGCTCCACCACCCGCCAGACGGTCAAGATCCTCGACCTCGACCTCGAGGTGACCTTCGACGCCGGCGAGGACCTGCGCACCGAGATCAGCGCCAAGTTCACCCACCAGCGAGTCCACGACGAGCTGCAGCAGGCTGGCTTCGTGGTCGAGGAGATGTGGGACCAGCCCGGCGGCGACTTCCTGCTGACCCTGGCCCGCCCCGGCTGCTGAGGCGGGCGGGGCCGTCTCTGCCGTTCCGAAATCTGTCTCATCTGTCACTTTGGACGAGATCAGGCTTCGGAGCCACCTGTTGCCGGGTGGCGGTGGCGGTCTTGTCCGGCTTGGAGCTGGTGCCGTCTTCGCAGTTCGTCGAGGAGCACCTGGGCGAGCCCATGAACTTCTCCTCTCCC